>JAHEGB010000013.1 GCA_024645175.1 Microbacteriaceae bacterium
AGCGCAACGCGAAGCGGCTCGCGTTCTGCTGGCTTCACTCGGCTAAGGCTAGGCAGGGCTTCGGCGACAGTCAGTTTCACTGTTAGTCCTTCTCAATTCGATCGAGAATCTCGCTAATCGTCTCGATGCTCGTGGTTGGGTTCACAATTGCAAAACGCAGGTTTGGTTCGCCTCGGTGTGAGCTTGGAACAACGAAAGCGATTTGATCTTCAAGCAACTTGTCGCTCCACTTGTCGTAGTCGGCTTGGGTCCATCCGTGCTTTTTGAATACGACAACGCTGAGCATCGGCTCGCGCACGAGTTCGAGATCTGGTCGCTTGCGAATTAGTTCTGCTGCGTCGCGAGCGAGTTGGCAGTTAGTTTCGACAGCTGCGCGATATGCGGCAACGCCGTGAGTTGCGAGCGAGAACCAAAGCGGCAGACCACGTGGGCGACGGGTCAGGTTGACCGCATAGTCGCTAGGGTTCCATTCGCCAGATTCGGTTAGCGTGTCTAGATATTCGCCGTGCTGCGTGTGAGCCTCGCGTGCGATTTCTGGGTTTCGGTAAACAAGCGCACACGCATCGAATGGTGCGAACAACCATTTGTGCGGGTCGACGATAAAACTGTCTGCGTGTTCGATGCCGGCGAAAAGCTCTCGAGTGCTCTCTGCGAGAATCGCCGCAAGTCCATATGCACCATCGATGTGCAACCAAACATCGTTTTGATTGGCAACCTTTGCAATTTCTGAAATGCGATCGACGATTCCAAAGTTTGTGGTTCCGCCGGTTGCCACGATTGCAAAGACATCTCGCTCACCGGCCGAAAGCAACGCTGCCTCGACCGCAGAGCCACCGAGCTGACCGTTTTCATCTGCCTGCGCTGCGATGATGTCGACATCCATGACTCGTGCAGCGGTCTTCAAGCTCGAGTGGGCCTCGCTGCTGCAAATGAATGCCCAGCGACCGGCCTTGCGACCAAGTTTCTTCTCTGCCGCGAATCTTGCAGCCACTAGGGCCGAGAGGTTTCCGATGGTGCCACCCTGCACAAAAACGCCGCCAGCACTGGCCGGCAGGCCGGTTTCGCGCACTAGCCACTCGATGACCTGGTTCTCTGCATAGACCGCGCCAGCGCCCTCCATCCAAGAACCGCCATAGATAGCAGAGGCCGAAACAATCAGGTCGAAGAGCTTCGAAGCTTCAGTTGGCGCAGAAGGAATGAAAGACAAATAGCCCGGATGATCTGTGCTGATCGTGGCTGGTGCAAGCACTTCACCGAATAGTTCGAGCGCGTCGATTCCGCCCAAACCTTTTTCGGTGATCGTCTGCCCAGCGAGCTTTGTTAAAACCTCGAGTGACTTAGGTGCGTCGAGCGGCGGAGGAGAGTAACTCAGACGCGTGCGCGCATATTCAAAAACCGCTTCACGCAAATCGCCGGTGACTTCGTGCATCTTTGCACTTTCTGGTGTTGGCAAGTTTTTACTGCTTCTTTCTGCTGCGCTTCGCAAGTGAAATAACAAAACCGAATGCGCTCAACGCTAGAAGACCCCAGAACAACCAGCGCTGCTGATTTGCGATTGCCGCGCATGAAGTCCAACCTTCAAGCTGAATGCTTTCAACGCAGTTAGTCGGGTTTAGCAAGCCGATTACAGAAGCAAAAACTGCGGCAATGCAAACAGTCGCAATCATTGCCCAGCTGTTGTTTTTGACTCGTGACATTACTTTGACTCCTCTTCAACTTCGCCTGCGGGGCCGGCTGCGATGTCGGCACGAACTTCATCCATGTCAACATTTCGCACGGCAGAAATTAGTTCATCGAGCATCGGTGCTGGCAAAGCGCCTGCTCGGTTGTAGAGCATGATGCCGTCGCGAAAAACCATGAGGGTCGGAATCGACGTGATCTCGAGAGCACCAGCCAAATCTTGGTTAGCTTCTGTGTCGACCTTGGCAAAAACGATGTCGCTGTTTGCGTCGCTAGCAGATTCAAAGATTGGCCCGAACTGGCGGCATGGGCCACACCATTCAGCCCAGAAGTCAACGAGCACAATGCCTGGCGAGGTGACGATTTCGCCGAATGCGTTGAAATTTAGTTCGACGGTTGCCATTGCTTGCTCCTCGCAGTTTGTGCCACAACGATTCCGACAATGACCAAAACGCCACCGATGGTTTGCGACAAATCAATCTTCTCGCTAAGCCAGAGATATCCAAAAACGAAGGCAAAAACCGTCTCTGCCGTGCTCGCAATGCCCACGGCGCTTGCCGAAAGGTGTCGCATTGCCAAGAAGGTAAAGAGCATCGGCACGAATGAGCCGGCGATGGCTATCCAGATCAAAACCACCCATGATGGCAACGTCACCGATTCCAAGTTGCCGGTGAGGTTTACATCCTTGGTGAAGTCGATAAGCCCGCTCGGGTTGATGTTGGCCGCAACTGCCCAAAACAGAGTTGCCGTGAGAAATGCATAAAACATTGTCGAAAAGGCATCGCGCTTGCGTTGCGCATGTTCGCCCATGATGAAGTAGCTGCTCAAGAAAACGGCAGCCATGAAGCCATAAATGACACCGACAAGATTTAGCCCTGCCGCCCATGGTTGAGCAACAATCGAAAGGCCGCCGAGCACGAGGGCAATGGCTAGCCAGATGCGACCGCGAACGCGCTCTTTGAACAAGAAGTATGAAGCAACCGGAACAATCACAATTGCCGTGTATTCGATAAGCAGGGCTACGCCAACCTGAAGGTTCGCAACCGCGTTGCTATAAGCCCACTGCATTAGGCCGACGCCGACAACGCCGAAAAGTGCGAAGAATGGAATCTCTCGAAGCTGCAACTTGAAAGCCTTTGGGTTGGTGAGCGCAACGCCGATTGCTGCAAACAATGCGACCGCGGCAGATCTGAAGAGAACCAACTGCTCGGCCGAGATGCCGCTTTCAATCAAAACCTTTGTCGTGCTCGCATTTAAGCCGAAGAGCAGTGAGCTTGTGATGGCCAAAAACACTCCGAGAGTGGGGTGCTTGTGATTTTGGCTCATTCGAAAAGCCTAGGCTAGAGAAATGACTAGTTTCGTTTTGGGTGGCGGCTGCTTCTGGTGCCTCGACAGCACATACATGCAATTCAAGGGCGTTAGCGACGTTGAGGTCGGATACATGGGCGGCACCGTCGATAACCCGAGCTACGAACAGGTTTGCGAGGGCAACACCGGTCACGCCGAGGTCGCTCGTGTGATTTTTGACGAGAACGTGGTTCCGGCTGAGATCATTCTCGACATGTTCTTCACGCTGCACGACCCAACTCAACTGAACCGACAAGGCATGGATGTCGGCACTCAGTACCGCTCGGCGATGTATTACGAAGACGAGAGTCAGAAGGCTCTTTTCGAAGCCGCTCGCGATCGCGCAATTGAAATTTGGGGCGAAGGCATCGTTACCGAAATCTCGCCAGCAGAGCAATTCTGGATGGGCGAGGAGTATCACCAGGACTTCTTCGCAAAAAACCCAAACCAGGGATATTGCAATGCAGTTGTCGCGCCAAAAATGGCGAAAGTGCGTGCCAAGTTCACGCAGTACATTCGATAAATCCACAGCCGAATTAGTTCGGCAGTTATCCACAGAATGAAATCTCTTTAACCCAAAGTAATTTGGCTGCGTCAATCTCTTTCTAGCGAATAGTTCTTCGCTTTAGAGAGAGGCAATAAGTGTCAGAGATCATCACCGTTTCAGGTTTGGTAGCAACCACACCTCGCCACTTGGTTACTCAAGATGGCCTTCCAATTACTTCGTTTCGCATGGCGGCATCTCATCGCCGCTTCGATCGCACTGCCAACAAGTGGGTCGACGGCGAGACCAACTGGTTCACTGTCACGGCCTTTCGCCAGCTAGCCATCAACGCTGCCGGCTCTGTCTCAAAGGGTGAGCGAGTTCTAGTCACCGGCAAGCTGCGAGTTCGCGACTGGGACAACGGCGAACGCGCGGGCACCTCTGTTGAGGTCGAAGCCGAAGCGCTTGGTCACGATCTCACCTGGGGCACCGCGGTGTTCACTCGCACCGTGCTGGTTCGCGAACCAGACCCGAGCGAAGAGCTCGATTCAAGCGAAGACGAGCGCGAGCTAGTCGCCGCCAAGTAACACCAAAGACTGCTGAGTCGGCAGGCGACCCCCTCTGTTCTGCCGGCTCAGCGCCAAACCTCTTTTCGAGAGAGGCTGGCGCTCTCTTGCCAAGCATGCAATTCAGAGCTCAAGTTGAAGCCAATAATGGTCGGGTAAACTCAGTCCGACAGCATGCGGGTGCGAGAGAGCGCCATTTATCGAAAAGAGAGCATTACATTGGCTGAATTCATCTATCAGATGATCAAGGCGCGCAAAGCGCATGGCGACAAGGTCATTCTTGATGACGTAACTCTTGCCTTCTATCCGGGCGCAAAGATCGGTGTGGTCGGCCCAAACGGTGCCGGAAAGTCAACCGTCATGAAGATCATGGCCGGCCTAGACACCCCGAGCAACGGTGAAGCCCGCCTGGCAACCGACGCAACCGTCGGCATTCTTCTTCAAGAGCCACCGCTCGACGAGTCTCTAACCGTGCTTGGCAACGTTGAGCTTGCGGTCAAAGAGACCAAAGCAAAACTAGATCGCTTCAACGAAATTTCTGCACTCATGGCAGAGCCAGATGCCGACTTCGATGCATTGCTCGCCGAGATGGGCGTGCTTCAAGAGCAAATCGATCACCTCGATGCCTGGGATCTCGACAGCCAACTCGAGCAGGCGATGGATGCACTTCGCTGCCCACCGGGTGACACCGCGGTAACCAACCTCTCGGGTGGTGAGCGTCGTCGTGTTGCCCTGTGCAAGTTGCTGCTTGAAAAGCCTGACCTGCTTTTGCTCGATGAGCCAACTAACCACCTCGACGCAGAGTCAGTTCTCTGGCTTGAGCAGCACCTCGCAAAATATCCGGGTGCCGTATTGGCCGTAACTCACGACCGTTACTTTCTCGACAACGTTGCCGAGTGGATTCTCGAACTCGACCGCGGTCGCGCATATCCATATGAGGGCAACTACTCGACCTATCTTGAGAAGAAGCGCGAGCGTCTCGAAGTTCAGGGCAAGAAAGACGCAAAACTTGCAAAGCGCCTGACCGAAGAGCTCGAGTGGGTTCGTTCGAACTCGAAGGCTCGTCAGACCAAGTCAAAGGCTCGTCTCGCTAAGTATGAAGAGATGGCTGCTGAGGCAGATCGCACTAGAAAACTCGACTTCGAAGAAATTCAAATTCCGGTTGGTCCGCGACTCGGAAACATCGTGCTTGAAGCGACAAACATCAAAAAAGGTTTTGGCGACCGCACATTGGTCGAGGGGCTCAGCTTCTCGCTGCCTCGCAACGGAATCGTTGGAGTCATCGGTGCAAACGGTGTCGGAAAATCAACGTTGTTCAAGAGCATCGTCGGGCTCGAAAAAATCGACAGCGGTGAACTAAAGATCGGTGAAACCGTAAAGATTTCATACGTCGACCAGTCACGTGCCGGAATTGACCCGAACAAGTCACTCTTCGAAGTCGTGTCTGACGGCCTCGACTTCATGATGGTTGGCAACCAAGAAATTCCATCGCGAGCATACGTTGCTGCTTTCGGATTCAAGGGTGCAGATCAGCAGAAGCCAGCCGGTGTTCTATCAGGTGGTGAGCGAAACCGTTTGAACCTCGCTCTTACCTTGAAGCAAGGCGGAAACCTCTTGCTTCTCGATGAGCCAACAAACGACCTCGACGTTGAAACGCTCTCTAGCCTTGAGAATGCACTCCTCGAGTTTCCGGGTTGCGCGGTGGTCATCACCCACGATCGTTGGTTCCTAGACCGCGTCGCGACGCACATTCTCGCTTACGAAGGCACCGACGATAACCCAGCTAACTGGTACTGGTTCGAAGGCAATTTCGAGGCATACGAAGAGAACAAAATCGAACGACTAGGTGCAGATGCTGCAAAGCCGCACCGTTCGACCTATCGTCGACTAACCCGCGACTAGTCGCGAGTTCTAGGTCGCTACTAACTAACTAGTCGGCAAACTCAGGCACGCGAACCATGCCCTCTTGGGCAACGGTGGCAAGCAGAACGCCGGCGCGATTAAAGATGCGACCAAGCGAAAGGCCTCTGCCGCCCTGCGCACTCGGCGACTCTTGCGCATAGAGCATCCACTCGTCTGCGCGACCATCGCGGTGAAACCACATTGCGTGGTCGAGGCTTGCAGACTTGAGCCCGCGGTGCGACCAAGCGATTCCGTGTCGGCGATAGATGCTCTCGAGAATCGAATAGTCACTGGCATAGGCCATGGCCGCGCGGTGAATCTGCGGATCATCTGGCAGGGTGCCAAGCGCTTTAAGCCACACTGCCTGGTGTGCCACGTGTTCGCCATCGACCTTGAAGTAAATCGGCGAAGTGACGTGTCGCATGTCAAACGGTCTAGCCTTCGCCCAATACTGAACAACCGGATGCTCGCTGTCGCCAAGCAACTCGGCTGCGGTTGGCAATGTCTCAGGGTCAGGAATATCTGCCGGAAACGCATCTTGATGATCTAGACCGGGGTCGGTGTCTTGAAACGAAGCAATCATCGAGAAAATCGCTTGATCGTTTTGAAAAGCTTGAACGCGTCGGGTGCTGAAGCTTCTGCCATCACGCAACCGGTCGACTGAAAAAGTAATTGGCAAGTCGATGTCACCAGGTCGCAAGAAGTATCCGTGCAATGAATGCACATTTCGAATACCTTCGGTGTCGACAGTGTTTGTAGCAGCTACGAGGCTCTGCGCGAGAACTTGGCCCCCATAGACCCGACCGTGAGGCATCCATTGAGAAGGTCCCTCGAATAGGTCTTCAGCAGAGTTATTGCTTTCAAGTTTTGAAAGCTGCAGGGTTCGAAGAAGGTCGTCCAGTGGATTTTCTGGAATTGGAACAGACATCGATTCTCCGAACTGCGAAAAATTATTCTTCGCAAAAGGTAGTTTAGATAGCGATGAATAAAGACTTTGTACTTCTCGATGAACAATCGACTAAAGATATGCAGTCATATCTGGTCAGAGCCAAACGACTAGACCCAGACGGCCTTGTCAGACTTCGCGCATTCGGCAACGTTCTTGCCGCTTATGTAGCGCCGATCTTCTCGGGCAGCATTCTCGATGGTGGCCCGACGGTCATCGGGCTTCGAACAAGCGAACTGGCCGCAGATGCCGAGGTAGACACCCTCGTTCCAATCGCAGCGGTGCTTGATCGACTAGCCAAGGTGCTCGAGAGTGGAGCACCAGATTTTCGCATCGAAGTGCCAGAGTCAAGCCAGCGCGCATCTTGGGCTGGAATCTCACCGCCTCGCTCTGGCTGGGTTGCAGATGGCGTAATCAATGAAACAGAGCTCACAGAAATCGCCAGAGCCGGAATTCAAGAGGTCGCTGACACCTTGCCCGCCTCGGTTGGTGGGCCAATCGCTGCGCGCATCCGTGGTGAAATCTGGGGCAGGGGCATACAGCGAGACGTTCGCATTCCTACCGGTGCGGCATTTGTCGCGGCTGGACTCGGCTTCATGGTCGAAAACGAAGACGTGGGCGTCTATTTTGCAGACAAGTGGGTTCGACTTAGCAGCGATTTTGGGCACGTGATTGCCCGCGAGGCTTCTGCGGTTATTTAGTCTTCGAAGGTGTTTAGCATCGCCGTGGCTGCACGGTCGAGGTAACCCCAAAGTTCAGCCTCGAGCAGTTGCGGCAACTCAATCGACTCAACCGCAGCGCGCATGTGCAGCAGCCAACGTTCGCGAGCTAGCGGATTGATTTTGAACGGCATGTGGCGCATCTTCAGTCGAGGGTGTCCGCGTTGTTCTTGATAGGTAGTCGGCCCACCCCAGTACTGCTCTAGAAAGAGTTGAAGGCGTTCGACTGCAGGGCCGAGATCTTCTTCTGGATACATCGGGCGAAGCACATCGTCTTCGGCAACGCCTTCATAAAACTTTGCGACTAGTTTGCGAAAAGTTTCTTTGCCACCAACGCGCTCATAAAAGTTGCCCGCGATGTTCAATTCGCCGCCAAGTCCTTTAATGCGAACGGTCTCTACTCGCTCTGCGTCAGAAAAGTCTTGTTGGTCTGACAATTACTTGATGGCCTTGCCGCCGACTTCAACAAAGATCGGAGTCTTGTCTGAAGCGAGAGTGATCTTGGCTGCATCGAGTTTTGTTTTGATGCGCAGGCGCAGCTCGCGAGCAATGTCATCTGCATCTTGAGGCCCAACCTGCTGAACTAGACGAATGACAACTTGGTCACCGGTAATCGACTGAATGCCCCAAACCTCTGGCTTGCTCAACATGCGCTTTGCAAACGAGTTGTCTTTGTAAAGCTCGGTCGCAGCTTCAAGAATTGTTGCTTGCGCCTTGTCAATCTTCACGTTGTAGCTAAATGGAATGTCGAGCACGACTCGTGCCCATCCTTGAGAGTGGTTTCCGACACGGATGATCTCACCGTTGCGCACGTACCAGAGAACGCCGTTCACATCGCGAACCTGAGTGACACGCAAGCCGACGTTTTCGATAACGCCGGTGGCTTCGCCAAGGTCAACGCTGTCGCCGACGCCGAACTGGTCTTCGAAGATGATGAACAGACCGCTGATCAGGTCGCGCACCAGGCTTTGGGCGCCGAAACCAAGGGCTGCACCCAAGATTCCAGCACTCGCCACTAGTGCGCCGACGGCAACGCCGAGTTCGCCTAGAACCGACCCTGCAGCAAATAGCACGAGCGACCATGTGATTAGGTTGCTCATGACCGAGGCAAGGGTTCTGGCGCGCTGAATTACACGCGCCTTCGCCACCGGTGACTGGCTTGCCGAGCGTTTGTCTGTCTCTGCAAGCTTGCCTCGGGTGCCGGCTTCAATGCCTTTGACTACACGGCTTACTGAGACCAGAAGAATCCAGCGAACCAAGACTGTGCCGATCAGAATCAAAACGATTCGAATCAGCGTGTGCCACTGCTGCCAGAACTCGGGCCACCAAGCCATGAAGTTTTGCATTGTTAGCTTCTTTCGTCGCGCTTCTGCGCAGCTAGCGCACGGTCTACGGCTGCCAGGTTCTCGATCATGATTCTGCGAAGAGCAGGAATCTCTTTGATCTGAGGCTTTGCGATCCACTCACGAGTCTTGGCAGCGAGAGCCTCGTTTGCCAAATAGACAGGGTAGAGGTTGATCATCAAGTACTCAGCAATCTTGAAGGTGTGCAACTTCCATACGTGAAGAGCGCTCTCGAAGTAACGGTCAACATATGGCTCGAGCAACTTCAAGTCGTGAACTCGACCGAAGCCAAGGCTGGCTGAGTTTACGAGTGCGTTAGAAAGTTCCTTGCTTTCAACGAGTAGCTTCCAGGCTGCTTCTTTCGCAGCAGCGCTTGGCAGTGCCGCACGAGCACCGGCAGCTGCCTTCTGGCCGTTTGCTGTGTTGTCGCGTTCTAGCTCTGCGTCAATCTCGCTTTCACCTGCGCGACCGGCAACTACGAGACCGGTTAGCAGATCCCAGCGAAGGTCTGCGTCGACCTCGAGACCGTTAAGCTTCTCAGCACCAGAGAGCAATGCCTCTAGTGCGTCGAGGTGAGCAGAGGTCTTTGCGAATTGCGGAAAGAACTTGATGAGCTGCAACTGAATGTCGCTGCCCGGTTCTGCCTTGCGCGCCATTGACAACAGACCGTCACCGATTTCGATCAAAGTCTGCTCGCGGTGAGCTTCTGCAACATAGAGGTTTCCGGTTGTGACCAACTGACGAAGCAGGGTCAAGATTGTTGTCGACTCTGTCTCGGTTGCGATGTTGTTCAAAACCAACTTGACGAATTCGCGCGGGCTTGCCTCGGCGTCGCGAGCGGCATCCCAGGCAGCACCCCAAACAACGGTACGCGCAAGTGAATCTTCGAACTTGCTGAGGTGGTCGACAGCGGTTTTGAGTGAACGCTCGTCAAGGCGAATCTTTGCGTATGCCAAGTCTTCGTCATTCAACAAGATCAAATCTGGCTGAGCGATGCCAACCAAGGCGTCTACCTCAGTGCGGTCGCCATCGACATCGAGTTCGATGCGGTGCACGCGCTTAAGGGCGTTGCCTTCGAGGTTGTAGAAACCAATGGCCATGCGGTGCGGGCGAATGGTTGGGTGCTCGGCAATTGCGGTCTGCAAGACAGCGAACTTCGTGAAGTTGCCGTCGGCGTCAGTTTCGAACTCAGGGCGCAGGGTGTTCACACCTGCGGTCTCAAGCCAGTTCTTTGACCAACTCTGCAGGTCGCGGCCCGACTGAGCTTCTAGTTCGCGCAGCAAATCAACCAGTTCGGTGTTCTGATAGGCGTGCTTCTTGAAGTAGGCGCTAACACCGGCCATGAACTTCTCTTGACCGACAAAGGCAACCAGCTGCTTCAGAACTGATGCACCCTTTGCATAGGTGATTCCATCGAAGTTCACCTGAACGTCTTCGAGGTCATTGATCTCGGCAACAATCGGGTGAGTTGATGGCAACTGGTCTTGACGGTATGCCCATGACTTCTCAAGAGCTGCAAAGGTAGTCCATGCGCCGTGCCACTCGGTTGCCTCGGCGGTGGCCAAAGTCGATGCATATTCTGCGAATGACTCATTGAGCCACAGGTCGTTCCACCACTTCATGGTCACTAGGTCGCCGAACCACATGTGAGCTAGCTCGTGCAAAATCGTGACTACGCGACGCTCTTTAGTAGCGTCTGAAACTTTTGATCTGAAGACGTAGGTCTCGGTGAAGGTGACGGCTCCGGCGTTTTCCATCGCACCTGCGTTGAACTCTGGAACAAATAGCTGGTCGTACTTTTCAAATGGATACGGAACATCGAACTGCTTCTCGTAGAACAAGAAGCCTTCGCGAGTCTTGTCGAAGATGTAGTCGGCATCCATGAATGGAGACAATGATGCACGGCAGAAGACACCGAGCGGAATCACGCGACCGTCTGACGAGGTCAACTCTGAGCGAGCCTCAACATAAGGTCCGGCAATCAAAGCGGTGATGTAGCTAGAAATCTTTGGGGTAGGGGCAAAGTGCCACTTTGCCTTGCCGCCGCCGAGAGAAGTTGGTTCTGGGGTTGGCTGGTTTGAGACAACCTTCCAGTTCTCAGGTGCGGTGATGATGAAAGTGAAAAGTGCCTTTAGGTCTGGCTGCTCAAACACTGCAAACATGCGGCGTGAGTCAGGAACCTCAAACTGTGAATAGAGGTAAACCTCGTTGTCAACCGGGTCGACAAATCGGTGAAGGCCTTCACCGGTGTTCATGTAGAAAGCCTCGGCGTCGACAACCAGTTCGTTTTCGCTCTGCAAATTGCTTAGTTCGATGCGAATGCCGTCTGAGTGCTTTGCAACGTCAAGTGATTCGCCATTCAAAGTGATGCTGTTCACCTTTGCAGTGATCGCGTCGATGAACGTGCTCGCACCAACCTCGTGCGATGCAAAACGCACAGTGGTCTTCGAAGCGAAGGTCTTTTCACCCGTGGTGAGGTCAAGCTCGACGTCATAGCTGTGAACTTTGAGCAGCTTTGCGCGGTCGGCGGCTTCGATGCGGGTTAGGTTTTCTCCTGGCAATTTGACTCCTGTGTCAGTTGGCGAATTCGTCAATTAGCCTAGTCTTTATGAACTTGAAGCCATCCCCGCTAGTCGAAGCCTCAGCCGTGCTTGGCATTGCCATTTTTGGCATCTTTTTGACCTTCACTATTACCTCTGCGAACGTGCAAACCGGCTTGACCATGGTGACCAACACCGCAACCACCTTCTTGCTGCCAATGTTCACCTTTTGGGCCGTGATTGGCCTTTTCGTGCGAAACAAGTCGAAGCTATATCGATTTGTTACGAACCTCGTCATCTCTGCAATCGTGACCGGGGTGCTCAGCAACCTATTTATTAGTGCCGTTGGCGATTCAACTATTGGCAGCGATGCAGACCGCCAGAGCGCTCAGGCGATTGTCGCCGGAATGGCTCTCGTAACCTTCTTCGCAGCTGCCGTTGGTGCCGTGCTCACTTATTTCTGGTTGATCAGAGAACGAAACGCCAAAGCCTAAGATTTAGCAAAACAGAAAGATCGACATGCGCATTCACATCGCTACCGACCACGCGGGTCTTGAACTTAGCCACTTTCTTATTGAAGAACTTGGCAAGCAGGGTCATGAGGTTTTCGATCACGGGCCGCAGAGCTATGACCCGCTCGATGACTATCCTAGTTTTTGCATCAACGCAGCACTTGCGGTTGTGCGCGATCAGCAGGCTGGCATCGCCGCTCTAGGGATCGTCTTGGGTGGCTCTGGCAATGGCGAGCAGATTGCGGCAAACAAGGTGCACGGCATTCGCGCTGCACTCGCCTGGAACGAGTCAACCGCAAAGCTCGCGCGCGAGCACAACGACGCAAACGTGATTGCGCTTGGCGCTCGCCAGCACACGCGCGAAGAAGTTCTGCACCTGGTCGAACTATTCATCGCAGAACCGTTTAGCCATGACGAACGTCACGCACGTCGCATCGGCAAGATCGCAGACTACGAACAGACTGGCAACATCAGCTAAGAATGCGCGGTCGCTAATTGCCTGAGGGTCACACCGTTCATCGAAACGCGAACGACTTCAATCGGTTGTTCGCTGGTGAGGCAATAATCGTCGATTCACCACAGGGGCGTTTTACGTCTGAAGCAAAACTGGTTAGCAATCGAGTGCTTGTTCGTGCCCGAGCAATCGGCAAACAGTTGTTTCTCGAATTCGACAACGACCTAACCTTGCGCATTCACCTTGGAATTTATGGAAAGTGGAAGCTGCATTCGGCCGAAGACTGGCCCGAGGTCGTCGGTGAGGTTCGAGCTAGGTTCAGATCATCGAAAGCAATTGCCGAACTGCGCGGACCTACCGTTTGCGAAGTCATAGACGATCGCGAGGTGTTGGCTGTCGAAAAGCGACTTGGCCCTGATCCGTTGAACCCAGACCCGCGCGGCAAAGAACGCGAGCGATTCGCAGCCAAGGTTGCGGGCTCGAGAACCTCGATCGGCCAACTCTTGATGAATCAAGAGGTCGTCTCTGGAATCGGAAACGTCTATCGTGCAGAGTTGCTCTTTCGAGCGGGCATCAATCCACACACGCCTGGCAACGCCCTGCCACGCGAAGTGATTGAAAACATTTGGCACGACTCGGTCAAGTTGCTAAAGGTTGGCGTGAAGACTTCTTTCATGATCACCAGGGATGACCTGTTTACCAAGCGACCGAGCAAGGCAGATCGAAATTGGGTCTATAAGCGCGAGGGCCAACCCTGCCGAGTTTGCTCAACAAATGTGAGCATCGAGATCATGGCTGGCCGCAAGCTCTATTGGTGTGCTGGCTGTCAAAGCTAGAGGGTAAAGAAAAAGGCAGTCAATGCTGACTGCCTTATCTGGAGCGGATGACGGGAATCGAACCCGCGTCATCGGTTTGGAAGACCGAGGCTCTACCATTAAGCTACATCCGCGAAGTTGGCCTAAACCTGCCAACCGAACAATTCTATGGGATAAGATAACAAAGTTGTCTGCTCGTTAGCGAGCGAACCTCCGGGATGTGGCTCAACTTGGTAGAGCACCTGTTTTGGGTACAGGGGGTTGCAGGTTCAAATCCTGTCATCCCGACCACTGTTTCATAAGTGATTCGAATAAAAAACCCAGCTTGCGATGCGTCGCGAGCCTTTTCAGGAGAAGGTTCATTGAAAACCACCGTTGAACGCATCAAGCCAACTCGCGCGAAGCTCGTTATCGAAGCAAGCTCAGCTGATCTAAAGCCGAGCATCGATCACGCATACGAGCACATCGCCGAAGAAGTGAGCATCCCTGGCTTTCGCAAGGGCAAGGTTCCAGCAGCGATTCTTGAAAAGCGCGTTGGCAAGCCAGCAATCATGGCGCACGCAATCAACGACGCACTAGACAGCCTCTACCGTCAGGCCGTCGAAGAAAACAAGCTTCGCGTTCTTGGTCAGCCACAGGCAGACATCAAGAAGACTCCAGATGAGAACACCTGGGATGGCGACCTAGTCGTCGAGATCGAGGTAGAAGTTCGTCCAGAGATCAAACTCATCGACTACAAGGGTCTAAAGGTTAAGGTTTCTGACATCACCGTTGACGCCAAAGAGGTAGACGCTGAGCTAGACAACCTTCGTTCACGTTTCGGAACTCTAAAGACCGTTGACCGCCCAGCAAAGAAGGGCGACTTCACTTCAATCGACCTGAAGGCTGAAATCGACGGCAAGGCTATCGACGAGGCTCAGAACATTTCTTATGAAATCGGTTCTGGCAACTTGCTAGACGGCATCGACGAAGCGCTCGACACTCTTACTGCTGGCGAGAGCACCACTTTCAAGTCGAAGCTCGTTGGCGGCGACATGGCGGGCAAGGATGCTGAGATTTCAGTAACCCTTACTGCAGTGAAGGAGCGCGAGCTTCCGAAGGCAGACGACGCATTCGCGCAGCTTGCATCTGAGTTCGACACGATCGCAGAGCTAAAGGCAGATCTAGAGAAGCAGATCAAGGATTCAAAGGTTTTCAACCAGGGCCTTGAGGCACGCGACAAGCTAACCGACCTATTGGTCGAGAAGATCGAAGTTGCTGTTTCTGACGAGCTAGTTGAAGCAGACGTAAACCGTCACCTCGAAGGCGAGGGTCGTCTAGAAGACGCCGCTCACCGCGCAGAGGTAACCGAGCAGAGCCAGAAGTCTTTCAAGGTTCAGATGATTCTTGACGAAATCGCTCAGGCTGAAAACGTCAAGGTCAACGAGCAGGAGCTCTTGCAGTACCTGGTTCAGACCTCACAGTCATACGGAATGGACCCTAACGAGTTCATCAAGCTAATCGACCAGAACGGTCAGGTTCCTTCATTCGTGGCAGAAGTTGCTCGTCGCAAGGGTCTTGCGGTTGTTCTTGAGCACG
>JAHEGB010000014.1 GCA_024645175.1 Microbacteriaceae bacterium
TCAAGGTCTTGCGCGATGCAGAAACATTTACGAGCGAGCGCTTCACCAACCTTGAAGAGGTAGACGCAGAGCAAGAAGAAGCTCGTCGCTCACTTCTCGAAACAGACGGAAATCGTCACCGTGCGCTTCGTCGATTGCTGCAGGGTCAGTTCACTCCTCAGGCTGTTGCGAAATATGAAACCTTCTTGCGCGGCATCACAGCAACAACTCTCGACAACGCCTTTGCCAAAGGCTCATTTGATTTCGTTCAAGAAGTAGCCGCAGACTTTCCGATTCAGGTTCTTGCGAAGTTGCTTGATGTTCCAGAGAGCGACACCGGTCAGCTAATCGACTGGGGAAACCGCATGATCGGTTTCGACGACCCTGAACACGCAGACGTTTTGATCAACGACCCTGAGAGCGAAAAGTATCGCCTCGTGCCTTTCAAGTCACCGGCCGCACTCGAAGTCTTTGCTTACGGCGATGAACTCGCTCGACAGCGCCGCGGAAAAGACGGCGTCGACTTGGTTTCGGTTATGGTCAACAGCCCGATGTCAGACGGCGTCGCGCTTACCGAGCGTGACTTTCACACCAACTTCTTGCTGCTCGTTGTAGCCGGAAACGAAACCACTCGTCACACCATTAGCCACACAATGAACAACCTGATCAACAACCCAGATCAGCTGGCGTTGCTTCAAGAGCGACCTGACCTGATTCCTTGGGCTGTAGAGGAGTTCTTGCGTTACGCGAGCCCGGTTTATCACTTCAGACGCACTGCCACCAAAGACGTCGAGCTAAACGGCGTTCAGATCAAGGCGGGGCAGAAAGTCGTGCCATGGTTCGCGTCGGGCAACCGCGACGAGAACATGTTTGAGAACCCAAACAAGTTTGACGTGACTCGCAACCCGAACGAACACATGACCTTTGGTCGCGGAGGCCCACACATGTGTCTCGGCAATGCTCTAGCTCGAATTGAGCTTCGTGTGATGTTCGAAGATCTAATCAACCGAGTCGAAAAGGTTGAACGAACGGCAGACATCGATTACTTGCGCTCGAACTTTGTTCACGGAATCAAGCGCATGCCTGTGAAGGTCACGCTGCGATAAATCGCGTGTGCTAGTTCGCCTGTGCTAAAACTGCGGTGCTAAATCAGTTTTGCGATTTGCTTCAGAAAGTTATCGACTAGTTCGAACGTGCGCTCGCGAGCGGCAGCTTCTTCTGCAAAAGTCTGAGCCTGCATCACGACCGGGTCTTGCCCGTCTTGAATAACTTTTTTGTCGCCGCCCCAGTCGAGCCAACCCTTGAGAGCGCTTGCGGTTAGCTCTGGGTGAAATTGCACTGCGAGCGAATTGTTAATCGTGAAAGCTTGCGAAGAAACCGGATTGCGCGCAATCTCGACGGCAGCTGGTGGAACCTGCCAGTGGTCATAGTGAAACTGAAACCAAGGTCCGTTTGAAACTAGATCTGGCTTTTCGCTCCAGATGTATGTCCAACCGATTTCACCCTTCGCACCTGGTGCAACCGAACCACCCATAGCGCGTGCAATCAGTTGCCCGCCGAAGCAGATTCCGAGAACCGGCTTGCCACTTGCTACCGCCTGGCCAATCCACTCGATTTCAGGCAGTAGCCAGTTTCCGATGCAGGCGTCATCCCAAGCTCCCCAAGGGGCACCCATAGGAATGATGACGTCGTAATCGTTGTAGTCAGGAAACTCGAAGTTGACGTTTGGTTTGCCGAAGTTGTCTTGGCTGACCACCAGGCGCTCTTCGATCTCAAAGCCGTGATGGCGCAGTCGTTCAGAGACCGGGCCGGTTGGGCTCACGTGGTCGTGCTGAATAAAAAGTGCCTTCATCATCAACTTTCATAACGTTTTGAAAATCTGTGGTTTTGCATCTATCGCCTAAGGCTATTATTTCGTTTGAGTCCTAACGATGTAGTTAGAAAGCTCTTTTGTTATCTAGGAGTTGCAATGAAGCACGACCTTGTAGCCTTGCGCGAAGACCTTCAGTCTCGAAACATTGATGTTCTTCGCTTTATGTATTCAGACGTTCTCGGCATTGCCAGGTCGAAAGACATGCTGGTTAGCCAACTCGACAAATCAGCTCACAGTGGCCCGGCTTTCTGCCAAGGCGTTTGGGTGACCACCACTCAGGGTGGCGTTCTCGATGCAAACAACATTGCCTCTGACGGACTTCAAGATCTAATTAGTCAGATTGACCCGAGCACGATTCGCGAGTTGCCTTGGGAGCCAGGCGTGGCATATGTTCTCGTTGATGCTTACAACCCAGACATGAGCGAGAACATGATGTCGCCTCGCATGGTGCTTCGCAAAGTTATCGCCGAATACAACGCACTCGGCTTGCAGCCGGTCTGTGGCCCTGAGCTTGAGTTCTATATCGCAGATCGAACCCAAGACGGTGGCTACAAGCGTTCGCTCGAGAGAACCGGTCGAGTTTATACATCTGGAACTTTGGTTGACCCAAACGGAACCTTCTTGCACTTGCTTCGCATGCTCGATCGACTCGAGATTGGCGTGTTTGCCGGCAACCACGAATTCAGCCCATCGCAATATGAGATCAACCTGTGGCACAGCGAAGCGCTTGACGCAGCAGATCGCACTTTCATTTTCAAGACCGCAATCAAAGAGGTTATTGCTCGTGCTGGGCAGCACGCAACCTTTGTTGGCAAGCCTTGGGCAGACGAAGGCGGCAGTGGTTTTCACCTGCACTTCTCGGTGACAGACATGAACGGCGTCAACAAGATGCACGACGGCGCCGGCAACCTGTCGACGACCGCAATGAACATGATTGCTGGAATCACCAAGAACGCTGCTGCACTCACCGCGTTCACCAACCCGACCGTCAACGCATTTAAGCGCCTCGGCCCAGACACCCTTGCGCCATACCGCGCCAACTGGGGCTATGACAACCGCAGCTGCATGCTTCGCGTGCCACCTGAGCGCGGCTCGGGCACACGCCTCGAGATTCGCGTTGGCGACGGCGCTGCCAACCCATACCTGGTTATCGCGAGCGTTCTGGCGGCTGCTCTAGAAGGCATCAAGAACAACCTCGAGGCCCCAGCTGCCGCAGAGGGCATGGCCTATGACAACGAGGATGCGCCAATTCTGCCTCTGACTTTCACAGAGGCCCTTGACGCTCTTGAAGCCAATGACACCTTCAGGGAGTACATGGCAAAAGAGCTGGTGGCGGTTCACCTGGTTATGAAGCGCGACGAAATCGAGCGCTACAACGCTGCCGTGAAAGATGCAGACACCCGAGACATCACTCAGTGGGAGATCGACGAGTACTTCGCCGATTACTAAAAGCCAAAAAGAAATGCCCCGAGAAAAATCTCGGGGCATTTTTCTTTGAAACTAATTGTTCAACGAGCGATCTTCGACGAGGGTGCCACCATTGAAGGTGACGCCAACCTCGCGGTAGTAACCGCCGAGAATTTCTTGAACCGGAAGAATCGAATTCAGTTCGTCCCACTGCGAGTCGCCAAGAGTTAGTTCTGCGTCGCCAACCCAAGCTTGGCCCAAGTCTGCGTCAACGCCACCCATGGTGATTAGTTGATCCATCGAGTTGCCTGCGCCAGGAACAATCGAGGGCATCCAGCGAGAGTGAAGCATCTTGTGGCCGTTGACGAAGCCATTGTTTTCGCTCGGATTGCGAAGTGTCACAACCGCGCTAGCAAGTCTGTGGTCATATGCCGAGAGCGTCGCACCAATTTTTGCGCCGGCTTCTAGCCTTGGTGTTGCCTTGCCGTGGTTGAAAATGCGAGTGACGTGCACTGAGCCAAGCTTCTTTGGGTAGCCCTGATACATGCCTCGCGCGATTGCAAAGTCTTTGGTAACCCAGATGGCTACGCAACGTGAATAGGTGACGCCCTTGTGCTTGCAACGCACGACAACGAATGCTTCGAGATATTGCGAGCGAATCGGGTCGAGCAATTCGGCTCCGCCTTCGCTGCAGCTCTGCCAGTCTGCCCAGATGATTGCAACGGCTCCTGGCTGCTCATCGGCGAGCTCGATGTCTGCCGGCAAGATCGCGCGAACGTTCTTCGGGTCGGTCAAATACTCGACCGTCAGCAAGGTTCCCGAGTAGTACCAGGGCATGTTCGGCACCAACGCACTCTTGCCAGAGGGGGTCAGTGGGGCAATGAATCCGTGCAGTTCGCTCATGATGAAAACACTAGCGAATCATTAGTGTCCGAATAATCGCACGGATAGGCCCTTTATAACGATTCTGCAAACCGTGCGCCACAGCGGTCTGCCAACTTGCAAACCGCCCTCGATTTCGCCACGCTTAGAGAAATCATTCATATCCGAACGATTATGTACTCAATGAGGAGACAAACACAGATGTCAGAACAAGACACTCAGCTCAAGAAGGGTCGTCTCGGTGTTCTCGGGATCGTCTTCTTCGTAGTAGCTGCTTCAGCACCGTTGGTCGGAATGACCGGTGCGGTTCCAGTAGCAATGCTCGCCGGAAACGGCGCAGCTGCACCAGGCGCTTATCTTGCAGTCGGCCTAGTGCTTCTTTTGTTTAGCGTTGGCTATGCCGCAATGAGCAACCGCGTAACCAACACCGGTGCGTTCTTCGCATTCGTTGGTCGCGGACTCGGCACCAACACCGGTGTCGCTTCGGCTTTCGCTTCGATCGTCGGATACGTGACGATTCAGCTAGCCATCTATGGTTTCTTCGGTGCAATCGTTGCCGGTGAAATGGCAGCACGTTTTGCAATCGACTTGCCTTGGTATGTCTGGACACTTCTCGCCTGGGCAATCGTCACCGGGCTTTCACTTCTCTCTGTTGACGTCGGCGCAAAGGTGCTCGGTGTGCTCATGGTTCTCGAGTTGCTTTCGCTTCTTGTTACCGCAGTTGTGATTCTTGCTAACGGTGGCCCTGAAGGTTTGAACTTCGGCGCTTCGTTCTCACCAGACCAAATCTTTGTTGGTGGTTTTGGTGGCGGTGCCGGAATCGCGATTGCTTTTGCATTCGCATCTTTCATCGGCTTCGAAGCAACAGCAATCTATGGTGAAGAGTCGAAAGACCCTAAGCGCGCGGTTCCTCGTGCAACCTACTGGGCAATCGGAATCATCACCGTTCTCTTTGCAGTCACATCATTCGCGATGGTTTCTGGAATGGGTGCAGGCAAGATTTTCGACGAGGTTATTGCTCGCTCGGCAGTCGAGGGTGTTCCTTTGGCAAACCCAGCTGGCGTGCTCTTCTCGCTAGCTGACCAGTATGTAGGCACCTGGATGTCTCAGGTCATGAGCATTCTCGTGATCTCGAGCCTCTTTGCTGGCTTGCTAGCGTTTCAGAACGCAACCAGCCGTTACTTCTTCGCAATGGGCCGCGGTGGCGTTTTGCCAAAGCGTTTCGGCACCACCAACAAGGCTGGCGCACCGATGATGGGTGTCGTTCTAACCTCAGCTCTTGCTGCTGCAGTAATCGTTTACTTCGCTGCTGCCGGCCTTGACCCAGTTCTCAACCTGTTCTTCTGGATGAGCGCCGTAACCGCAATTGCCATCATCTTCGTTGAGATCTTGGTATCTGTGGCTATCGTTGTGCACTTCATGAAAGAGGGCGGCGAGAACGTTTGGCGCTCAAAGGTTGCCCCGATCGCGGCTGCAGTTGGTCTCGTGCTCGGCGAGTACTTGCTGATGTCACGCTTCAACCTATTGGCCGGAACAGTGCCTGACGGTGTTGACCCATCGCTACCTGAAAGCGCATGGCAGATGAACACTCTCGGATGGGTATTGGTTCTCTCACCATTCATCGCAGCCATCATCGGCTTCGTTGTTGCCTCGGTGAACAAGAAAGAGAACAGCTCTCTTGTGAAAGACATTCTCTCGTAGCAAACGCACTATAAAAGATGGCTCGGCAAATGCCGGGCCATCTTTTTTATTCCTTGATTCTCGATCGCAGCGCAGTCAGCGCCCAAAGAATTGCAGTTGCATCGATGGCCTCTTGAATGATCGCGCTCTGCGTTGCGTTGATGATTGATGCAGCCGCAGCAAACATCGAAACGATTGCAAGGCTCATGCCAATCAAGCCCGCCTGGGTTGCTTTTCTAAACGCGCCTTGTGAAACGTCTAAGGCTTTCGCCAGGTGAATAATTGAGTCTTCGATAATTACAACATCGGCTGCTTCACTCGCCGCGGTTGCTCCGCGAGCACCCATTGCAACACCAACTGAAGCGGCGGCGAGTGCCGGTGCATCGTTTATGCCGTCGCCAACTAAAATCACTGAGCCCGAACTTGCAGCCATTTCGCTTTGAACTAGCTCTAATTTTCGAGCGGGGGTGCAGTTTGCAAAAACCTGGTCTGCACCAATCAACCTTGCAACTTCGTTGGCAGCAATTTCGTTGTCGCCCGAAACCAAAACAATTCGAGTGATTCCGAGTGTGCGAAGGTGGGCAATCGTTTCGCTGGTTTCTTCGCGAATCGGGTCATTCAATCCGAGCACCGCGACCAGAGCGCCGTCGATCGTGATTGCTACGCGCAGCGTTGAATCTAACTTTGCCCAAGCTGGCAGATCTGCCTCGGGCTGGCCAACTGTCACAGCGCGACTGCCGACAACACCGGTTATTTGCTTGCCGTGCTCCTCGTGCACCTGGCTGGCTGGCAGCGTGTGCAAGCCCTCGCGTTCGGCGTGATCGACTATGGCTCGGGCCACGACGTGCGGGCTGAAGCGCTCTAGGCTGGCGGCAAAGGCAAGAGTTTGCGCTCGGTCAACACCCAGCGCAAAGACCGCCTCGGTCACCTCTGGGCCACCTTTGGTGAGAGTGCCGGTCTTATCGAGCATCACGGTCTTGGCTTTGGCCAGAAGTTCGAGGGCGTCGCCACCCTTGATTAGCGCACCCTGAGCCGCCGACTTCGACATGCCAGAAATCACAGCAACCGGAATCGCCAGAATAAGCGGGCAGGGCGTTGCCGCAATCAACACGGCAACTGCAACGTGCACGTCTTTGCTAATCAGCCAGGCCACGGCCGAGAGCAAAAGCGAGAACGGCACGAACCAGAGGGCCCAGCGGTTTGCCAAGCGCACCGACTTGGCAGAGTTTGCAGAGGCGCGTTGAACCAAGCGAATTAGGTTGGCATATGTCGAGTCTGTCGCGGTGCAGTTCACCCGAAGGTCGATGGCGCTCGCACCATTCACCACGCCAGAAGAAACGATTTCGCCGGCGAGACGCTGCACCGGCATCGGTTCACCGGTTAGCGCAGATTCGTCTAGCTCGGCGTCTGTTAGCAAGACGCCGTCAAGCGGCACAACCTCGCCGCTCAAAACACGGATGGTTTGCCCAATCGAAATTTGAGCAAGAGCAACATTCGTGGTGTGCCCTTTGTCATCAACAAGGTGCGCAATGCTCGGTGCACGGTCTAGCAATGCCTTTAGCTCTGCCTGAGATTTTCCTTTTGCCCAATTCTCTAGAGCCCTGCCTGTTGCGAGCATCAGCGCAACAATCGCAGTTGCTAAAAACTCGCCAACAATGAGTCCTGCGATTATCGCGATCAGAGCGAGAGAGTCGCTAGCCAATTCTCGATTTCGCAGAGTTTGGTAAGTCCACTTCGCAGATAGCGCCAACCCAACTAGCGCGCCTAAGGCGAATATTGAATTGCTCAAGAGTTGATGGTTGATCAGTACCAAACCGGCTGCGAGCGATAGCACGGTTGTGATTAAGAACCAACTGCGCGCTATCGAGATCCTGACCATGGTCTAAGTCTTGCACTTGCCAAATAGACTGGCGCCATGAGCGAAGTAGCAATCGAGTTCTTGGGGGCGGCTGGAACAGTTACCGGCAGCCGTTTTCTACTAACCTGTGGCGACACCAAAGTAATGATCGACTGCGGCATGTTTCAGGGTCTCAAAGAGCTGCGGCTCAAGAACTGGAACCCCCTTGGCATCGACCCGGCCGAAATCGACGCCGTCGTTCTGACCCACGCCCACCTCGACCACTGCGGCTATCTGCCGAAACTGGGCAAGGATGGCTTCGCCGGCAAGGTGTTTCTCACCGAATACTCGGCCAAGTTGGTTGAGGTGATACTTCGCGACTCAGCTCGAATTCAGACCGAAGACTCCAAATACGCTGCCAAGAAGGGCTTCTCGAAGCACAACCCTCCCGAGGCTCTCTATGAAGAGAAAGACGTAGAGCGGGTAATTCAACAGTTTGTGAGCACCGAATTCGGTGTTCGCACCCAGGTGGCTAAAGAGACATTCGTAACCCTTCGACCTTCTGGGCACATTCTCGGTGCCGCTTTTGTTGAGGTTGAGTTCTTTGGCAAGAGAATTTTGTTCACCGGAGACATGGGTCGAAATGAACACCCGCTGCTCGCTCCTCCTGGAGATATTCCTGGTGGAATTTTTGATGCGATTGTCACTGAATCGACCTATGGCGATCGCGAGCACGTTGCCGCGACAACAAATTTTGAAGACGCAATTAATCGCACGGCGGCGCGCGGTGGGTCAATACTCATTCCTGCCTTTGCGGTTGATCGCACCGAAGTCATTTTGATTCGCTTGCGAGAACTGGTTGAGCAGGGTCTGATTCCAAAGATTCCGGTTTACGCAGATTCACCAATGGCGCTCAAGGCCCTCGACTTTTATCGCGAAGCTATCAACGAAGGCAGCGCCGAAATTCGCCCGCAGATCGTTGAGCAGTGGCGAGGTCGTGATCCGTTTGACTCTGGTTATCTGCACGAGCTGCACACGGTTGACGAATCGAAGACAGTTAATAATCCGACGACACCTTGCATCATTATTTCGGCGAGTGGAATGGGAACAGGTGGCCGAGTCGTTCACCATCTTCGAAACATGCTGCCAATTCAAAAACACACCGTGATTTTGGTCGGCTACCAAGCAATGGGAACCCGAGGGCGACGCTTGGTCGATGGTGCAACCGAAGTGAAGATGCACGGCGAGATGGTGCCGGTTAAGGCGAGCATCGAGCAGGTGCAGTCGTTCTCGGTGCACGCAGATGCCAACGAACTGATCGCCTGGATGAAGACCGCTTCGATCGCGCCTAAACAGGTATTTGTGGTTCACGGTGAGGCCGGAGTGGCCGAGTCGTTTGCTGAGCGAGTTCATGCCGAACTTAATGTGCCGAGCAAAGCGCCTTCGCTTGGGGAGCGAATCGTTCTTTAGCCGCTAACTTTGATTAGATGACCGGTCGAAAAGCTCGATTTGCCAGTGCCGTGGCTGCAGCAGCCCTTGCGCTAAGCGCTATTCAGCCTGTTTTTGCCGCGACACCTTCTGCAACGCCAACTGCCAAGCCGACACCGTCGCCAACGGCGACATCAACAGCAACGGTCGCCCCAACACCTTCGACAACACCAAAGCAGACGGCAACGCCAACGCCGACAGCAACTCCAGTTGCCAACAAGCCGCGCTCGTGCAGCATCCGTGCTGTTGCGAACAGCAGAGACCTCGGCCAGTTCTATGGCTACGTGATGAATGCGTCAACCGGACAGGTCTATGCGAACATTCGTGGCGACGAGCAAACACCTTCGGCTTCGGTCATGAAGGTAGTTACCGCAGCTGCTGCCATGACAACGCTTGAACCCAACTATTCGGCAACCACGAAGGTCTACGTTTTGACCGATGAGCCAACCACCGTTGTTTTGCGCGGCGGAGGAGATCACACGCTCTCGCGACTCAACTACCCATCGTTTTCGACATATAAGAAGCCGCCTAAGTTGAGTGATCTAGCCGCGCAGTTGATGAAGGTTTGGCCGGCTAATCAACCAATCACCAAAATCATTCTTGACGACACATTTTTTGACAAACCGACTTGGAACAGCGCGTGGAAAACCTCGGATAGAACCAACGGTTACATGTCAATAATTTCTGCGCTGCAAGTTGACAGCGATAGAAAAAACCCGGACCTAACAAAAACGAATTACAGCGGTTATCGCAGTGCTAACCCAACGCTTAGCGCCGGAAACTACTTCAAGCAGGCGATTGGTCAATTGGCCATGACCGCAACTCTTGAAATTGCCTCAACTCCGCAGACCGCGGTCGAAGTAGCGTCGGCAACATCGCAGCCGATAACCGTATGGCTCGATCACGCTTTGAAATATTCAGACAACACCGAGACAGAAATAATCGCTCGTCACGCGTTAAAGAGCTCGGGCCTTGCAACGACCTTTTCTAATGTTCAACCGATGGCGGCTCGAGTTTTGAAGTCACTTGGCGTCGATTCTAAAAAGTTGACAATGCTCGATGGTTCGGGGCTCGCACAGGGAAACAGAGTCACGGCGCGAATGATTGCAACGCTTTTGGCAAAGGCCGCGAAGCCAGACTCAAAGCTAAACCCGATGATTGGTTACCTGCCGGTTGCCGGCAAGTCGGGCACTCTTGCAACTCGATTCAACGGAGCCAATGCTGTCGCCCGAGGCTCTGTGCACGCTAAGTCTGGCTACATTCCTGGGCTCTATAGCCTCGCCGGAATCGTCAATGCCAAAGACGGCACAGCGATCAGTTTCGCTGGTTTCGCCAGAAGCGCTGGTGGCAAGAAGGTCGGATATGCCGCGCGACCTGCCCTAGATAGCCTGGCCGCCCGCCTTTATGCCTGCGGCGCGGGCAGCTTTTACTAATTGTTAGGCCGCTAACAATCTCTGTGTAAGACTGAAGTTATGTCAGCAATGAGGCTTGAACATGACCTACTCGGCGAATTAGAGATTCCCGCCGATGCATACTGGGGCATTCACACCGCAAGAGCGGTTTCTAACTTTCCTATTTCGGGCGTTCCGATTGCGCACTATCGCAGTTTGATCAAAGCGTTAGCTCTGGTTAAAGAGGCCGCGGCAGACGCAAACTTTAAAGTCGGCGAACTCGAACAGCCAATTCATGATGCCATCGTGGCCGCCTGTCACGATGTGGCGCAGGGTTCGCTTGACAGCTCTTTCGTAGTCGATGCAATTCAAGGTGGTGCCGGCACCAGCACCAACATGAACGCGAATGAAGTCATTGCAAATCGGGCGCTTGAAATCGCCGGATTCGAAAAGGGTGATTACTCGAAGATTCATCCGCTGAATCACGTGAACATGTCGCAGTCGACAAACGATGTTTACCCGACCGCACTCAAGGTCGCGCTAATTCTCGAAATTCGCGAACTAATTAAAGCCATGGATTACCTGCGCAATGAGTTTGCAAAAAAGGCAACCGAGTTTCGTGAAGTAATCAAGATGGGTCGCACCCAGTTGCAAGATGCTGTTCCGATGACTCTTGGTCAAGAGTTTGCGGCATTCGCAAGAATGACAATGGAAGACGAACAGCGCTTGCGTGAACTGATTCCGTTGCTTTGCGAAATCAATCTCGGTGGCACAGCAATCGGCACTCAGTTGAACGCACCGGCCGGATATGTCACCGCTGTAACCGAACGCCTTAGCGAACTAACCAAAATCGACTTCATCAGTGCGGCCGACATGGTTGAGGCAACCCAAGACGCCGGCGTCTTTGTCATGGTTTCTGGCGTGCTCAAACGAGTCGCCGTAAAGCTTTCGAAGACATCTAACGATTTGCGCTTGCTATCTAGCGGGCCACGCGCGGGCTTCGGCGAGATCAATCTGCCACCGATGCAAGCTGGTTCTTCGATCATGCCCGGCAAGGTGAATCCGGTGATTCCAGAGGTGGTCAACCAGGTTGCCTTCGCTGTAATCGGCTATGACCTGACCGTAACCATGGCCGCTGAAGCGGGGCAGTTGCAGCTAAACGCCTTCGAGCCAATCATGTGTCGTGCGCTGATGATGGGCATCACCCAGCTTCGTCAGGCTTGCTACACGCTGGCAGACAAGTGCATTTCTGGAATCACGGCAAACGAAGAGAAACTTCGCATGAGCGTTGAGAATTCAATCGGCCTAGTCACAGCCCTGTCGCCAATGCTCGGCTACGAAAACGCCACCCTGGTTGCAAAGCGCGCTCAACTTGAGAACAAGACCGTGCGTGAAGTCGTCACCGAATTGAGTTTGATGTCTGTCGAAGAGTTCGAGGCAATCCTTGGTGATGTTGACCGACTTGCCGGCCCGCCGCAAAGCTAACTAGGCGATAGTTGTCAAAAACGTGCCGTCGTCATCGTCATCGTTTTTTGACTTTTTTGGCTTATTAGCGCGACGCTCTCGAACCTTCGCGGTAACCGCTGTTGCAACTGCTCCGAGCACGATGAAGCCAGCACCTACCGCTAGTCCGGTTAGGTTGTTCTGATCGTTGGCTGTAGGTGCTGCGGTTTTCTCTTCTGCGCCAGCTTCATCTGAAACGGCAACAGGTGCGTCTAGCAACATTGGGCAAGCGATTGCGTCTGCGGATTCTTGCTCATAGCCGTTAGTGCCAGAGATAGAAAACTTGAATGTGCCTTCGGTTGCGTGGCCGTCGCTAGAAACCGAACGCCAGTCGACGGTGTAGTCGTCGGTTGCAGCAAGTGAAGTTAGAACTGAAATAGATGTTCCACCGGCGCTCAAGCAAGCCGTTGGTTGCTCGACACCCTTCGAGTCGCTCACGCGAATCTCGATGCCCTCGTTGCCTTCGGCGACAAGCACCTCTTCGTTGAAGTTGATGGTTACCGGAATCAGGCCGGCTTCGAATTGCTCGCCAGCTGTTGGGTCGGTTGACACAACCTCGTCGTGAGCGCTTGCTGCTGAAGTCGAGAAGAGGCTAAAAGAAAGCGCGGCAATTGCGGCCACAATCGAGAGGGTCTTTTTCATGGTTTAAGTCTATGAGCCCAGGGTCGGCGCGAGATGGGCAAGGTTAGACTTGAGCCAGAATTCCGTTTCAAAACCAGTCAGGGGAGTGTCTTGTCAGAAGGCAAAGAGAAGTTCGCCTATTTCAAGCAGATTGCTATCGGTTCTGCATCAGGTGTAGTCACCCTCGCGTTGATCATTGCCGGCTTCAGCATCTCGGGCGCTTCTAGCAGCTCGGTCAGCAAACCAAGCGAAAGCGCAAGCCAGAGCGCGAGCCCGACTCCATCGGTTACCTCTTCTATTGCACGCACCTGCTCGGTTGCCACCGAAGCCGCCGACCCTCGACTCGGCACCTTTAGCGCAGTGGTTATCAATGCGGCGACCGACGAAGTGCTCTTTGATCGAAACGCAACAACACCTGCATCGACCGCTTCAACCATGAAGATGCTTACCGCTGCGGCGGCGCTTCAGGTGCTCGGCCCGAACTACCGTGTCGAAACCAAGGTTTATCAAGACCCGGCAAACCCAGCAACCATCTATTTGGTTGGCGCTGGCGACCCAACGCTTTCGCGCACCGCCAACGGAAAGCAGTCTGTCTATAAAGACGCTCCGAAGCTCAGCGACCTTGCCGTCGCCGTTAACGCATCGCTAAAGGGGCAGGCCGTGAGCAAAATCGTTCTCGACTCGACCTTGTTCAGCGGCCCAAGCTGGGAGCCAACCTGGCAGCGCAGCGAACAAACTCAGGGATACATGTCTGAGGTAACCGCCCTTCAGGTAGACGGCGACCGCAAGAATCCAAGTGCAGAGACTTCGGCGCGAAGCACTACTCCGGTTGCAAACGCCGGGCGTTACTTCAAGGCAGCTCTAGGTGCCAGTGCAAGTGCTGCCGCAATCAGCGAGGCCAAGATGCCTGCCGGCATGACCCAAATTGCGAGTGTCTATTCGCAGCCGATCAGCCAGTGGGTCAAGCACATGCTTCTTGTCTCAGATAACACTCAAGCCGAATACCTCGCACGCCTGGTTTCACTCAAGCAAGGTTTCGACGGTTCATTCACTTCGCTAAACGCTGCAATCAAAATGGGCCTGAACTCAACCATGATTTCTTCTGCGAACGTGACAATCAAAGACGGCAGCGGTCTTTCAGATTTCAACGCGGTTTCACCAACCTATTTGGCGCAGCTATCGAAGTTGATTCTCGGCTCGCAGGGCAACTACTCGATCATATATCAGGGGTTACCGATTGCCCACGAAAGTGGCTCGCTAGCAAGTCGATTCGGTGGTGACAATCTCGATGCCGCCGGGCACATCATTGCAAAGACCGGTTGGATCAAGCGCGGATACACGCTTGCCGGAATCATCAACGCCAAAGATTCAACGCAACTTACCTTCGCAATCTATGCACTCGGAAATGTGAAAGACGATGCCAAAGATGCAATCGACATTTTGGCAACCGCTATTTATCGTTGTGGCAATCAACTCTCGAACAACTAATTGAGCCGCAATGACTAAAGCGCTTTTGATTGTCGACGTTCAGAACGATTTCTGCGAAGGTGGCTCGCTTGCAGTTTCTGGCGGGGCCGCGGTCGCCGAAAGAATCACTAACTACTTGACTGCTCATGGGAGCGAATATGACCTTGTGTTGGCCTCACGCGATTGGCACGATGCCGATAACAACAACGGCGGGCATTTTGCCGACGAAGGGCAAGCGCCTGACATGATCAACACCTGGCCCGCGCACTGCGTTTCTGGCACTAACGGCGCCGAATATCACCCGAATCTAGATGCCTCACGCATCAATGTGCACCTCGAAAAGGGAATGGGCAAGCCAAGCTATTCGGCGTTCGAAGGTGTTACCCGCGACGGCAAATCAATCGCTGAAGTTTTGGCGAACGCAGGTGTTGACCAGCTCGACGTTGTCGGAATCGCCACCGACTATTGCGTATTGGCGTCTTCGTTAGATGCTCGCAAGGCTGGGCTAGCTGTGACTGTTTTGACAGAGATGTGTGCCGGAATCGCGCCAGAGTCGACCAATGCCGCGCTTGAGCAAATGACGGCAGCAGGCTGCCAGATCGCTGCCTAAGACCTCGGTTGCCACAAAGCAGCGGTTGTCTAGACTATTAGCATCCGAACAAATTCGAGCAAGGATAGAGCGATGGCGCTTACAGAACAAGAGCTTTTGGCCAAGATTCCAACCGGTCTTTA
>JAHEGB010000017.1 GCA_024645175.1 Microbacteriaceae bacterium
TCGAGTCACGAACAGCGCCGGTCACCTGAGGTGCACAGCGAAGCGAGTATGCATCTTGCACACGGTCGTCGCCATCGCGGTGAGAGGCAACAATCGGTGAACCCGCGAGCGCGGCATACATTTTTGCTGCCGACTTTGCTTGACCGGCGTGTGGGCGAAGCGCAAAGTGCAGCTCTGGTCTAAACACCTGGTCGGTGCCGAG
This sequence comes from Microbacteriaceae bacterium, assembly GCA_024645175.1. GTDB lineage: Bacteria > Actinomycetota > Actinomycetes > Actinomycetales > Microbacteriaceae > Rhodoluna. The sequence continues at coordinate 203 of JAHEGB010000017.1, forward strand.
CAAACCTTCAACGCTCATCGCTGCAATCACGTCTGCAGAATCGGTGAGTGATTCGAGATCGTGAATTGCGAGAATCAACATTCCCAACATTCCGTCTGTTCCGTTAATCAGAGCGAGACCTTCTTTTTCGCGCAACTCAACCGGAGTGATGTTTGCATCGCGAAGCAATTCGGCAACTGGTCGTTCGATTCCGTCTGGCCCGAAAGCGCGACCTTCGCCCATGACAACCATCGCACAGTGCGCGAGTGGTGCAAGGTCACCGCTGCATCCGAGTGAACCAAATTCGTGAACGATAGGCGTGATGTTTGCGTTCAGCAGCTTGGCATAGGTTTCGGCAACCTCTGGGCGAACTCCGGTGCGGCCGCTGCACAGTGTCTTGAGTCGAAGCAACATCAGCGCACGAGTCACTTCGTTTTCGACAATCGCACCCATGCCTGCGGCGTGTGAACGAATCAGCGACTTCTGCAGCTGAACGCGATCTGCAATGTCGATGTGACGATTGGCTAGGGCACCGAAGCCCGTCGAGATTCCATAGACGGCGTTCTCGGCAACTGCGAGCTTCTCGATGTGCTCGCGGGTCTTGGCCATAGCGTCAAGAGCGGTCTGCGAGATGACAACCTTTGCCCCGTGACGAGCCACGTCGACTACGTCAGCCTGGGTTAGTCCAGAGGTTGAGAGGGTTACTGTCTTGGTCATTGCTTACCTTTGATAGACGTTCTTGCCATCGATCCAGGTTGAGTCGATCAAATCGACACCTGGGCGATAGCTGAGGTGAATGTAGCTCGGTGCGTTCAACACCGAGAAGTCTGCCTTCATGCCAAGGCTAAGGCCACCGATGTCGGTTCGGCGCAGGGCCTTTGCCCCGCCGCTGGTTGCCGCCAACAGGGCTTGCTCGGGGCTGAAGCCCATGTCGCGAACGGCAACGGCCATACAGAAAGCCATAGACGTCGTGAAGCTTGAGCCCGGGTTGCAGTCGGTAGCCAGCGCCACAGAGACCCCGGCTGCAAAAAGCCGCCTGGCATCTGGGTAGGCCGAGCGGGTCGAGAACTCGGCACCAGGCAGCAGGGTTGCCACGGAGTTGCTGCCAGCAAGCAAGTCGATGTCTTCATCGCTCAGGTGGGTGAGGTGGTCGGCGCTCGCGCAATCGAGTTCGACGGCCAGTTTCACGGCCCCGATGTTGGCAAGTTGATTTGCATGGATGCGCGGCCACAAGCCAGCCGCTACTCCGGCACTCAAAATAGTTCGAGCCTGATCGACGTCGAATGCACCTCGGTCGCAGAAGACGTCAATCCATTTTGCGTGTGGTTTTGCTGCGTTCAACATTTCGCCGGCAACCAGTGCAACGTATTCGTCTGCTCGGTCTGCGAACTCTGACGGCACAACGTGAGCACCAAGAAAAGTTGTTTCGGTGGTGAACTCGTTTGCAATCTGCAATGTGCGCGCTTCGTTTTCAACATCGAGTGCATAACCCGATTTTGATTCGAATGTTGTGATGCCGGCACGATGCATCTCTGCGACTAAACGCGAAGTGTTTTCGCGAAGCTCGTGGTTGCTAGCGCTTCGAGTTGCAGCGACGGTGGTTTTGATTCCACCCGCCGAATAACTTTCGCCACGCATGCGGGCCGCAAACTCTTCGCTGCGATCTCCGGCAAAAACCATGTGCGCGTGTGAATCGACAAAACCTGGAATCAGAGTTTTGCCTGCAACCGAATGCGCGGCATCAACTGCGGGAGCGTTCGAGCTGTCGCCTATCCATGCGATCTTGCCGTGTTCGATAACGATGGCAGCATTTTCGCGAATGCCTAGAGCGCCGTCGCCGAGCGTCGAGTCGTTAGTGACTAACGAACCGATTTCGGTTATTGCGACGCTGCTCATAAATCGAATTTATTCGATGTCGAGCATTGGCACGTGCACGTGCTTTTCGCGCGCAACGTCGACTGCGTGGTCATAGCCGGCGTCTACGTGACGAATTACTCCCATGCCTGGGTCGTTAGTGAGCACTCGCTGCAACTTCTGCGCGGCCAACTCGGTGCCGTCGGCAACCGAGACCTGGCCAGCGTGAATCGAGCGACCGATGCCAACGCCACCACCGTGGTGAATTGAAACCCACGATGCGCCTGAAGAGATGTTCAACATTGCGTTCAAGAGCGGCCAGTCTGCAATCGCATCTGAGCCATCGAGCATGGCCTCAGACTCGCGGTATGGCGAGGCAACCGAGCCACAGTCGAGGTGGTCGCGACCGATAACAATTGGGGCCGAGACCTCACCCTTCTTGACCAGGTCGTTGAAAACCGCGCCGGCCTTGTCGCGCTCACCGTAGCCAAGCCAGCAGATGCGAGCTGGCAAGCCCTGAAACGCTACGCGCTCTTGAGCGAGTTTGATCCAGCGGTGCAGGTGCTTGTTCTCAGGAAACAGGTCGAGAATCGCCTGGTCTGTGCGATAGATGTCTTTCGGGTCACCCGAGAGCGCGACCCATCTGAACGGCCCCTTGCCCTCACAGAACAGAGGGCGAATATAGGCAGGGATGAAACCTGGGAAGGCAAACGAACGCGAGTAGCCACCCTTGCGAGCTTCGTCGCGAATTGAGTTTCCGTAATCGAAAACTACTGCGCCTTTATCCATGAAGCCAACCATTGCTTCAACGTGCTTCGCCATTGCTGCCTCGGCACGCTCGGTGAATTCTTTTGGATTCTTCTCCGCATATTCACGAGCATCTTTGAAGTCGACGCCTTCAGGAATGTAATAGAGCGGGTCGTGCGCAGAGGTTTGGTCTGTCACGATGTCAATCGGAACTTCGCGCTTTAGCAACTCGGCAAAAATAGTTGCTGCGTTGCCAACGAGACCAATCGAAATTGCCTTCTTCGCATTCTTCGCAGCAACTGCTCTGTCGATTGCGTCATCGAGGTTGTCTGCAATTTCATCGAGGTAGCGATCAACAACGCGACGACGCAAACGCGATTCGTCAATGTCAACGATCAAACATGTTCCCTCGTTCATGGTTACCGCGAGAGGTTGCGCACCGCCCATGCCACCGCAACCAGCAGTGAGAGTTAGTGTGCCGGCGAGAGTGCCGCCAAAACTTTGTTCGGCAACTGCCGCAAAAGTTTCGTATGTTCCCTGAAGAATTCCCTGGGTGCCGATGTAAATCCATGAGCCGGCAGTCATCTGCCCATACATGGTTAGACCGAGTTGCTCTAGTCGGCGAAACTCTGGCCAGTTAGCCCAGTCGCCAACGAGGTTTGAGTTTGCGAGAAGCACGCGCGGTGCCCACTCGTGAGTTTGAAAAACACCAACCGGTTTGCCCGACTGCACCAGCATGGTTTCGTCGTTCTTCAAGTGCGTGAGCGTCTTCACCATCGCATCGAAGCTCTGCCAGTTGCGTGCGGCCTTGCCGTTGCCACCGTAGACAATCAGTTCTTCGGGGTGCTCGGCAACGGCCGGGTCTAGGTTGTTATGCAGCATGCGAAGCGCTGCCTCTTGCTGCCATCCCTGAGCGGTGATTTGTGATCCTCGAGCGGCTTGAAGTGGGCCGCGAGCAGCGCCAGACAAAGTGTTCATGGGGCTATTCCACTCCTGTGGCAGGGCTGGCGCTATGAGGTTTTAGCAGATAGTGTCTGAAATACCAGACACACGGATGAGGCCTCATGACCAAGGTTCCAGCGGCAAGCAGAACGCTCGCGGTGCTCAAGGCGCTTGCCAAAACCGGTCAGCCAACCACGGCCGCCGCTCTCGCTCAGAAGGTTGGAATTCCTCGCTCGTCGATCTATCAGCTGCTCGAAGTTCTCGAAGCAGAGGGGTTCGTCATTCACTTCGAAGACGAATCGCGCTGGGGTCTCGGTGTCGCCGCGTTCGAACTCGGCAGCGCATATCTTCGCCACGACCCACTCGAACGAGTGGCTCGACCAATCTTGGCGAAGCTTGCGCGCAATGCCGAGAAGCACACCGCGGCCGTTGCACAGCTCGGGGTCTTGCACGGAACCGAAACTCTCTACCTATTAAAGGAATTGCCAACCCAACCGGTTTCGGTTGTCACCGAAATCGGTGTTCGTTTGCCCGCGCACCTGACAGCATCTGGTCGAGCACTGCTCGCAGAAATTAGTTCAGCGCAACTGAAGGCAACCTACGGTGCGAAGGAATTAGTTAATCGAACCGGTGTCGGCCCAAAGAATCTTCGCGAACTTTCGCAGTTGCTCAATGTCGAACGAGAACAAGGTTTCGCAATTGAGTCTGGCCACATCACTTCGGGTTATTCGTCGATCGCAGCAGCGGCTAAGAATCACCTGAGAATTCCGATCGCATCATTGGCATTAACTTTTCGCGAGGAGCATACTTCTATTGAGTTAGTTGAACAGCTTTCAAAGTTGGTCAAGAACTCGGCAGATGAATTATCGAAGAGATTGGGAGCACCGTGACCGAAGATGCACTTTGGCCAAGAGCCTCGAGTTGGTTGATACCCGATGATTCAAAAGCTGACATAGGTGTCTTTGGTGTTCCGGCACACAAGACATCAATTTCAAAAACCTCTGCACACAAGACACCCGTTGCAATTCGCAAAGCGCTTCAGCGTTATTCGACCTACAACTGGACTCGCCGCGTAGACATTCGCTCAATCACGGCAACAGACTTCGGTGACGTTCGCTCACCAGATTCACCAGAGGGCGAGGCCCGAACATCTGCGCTCGCCAATGAGGTAGCAGCCAAGACCAAGTTGGCAATCGCGCTTGGCGGCGACAACTCTGTCACCTTCGCGGCAGCCCGCGGCACCTTTGGCGGCGACCTTTCGGGTGCTGGCCTGATTACCCTCGATGCCCATCACGACCTGCGCGACGGCATAAGCAATGGTTCGCCTGTTCGCCGACTAATTGAAGCAGGGCTAAACCCTCGTCGAATCGTGCAAATTGGCATAGCCGACTTTTCAAACTCGCCAGAGTATGCGCAGCGTGCGCAAGACCTCGGCATTCACGTGATTCCGCGCAGCGAACTTCGCAAGCGATCAATCGAAGACATCTGGGCTGAGGCAATCTCGATTGCCGGTGCTGGCGGTGCTGGCATCCATGTTGACTTCGATGTTGACGTTTGCGATCGCGCTGAGGTGCCGGCCTGCCCGGCAGCCGCACCGGGAGGCATAAGCGCAGACGAACTTCGACAGTTTGCATATCTTGCCGGTTGGAGTTCTCTTGTGAAGTCACTCGACATCACCGAAATCGATGCGACCAAAGATGCGCCAGACGATCGAACTATTCGACTAGCAGCGCTTCTGATTCTCGAAGCTGCTGCAGGTTTAGCTACTCGCTAATTAGGCAAGTTTCGCGATTGCTAAATAGAAGGCAATCGAGAACATGATGCAAGCGATAGCTATGTCGAGCACTCGCCAAAAGATCGGTTTCGACATAAACCGTGAAGCGGCCTTCGCGCCGAAACCGATTGATGAAAACCAGAGCAAGCTCGCACTCATCGCACCTAAACCGAACGCCCACTTGTCTGCAAACTGATTGCTGATGCTGCCGAGCAAGACGACGGTGTCGAGATAAACGTGTGGGTTCAGAAGCGTGAAACCCAAGACTGCGGCGACAACTTTCTTGCGTGAAGCTGCTTGATCGCCAGAGACATCCATCACTTCGTTTTTGAATGCCGAGCGAATGCTCTTGATGCCGAACCAGGTTAGATAGGCAACACCAAACCACCGGATAATTTCGAGCAACCAGGGCAAGCCCTGAATGATTGCGCCTAGACCCGCGATGCCAAGTGCAATTAGCGCTGCGTCACAAAGTGCGCAAATGGCGACAACGATGAAAACGTGCTGACGGGTTAGACCCTGGCGAATGACGAATGCGTTCTGTGCGCCAATCGCGACAATGAGGCTGAGGCCGGCGAAAAAGCCAGGCAGAAAGGCGATCAAGGCGATTCCTCTCGATAAAAAGAAACCCTCCCATTTCTGGGAGGGTTTGCTTTGTGGAGACTAGGGGGGTCGAACCCCTGACCCCCTGCTTGCAAAGCAGGTGCTCTACCAACTGAGCTAAGTCCCCTTGCGGGTTTTTACTTGTTGCTTCACAGTCATTTCTGACTAATGAAGCGGCTGCTTGGTGGGCCTAGGAGGACTTGAACCTCCGACCTCTTCATTATCAGTGAAGCGCTCTAACCACCTGAGCTATAGGCCCAAGAGCCTTGTTAACAATAGTCGCTAACGCAGCCCTAGGTCAAATAATTACTCGTTGGTGAATCCAACACGGATGCCGCCCGAGAGACGAGCAATAACGTTGAAGATCAGCGCCGAGACGCCAGACAAGATGGTTCCGCCAACGATGTTGACGATGGCCAGGGTGCCTGCGAAAGACAGCACTCGAGGCAAGCTCAGGGTCTGAGCAACGTCAACCTGCTGAGCGTCGCCACCGGCTGCCGAGTTGAGCAAGCTGTTTAGCGAACCGAATAGCCCGGTTGTGCTGATGACCAACCAGACCAAAAAGAAACCGGCGATGGTCGCGATTCCCATGGCGAGGGTCACCATGAAGCCATTGCGCACAGCAGACCAAAAGTCGATGTGCACGAGCTTTAGCTTTACCTGTTTAACCGGCGCAACGTTGCGCTTGGCTACCTTTGAAATGAAGTTGCTCATTCTGCGTCTTCCTTTGCTGGTTCTTCTGATGCTTCTGGTTCGGTGTCAGCGTCTGCTGATGCATCGAGATTGCGTTCGGTGTTTCGAGCTAATCCGAGAATGCTGTCGCCTTCGTCGAATCGCGCAAATACCACGCCCATGGTGTCGCGGCCCTTTGCAGGAACCTCGGCCACCGCAGACCGAACCACTCTACCGCTCTCGAGAACTACGAGAACTTCGTCGTCATCGGCAACGATGAGTGCGCCGACCAGGTCGCCGCGCTTCTCTTCGAGCTTGGCAACCTTGATGCCGAGACCACCGCGGTTTTGCGCGCGGTACTGATCTACCGATGTGCGTTTTGCATAGCCACCTTCGGTGACCACAAACACAAACGCACCTTCAACGTCGTTGATCACCGATGCGCTGAGAAGCGAGTCATCCTTGCGGAAGCTCATTCCCATAACACCTGACGTGTCACGACCCATTGGGCGCAAGCTGTCGTTTGAAGCCGAGAAGCGAACCGACATTCCCTTGCGTGACACAAGAAGAATTCCGTCGTTTTCGTTTACCAGCATTGCGTCAACGAGTTCGTCGTCTTCGCGCAACTTGATTGCGATGATGCCACCGGTGCGAGCGGTGTCATACTGGGTCAACTCGGTCTTCTTGACGAGACCCTTGCGAGTAGCGAGTACTAGATAAGGTGCCTGGTTGTAATCCTTGATGTCTAGCACCGAAGCGACCTGCTCGTCTGGCTGCAGGGCCAAAAGGTTTGCTACGTGCTGACCCTTGGTATCGCGACCGGCCTCGAGAACCTCGTGTGCCTTGGCGCGATAGACGCGACCCTTGTTCGTGAAGAACAGCAACCAGTGGTGAGTGGTTGTCACGAAGAAGTGCTCGACCACGTCGTCTGCGCGCAGCGATGCACCCTTGACGCCCTTGCCACCGCGGTGCTGTGAGCGATAGTTGTCGCTCTTGGTGCGCTTGATGTAGCCACCGCGAGTTAGCGAGATAACCATCTCTTCTTCAGGAATCAGATCTTCTTTTGTGACGTCGCCGTCGAGACCCGGAACGATTTGTGAACGTCGTTCGTCTCCGTGCTTGTCTGTGATCTCCTGAAGCTCTTCGCTGATGATTGCGCGCTGACGAACTGGGTCGGCAAGAATCGCCTTGTAGTCGATGATCAGCGCTTCGAGTTCAGCCGCTTCGTCAATGATCTTCTGGCGCTCAAGTGCCGCAAGCTGACGCAACTGCATGTTCAAGATTGCGCGTGCCTGAAGCTCGTCAATCTTCAACAGTTCGATAAGACCATCGCGTGCGTCGTCGACGGTTGCGCTCTTGCGAATCAAAGCAATAACTGCGTCGAGTGCGTCGAGTGCCTTTAGGTAGCCGCGCAAAATGTGTGCGCGTTCTTCGGCCTTCTGCAATCTGAACTGTGTGCGTCGAACGATTACTTCAACCTGGTGGTTAACCCATTCGCGAATGAAACCGTCGAGGCTTAGTGTGCGTGGCACACCGTCGACAATCGCAAGCATATTCGCCGAGAAGTTTTCTTGCAGCGGCGTCATCTTGTAAAGGTTGTTCAAGACGACCTTGGCAACAGCGTCTTTCTTCAAGACGATTACCAAACGCTGACCGGTTCGACCAGAAGTCTCATCACGGATGTCTGCGATGCCGGTCAACTTTTGAAGCTTGACTAGATCTGCGATCTTCTCTGCGAGGTTGTCTGGGTTCACCTGATATGGCAGCTCGGTTACGACCAAGCAGGTGCGGTTGTGAATCTCTTCAACGTTGACGATTGCTCGCATCGTGATTGAGCCACGGCCAGTGCGGTATGCCGCTTCGATTCCGCTGCGACCGAGAATCTCGGCACCTGTCGGAAAGTCTGGACCCTTGACTACCTTTAGCAACTCTTCGAGAAGCTCTTCGCTAGATGCCTCTGGGTTCTTTAGGTACCACTGGGCACCCGCGGCAACTTCGCGCAGGTTGTGTGGCGGAATATTGGTCGCCATGCCCACCGCAATACCGATTGATCCGTTGACCAAAAGGTTCGGAAAACGGCTCGGCAGAATGGTTGGCTCTTGGGTTCGGCCGTCGTAGTTGTCTTGAAAATCAACGGTGTTCTCGTCGATGTCGCGAACCATCTCGAGGGCCAGGGTAGCCATGCGGCACTCGGTATAACGCGGAGCAGCGGCTGGGTCGTTGCCAGGTGAACCGAAGTTGCCCTGACCGTTTACTAGCGGGTATCGAAGGTTCCAGTCTTGAACCAGACGAACGAGGGTGTCATAAATTGCGCCGTCACCGTGCGGGTGAAACTGACCCATGACGTCACCGACGACGCGCGAGCACTTGCTGAACTGCTTGTCTGGTCGGTAGCCGCCGTCATACATTGCATAGATAACGCGACGGTGAACTGGCTTTAGACCGTCACGAACGTCTGGCAAGGCACGACCGACGATAACGCTCATTGCGTAGTCGAGGTAGCTTCGCTGCATTTCGACCTGAAGGTCGACCTGCTCGATGTTGTCGTGTGGAGTTGTGGTTACTTCTTCTTCTGACATTTTCTTCTACCTTCTAGATGTCTAGGAAGCGAACGTCTTTTGCGTTTTGCTGAATAAAGGTTCGACGTGCTTCAACGTCATCGCCCATCAGTGTGCTGAAGATTGCGTCAGCACGCGCTGCATCATCGAGAGTGATCTGAAGCAAAGTGCGCTTCGCCGGATCCATGGTGGTGTCCCACAGTTCGTCGTAGTCCATTTCGCCGAGACCCTTGTAACGCTGAATCGAATTCTCTTTTGGAATTCTCTTGCCAGCTGCTTGACCAGCTGCGAGTTCGCGATCGCGCTCTTCGTCGCTGTAAACATATTGGTGCGGAGCGTTCGCCCACTTAATGCGGAACAAAGGTGGCTGCGCGAGATAAACGAATCCGTGATCAATCAGCGGTCGCATGTGGCGATACAAGAAGGTCAACAAAAGTGTGCGAATGTGCTGACCGTCAACATCGGCGTCTGCCATCAAGACGCACTTGTGATAGCGAGCCTTGTTGATGTCGAACTCTTCACCGATGCCGGTTCCGAATGCCGTGATGATTGCCTGAACTTCGGTGTTGGCGAGCATGCGGTCGAGACGCGCGCGCTCAACGTTCAGAATCTTTCCGCGAAGCGGCAAGATGGCCTGAGTCTCTGGGTCGCGACCACGCATGGCCGAACCACCCGCAGAGTCACCCTCAACGATGTAGATCTCTGAGCGCACTGGGTCGCGGCTCGAGCAGTCGCGCAGCTTGCCTGGCATGCCGCCAGACTCGAGCAAGCCCTTGCGGCGCGTGGCCTCGCGGGCCTTTCGTGCTGCCTGTCGAGCAGACGCAGCTTGAATGGCCTTGCGAACAATGTCCTTAGCAACGTTTGGGTTGCGCTCTAGCCAGTCGCCGAGTTGCTCGTTAACTACCTTCTGAACGAATGCCTTCACTTCGGTGTTGCCGAGCTTGGTCTTGGTTTGACCTTCGAACTGCGGCTCAGAAATCTTTACAGAGATGACCGCGGTCAAGCCTTCGCGGCAGTCATCACCGGTTAGGTTCTCGTCTTTTTCTTTAAGCAAGTTTGTTTGACGCGCATACTTGTTCAGCAGCGAAGTCAACGCAGCACGAAAACCTTCTTCGTGTGTTCCACCCTCGTGAGTGTTAATCGTGTTCGCATATGTGTGAACCGATTCGTTGTAACCGTTTGTCCACTGCATTGCAATTTCGACAGACATGTTCTTTTCTTTCGTTTCAGTTTCGAAAGAAATGATCTCTTGGTTTACAACTTCAACCTTTTTGGTTGCGTTCAAATATTCGACGTAGTCTTGCAAACCACGCTCATACAAGTAGGTGTCTTCGCGACCGTTGCGCTCGTCGAACAAACTGATCTGCAGACCCTTGTTCAAGAAACACATCTGCTGAAAACGAGCGCGCAAAGTTTCGTAGTCGTATTCAACGGTTTCAAAAATGTCTGGGTTAGCCAAGAACTCGATTACGGTTCCGGTTGTGTCAGAAGCAGGACCTTGCTTTACGTTTCCGGTTGGAACACCCATCTTGAATTGCTGAGTCCAGAAGTGACCGTCACGTGCAACTACTGCGCGAAGCTCGGTCGAAAGTGCGTTAACTACAGATGCACCAACACCGTGCAAACCACCAGAGACCGCATAACCGCCGCCACCGAATTTTCCTCCGGCGTGCAAAACGGTGAGCACAACTTCTAGAGTTGATTTCTTTTCGGTTGGGTGTTCTGCAACAGGAATTCCACGGCCGTTGTCTTCACAGCGAATCCAGCCATCCTTGGTGATGGTGACGTTGATCGTGTCACAGTAGCCGGCGAGAGATTCGTCTACGGCGTTATCGACGATTTCATAAACGAGGTGGTGAAGACCACGAGGACCAGTGGAGCCGATGTACATGCCCGGGCGTTTGCGCACGGCCTCAAGCCCTTCGAGGACCTGGATATTGCCGGCGTCATAAGTATTTTCTTGCTTAGACATATTTAGTTGGTGCTCCTTTTTGCTGGATTAGGCCCACTGAAAAGCGGTTCAAAACCGACTGAAATTCGGGGTGGCTAACACTCAAATTCTACCCTCGAAGTAGGTATTTTTCGGGGTCGCGACACAGGCCGACTTCCCTTTATTTATGCGGTATCCAGGCCCATTCAACCCTCAAGTTAGGGTCGAAAGTTATGACCGATTTTGGGGCTGATTTAAAGCAAAAAACGGGCCCCAAGCGGAGCCCGTTTCTCGTCGAGTTTTGGTCGAAGAATTACTTCTTGCCGACAACCTGAAGGGTGATCTTTGCAACCACGTCGCTGTTCAAACGAACGGTAGCGGTGTGCTCTCCGGTCGAACGAATTGGCGCGGTGATTTCAACCTTCTTCTTGTCAAGCTCGCCAACACCGGCAGCTGCAACAGCAGCAACGATGTCAGCGGTCTTTACGGCACCGAATAGACGACCGCCAACGCCAGCCTTAACGACAAGGCGAATTGCCTTCTCTTCAAGACGAGCCTTTAGGGTCTGTGCTTCTTCAACGGTAGCTAGTGCGCGAGCGCTGCGAGCAGCCTTGATCTGGTCGACCTGCTTCTCGCCACCCTTGCTCCATAGAACTGCGAAACCGCGAGGAAGAAGGTAGTTACGTGCGTAACCGTTCTTAACCTCAACAACATCGCCAGCTGAGCCGAGGCCTGTTACCTCGTTGGTCAGAATTAGCTTTGACATTCAATTACTCCTTAGCGGCCCGCACCGGCGTATGGCATTAGAGCCATCTCGCGTGCGTTCTTTACGGCCTTGGCGATGAGGCGCTGCTCTTGAACAGAGACGCCAGTGATGCGACGTGAACGAATCTTGCCGCGGTCTGAAACGAACTTGCGAAGGGTTGCGATGTCTTTGTAGTCGATCACGCCAACCTTGATTGCCTTTACAGGTGCAAGTTTCGCATTTTTAGCATTGCGATTTGGCTTGCGCTTCTCGCCTTTTAGAACTGCCATTTAATACTCCTAATAAAAAGTTTTGGTTAGAACGGGGTGTCGTCAGCGCCTGCTGAGCCAGCGCCTGGGTTTGCCCAGCCACCGTCAGATGCTGCTGGCTTTGACTTAGGAGCGTCGCCCCATGGGTCGCCTGCAGCAACAGCTGGAGCACCAGCGCCTGCTTCACGAGCGCGGCGAGTTACGGCTGCGGTTGCTGTGCGCAACGATGGGCCGATCTCTTCGATCTCGAGCTCAAGTGAAGCGCGAGCTTCGCCTGATGCGGTCTGATATGCGCTTGGTGCCTTTAGGCGTCCGGTAACAACAACGCGAGTGCCCTTGGTGAGCGACTGTGCGATGTTCTCTGCTACTTCACGCCATGCGGTGCAGCGAACCCATACGGTTTCGCCGTCATCCCAGGCATTGGTGGTCTTGTTGTAAGTGCGAGGAGTCGAACCGACGTTCACGCTCACAACTGCAATTCCACCCTGGGTGTAGCGCAGCTCAGGGTCGGCACCTAGGTTGCCGACGATGGTTACGTTGACTTCACCAGCCATGATTACTTAGCAGCCTTTGCAGGTGCCTTGCGTGCTGGCTTCTCTGCTGCAGCTTCTTCGGCCGAAACCTCAGGAACTTCAACTGGCTTAATGCTGAACACTGCTTCGTCAGCGCGTAGCACCTTGGTGCGCATTACGGCTTCAGAGATCTTCAACTGACGGTCGAGCTCGATTACGTCTGCTGAGTTTGCGTTCATGTTGACGATGGCGTAGATGCCTTCGGTCTTCTTGTTGATTTCATATGCCAAGCGACGACGGCCCCAGATGTCAACGTTGTCAATGGTGCCTCCACCATTGCGGATTACGTTGAGGAACTTGTCGAGACTTGGAGCTACAGTGCGCTCGTCGATTGCTGGATCGAGAATTACCATTAGCTCGTATTTGTGCATGACTAACCCACCTCCTTCGGACTAGAACGGTCATGGGATTTCCATGACAGGAGGGTTTTGCACGTTGCCACAGAGGGCAACCTGACAACTCTACCTTGCTGACCACCAGGCGAGCAAGCGTTTTTCTGCCTCATCCGGGCCTAGTTGGCCTTCTTCGATGCGCAGTTCTAGCAGGTAGTTATAGGCCTCGCCGACTTCGCGCGACGGTTTCAAATCAAGGATGCGCATGATGTCTTCGCCACTCAGGTCTGGGCGCATTGCGTCGAGTTGCTCTTGCTCGGCGATCACGGCGATGCGCTGCTCGAGGTCGTCGTAGGCGTGGGCCAGGCGGTCGGCCTTGCGCTTGTTTCGGGTGGTGACATCGGCACGGGTCAGGGCGTGCAGGCGAACCAGCTGGTCGCCGGCGTCGCGAACGTAACGGCGAATGGCAGAGTCTGTCCAGGCCTGGTCGCTGTAACCAAAGAAGCGCAGGTGCAGCTCAATCAACAGGCTGACTGCTTTGATGCTGTCGTTGTCGAAACGCAGTTCTTTCATGCGCTTCTTGGCGAGCTTCGCGCCAACCAAATCGTGGTGATAGAACGAGACCCCGCCACCGGGCTCGAGTTTGCGGGTCGCCGGCTTGCCAACATCGTGCATCAGCGCGGCGAAACGCAGAATGAAGTCAGGCTCTAGGCCGTAGTCCTTTTCGTAGTCAATCGCCTGCTCGACCACAGTCAGGGTGTGCTCGAAGACATCCTTGTGGTGGTGGTGTTCATCAACCTCGAGCTTGAGCGCAGGCAATTCGGGCAGCACGAGAGCCGCGAGGCCGCTAGCCACAAGGGTTTCGAGGCCGAGGCGCGGGTTCTTGCCGAGCATTAGCTTGACGAATTCAGCTTGGATGCGCTCTGCCGAAATGATCTCGATGCGTGAGGCCATGGCCTGCATTGCGTCGAAGGTTGCCTGCTCGATCTCGAAGCCGAGCTGCGATGTGAAGCGAGCGGCACGCATCATGCGAAGCGGGTCGTCGCTAAACGAGTCTTCTGGCTTGCCAGGAGTGCGAATAACTCCATCGAGAAGATCTCGAAGGCCGCTGAATGGGTCGACAAATGTGCGTTCTGGAAGGCGAAGGGCCATGGCGTTGACCGTGAAATCGCGGCGAAGCAGGTCTTCGGTCAGGTCTTTGCCAAATGCGACCTCGGGCTTGCGGCTATCGCGGTCGTATTTGTCTGCTCTATAAGTAGTTATTTCGATTTGGTCATCGCCAATTCGAGCGCCAATCGTGCCGAATTCGCGGCCGATATCCCAGTGTGCATCGACAATCGGCTTGATTATGGCAAGGGTCTCGTCTGGGGTGGCGGTGGTCGTGAAGTCGAGGTCTGGCGCTTTGCGGCCGAGAATCGCGTCTCGCACCGGCCCACCAACCAGGGCTAACTCATGACCAGCGGCGGCGAATCGTTCGCCGAGTTTGGCAAATAGCGGCGAATCGAGGTTCGCCTCGAGATTCGCCAGTGCCTCGGCCACGCTCTGCATGCTCTCAATCGTGCCACAGGGTGTGGCTTGGTCGAAGGCTT
>JAHEGB010000068.1 GCA_024645175.1 Microbacteriaceae bacterium
ATGCAATGTTGCCTCGCGCAACTCACGACCGCAACGATCGCGAGGCGGTCAAGGGCAAGGTTGGCGGTCGCACTCACGAAATTTCTAGACTCATTGGCCGTTCGCTTCGAGCCATCATCGATGTTCGCGAACTCGGCGAAAACACAATCGTGATCGACTGCGATGTTCTGCAGGCAGATGGTGGCACCCGCACAGCTGCAATCACGGGTGCATACATTGCGCTGCACGATGCAATCGAGTGGGCTCGCGAACACAAACACATTCCGGCAAAGTCAAAGCCGCTAAGCGACAGCGTTGCTGCAATCTCGGTTGGCATCATCGATGGTGAGCCATTCCTTGATCTTGCATACACCGAAGATGTTCGCGCAGAAACTGACATGAACGTAGTGGTCACTGGCGGCGGCAAGTTTGTCGAGGTTCAGGGCACCGCTGAGGGCGTTCCGTTTGATAGAGATGAACTCAACCGTTTGCTTGATTTGGCGCTCAAGGGCACAGCCAAGTTGACCGAAATTCAAACCACTGCGCTCGCCAACTAACGATGAAACTAGTCCTCGCTTCGCATAATCAGGGCAAATTACAAGAGTTGTCGGCAATTCTCGAACCGGCGGTCGCCGGCCTCGAACTTGTTAGCTATGACGGCCCAGAGCCAGTCGAAGATGGAACCTCTTATCTAGAGAACGCACTCATCAAGGCTCGAGCTGCGCACGCCCACACCGGCTTGCCGGCAATCGCAGACGACAGCGGAATCGCCGTTGAGATTCTCGGCGGATCACCCGGCATATTTACTGCCATCTGGTCGGGAGCAAAAGACAACGTTGCAAATCGCCAACTGCTTTTGGCTCAGCTCAAAGACATTCACGAAGAACACCGCGGCGCAGCTTTTGTTTGCACAATCGCGATGGTCAGTGAAGAAGGCGAACAGAGCTTCACCGGAATTTGGCCCGGTCGAGTTGCTTTTGAAGAACGTGGTGAATTCGGGCACGGATACGACCCCGTGTTTATCCCAGAGGGTTTTGAAGTGACGGCCGCTGAATTGCCACCAGAGGTCAAGAACTCAATGAGCCATCGAGCGATGGCGCTTCAGCAATTAATTGCGTCGCTCTCTTCTGGCCTTTAGAAATTCTGTGACCAGCGGAATGGTCGAAATCAGCAAGAAGGCAACGGTTACAAAAACGGCGTTTTCGCGCACGAATGGAATCTGACCGAGTAGTGCGCCGAGCATGGTGACTCCAAACGCCCAGCAGCAAACGCCGATGGCGTTGTATTTCAAATAGCGACGATATGGCATTTCACCAACGCCAGCGGCAATCGGAATAAAGGTGCGCATCACTGGCACGAAGTGAGCAAATATGATTGCCTTCGCTCCGTAGCGTTCGAAGAACGCGTGAGTGCGTTCCACGTTGCGGTGATTGAAGAATTTCGAATTCGGGCGATTGAAAATTGCAGGGCCAACTTTGCGGCCAACCCAGTAGCCGGTTTGGTCACCCATCCAGGCGGCTGTTGTGAACATCAGCGCTGCCAACCAAAGCGGAAACGGCAATGTTCCGGTTGCCATCATTAGGCCCATCGGAAACAAGATGCTGTCACCTGGCAAGAAGAAACCGAACAGCAGCCCGGTCTCGGCATAGAGAATGCCGCAGACGATGAAAACCGACACTGGGCCGAAGTCTCTTACGATTCCTTCGATCCAGTCTTGAGCGTGTAATAGATCAGTTATGTTCACGCGCCCCCAGCAGGAATCGAACCTGCGCTTCCGCCTCCGGAGAGCGGCGCTCTATCCCCTGAGCTATGGGGGCAGGGGGTTCAAACAAAGTTTATGCTGTTTGCATGTCGCTACGTCTTGCCGGTCAATGGGTTTGGGATTCATGGTTTGTGAAAGACCAAGACACCTATCACGCTTTCTATTTGCAAGCGTCGCGCGCACTCGGCGACCCAAATCGCAGACACCGAAACGTTTCGGTTGGTCACGCAATTTCAAAAGACTTAGTCAAGTGGACAGTCATCACCGACGCACTTGCGATTTCAGATTCACCAGCCTTCGATAGCTACACAACCTGGACGGGTTCGGTTGTTAGAAACGATGATGGCAAGTGGTTCATGTTCTACACCGGCACAAGTCGCGAAGACGGCGGCGACATACAGTCGATTGGTGCTGCGACATCTGAAGACCTGATCACCTGGACAAAAGTTTCTAATGAAGCATTAGTGCGAGCCGACGAGCGCTGGTATGCCAAGCTCGACAAATCGCAATGGCACGACGAAGCGTTTCGCGATCCGTGGGTTTTCAAATTTGCCCCAACAGATGACACCTGGCACATGCTGGTTACAGCTCGCGGCAAAGGCGGCCCCGGATTCAACAGCGGCGTGATGGGGCACGCAACTTCAACCGACTTGCTGAACTGGACGCTCCGTGAACCACTAAGCAAAGTTGGCGCTGGCTTCGGCGAGACCGAAGTTTTTCAATATGAAATCGTCGACGGTGTGCCAATTATCTTGTTCTGCTGCAGCCACCGCTGGATTAGCGATGAACGCAAGAGTCGCGACACTGGCGGCGTCTATAGCCTCGTGGTCAATTCAGATTTGACTGACATCGACATAAGTCGCTCTGTCTGTTTCGAAGTGCCTGATCTGTATGCCTCGCGCCTAGTGCAGGGGCCAGATGGCGGCTGGAATCTAATCGGCTTCTGGAACGAGCCAAATGGCGAATTTGTGGGGGAGTTGAGCGACCCAATTGCGGTCACGGCAGACCCTATCCGTGGCTTGGTGCGCCGGTAGCCAAGCCGTAATGTAAGCGTTTACAAATCGTTACCAAATTCTGACCGTTTTTGCCCTTGAGCCAGTTCGCTCGGGGTTAGTCTTTGGATTGCGCGCGTTGGCAGCAGCCTTCAGCGTTCCATTGAAAGGACAAATTAATGAAAGCAAAGCGTTTCCTCGCTGCCGCAGCAGTTGCTGCAGTTGCAGCCGC
>JAHEGB010000018.1 GCA_024645175.1 Microbacteriaceae bacterium
GGCCACGGATGAGCGACGAACTCAACCAGCAAGACGAATTTGAGCAGGATCTGCCTGAGCAGATTGCCGTGCGCCTAGCCAAGCGCGAGCGTTTGAACGAGCTCGGCGATGCATACCCGGTTAGCTTGCCAATCACTCACACCATCGAGCAGGTTCGTGCCGCTTACCCAGACCTCGAGATCGACGTTGCCACCGGCGACAAGGTCAGCATCGCTGGCCGAGTCATGTTTCAGCGCAACACCGGAAAACTCTGTTTTGCCACCCTTCAGGCTGGCGGCGGCGAGCGAATTCAGGCAATGCTTTCGCTCGACAAGGTTGGCGAAGAGCGCCTTGACCAGTTCAAAGAGCTGATCGACCTCGGCGACCACCTATTCGTCACCGGCGAGGTAATCACCTCGAAGCGCGGCGAGCTTTCGATTCTCGTAGACGAGTGGCAGATTGCTGCAAAGACCATTCGCCCATTGCCAAACTTGCACAACGAACTCGGCGAAGAATATCGCGTGCGTCACCGTTACATCGACCTAATCGTTCGCGATCGCGCGCGCGAGGTTGTGCAGATTCGTGCACAGGTAATGAAGTCGCTTCGCAACACTTTCGATGCAGAGCGTTTCACCGAAGTTGAAACTCCGATGCTTCAGACCATTCACGGTGGAGCAAGCGCTCGCCCATTCAAGACTCACTCGAACGCTTTCGACACCGAGCTGTTCTTGCGCATCGCTCCTGAACTTTTCTTGAAGCGTGCAGTTGTCGGTGGCATCGATCGCGTTTTCGAAATCAACCGCAACTTTAGAAACGAAGGTGCAGACCGCACCCACTCGCCAGAGTTTGCAATGCTCGAGGCATACCAGGCATACGGCGATTACAACACGATGGCTGACCTGACTCAGAAGTTGATTCAAAACGCAGCCATGGATGTCTTCGGCACTCACGTCGTTGCACTTGACGATGGCACCGAGAATGACCTTTCAGGCAACTGGGATCGCATCTCGATGTTCGAATCGCTTTCGGCTGCAGCCGGTGTTGAAATCACACCAGAGACTCCGATTGATGTTTTGAAGAAGCTCGCGAAGTCTGTCGACATCGTCATCGAGCACCCGCTTCACGGAAAGTACGTCGAAGAGCTTTGGGAGCACTTCGTAAAGACCGACCTGGTCAAGCCGACCTTCGTCATCGACTTTCCGGTTGACACTTCACCGCTTACTCGAAACCACCGCAGCAAGCCTGGTGTGGTTGAGAAGTGGGATCTTTACATCCGTGGTTATGAGCAGGCGACCGCCTATAGCGAGCTTGTTGACCCAGTGGTTCAGCGCCAGCGCTTTGTTGAGCAGGTCACCTTGGCTGCCGCTGGCGACCCTGAGGCCATGAAGCTCGACGAAGACTTCTTGACCGCGCTCGAGTATGGCATGCCACCTTCTGGCGGCATGGGCATGGGCATCGACCGACTCTTGATGAGCCTCACCGGTCTCGGCATTCGCGAGACCATCATGTTCCCTCTAGTTAAGTAGGCAAAATGACTCCGCTCGAATGGATCGGCGACGCACTCTGGACTTCGATTCCGGTTGTTGGCGTAGGTCTGTTCGTCTGGTTGCTGTTTCGCTCGATCATTCGCGCAGACGCTACCGAGCGCAAGGTTTATGCCGAAATTGAGGCCGAAGAGCGTGCCAAATTGGCTCACGCTGACGGCGAACAGGCTGGTTCTAAGGGCAAGTAGCGACCTAGCACACGCTCAAGACGTATGGGAATGGAAAGTTTCCGGTTTCGCCCATAAGTTGAACTGTCGCCAAAGATCCTTCAAGGTTTAAGTAGTTAATTTTTAAAGAACCATCCTTCGCAAAATATTCAAGGGATGCAGTCTTGCCATTAACTTGAGCAGTTTTCAAATTTTGAAGATTCCATCCCTTTAGCAGCAAGAAGCCAGACCGTGCAAGGCACTGAGTACTTTGATAAGTCTCGCCAGGTACGATTCCGGCAGCCCTCCATCCAGAAATCCAAATTGCCAACTTTGGTTTGGTTGCCAAATTTCCGTAGATGGTGTTAATTACAGTCTGCGAAGAAACGTCCAATTGCAATTTTTGCCTGGCAACCGATTTATTGCTGACGCCTAAATAAAGCTGAGCTTTCGAAGGGTCTGGAGAAACAGAACTAATGAGTCCGCAGGATGCGAAGCCAGACCTTCGCGTTGTGCTCGCGCATTTTATGAATTTGCCGTTCACTAACCATTCAAGAGTTACAGAGTCCGACAAGACTTCATCGCCGCTCGGCGGCGCCCACGTAATAATCAGTTTTGACAAACGACTTTGAATTTGCAAACCACCAAGTGCTTTAGGTTCACTAACGTTTGTTGTTGTAAAAGACCGCGGCGCAGAGGTTGATGAACCTACCGAATTTTCAGCCAAGATGCGCACCCAGTACTTTGCGCCTGGGCGGAGCCCTGTTAGTGAAAAAGCTGTCGATCGCCAGTCGACAACCTGAACCCTGGTCCAGTTAGCCCCGTTCTCGGAAATCTCCAAAATGTAGGATGAAACACCTGGTGTCCCAAGGTTCGTTGGAGGATTTATTCGAATGGTGGCTGCCGTATTGGTAATTGAAGTCACCGAGGGCATTCCAGGGGTAGACGGCAAAATTCCGGCCGAGGCACTTGGTGTAGGTTCGGGTGCAGCCGCAACCGGACTTATGCCCGGAAACGAAAAGGATATGGCCATAAAGCCAGCTATTGCAAAATTGCGCATTTTCCCCATAAAAGAAAGTTTAGTTGTTCACGCTGACGGCGAACAGGCTGGTTCTAAGGGCAAGTAGCGACCTAACATCTTTGTATGTTTGAAAAATTCACAGACAAAGCCCGTCGCGTAGTCGTTCTCGCCCAAGAAGAGGCGAAGCTGCTCAACCACAACTACATCGGCACTGAGCACATCTTGCTCGGTCTGATTCACGAGGGTGAGGGCGTAGCCGCCAAGTCGCTTGAGGCGCTCGGCATCAACCTCGAGTCTGTTCGCGAGCAGGTTCAAGAGATCATCGGTCAGGGCCAGCAGGCACCAACAGGTCACATTCCATTTACTCCACGCGCAAAGAAAGTTCTTGAGCTTTCGCTTCGCGAAGCTTTGCAACTTGGTCACTCATACATCGGCACTGAACACCTTCTTCTCGGATTGATTCGTGAAGGTGAGGGCGTTGCCGCTCAGGTGCTCACCAAACTCGGCGCAGACACCAACAAGGTGCGCCAGCAGGTCATCCAGTTGCTTTCTGGTTTTCAAGGAAAAGAAACCGTCAACGTTGGCGGCGAAAATCACGAGAAGCAAAAGGGTTCACAGATTCTCGACCAGTTCGGTCGCAACCTAACTCAGGCTGCAGCCGACGGCAAGCTCGACCCGGTAATCGGTCGTGAGCGCGAGATCGAACGCGTCATGCAAATTCTTTCTCGTCGTTCAAAGAACAACCCGGTTCTAATTGGTGAACCTGGTGTCGGAAAGACCGCAGTTGTTGAAGGTCTCGCGCAGGCGATTGTCACCGGCAACGTTCCTGAAACTCTTAAGGGCAAGCAGCTTTACACACTCGACATGGGTGCGCTTATTGCCGGATCACGCTACCGCGGTGACTTCGAAGAGCGACTCAAGAAGGTCACCAAAGAAATTCGCTCACGTGGAGACATCATTACTTTCATAGACGAGATTCACACTCTCGTTGGCGCTGGTGCAGCCGAAGGTGCAATCGACGCAGCGTCGATCTTGAAGCCGATGCTTGCTCGTGGCGAACTTCAGACCATTGGTGCAACCACTCTCGATGAGTACCGCAAGCACTTTGAAAAAGACGCAGCTCTTGCTCGTCGTTTTCAGCAGGTCATGGTCAACGAGCCTTCGTTGCCACACACCATCAACATCTTGAAGGGTCTTCGCGACCGCTACGAAGCGCACCACAAGGTTTCGATCAGCGACGGCGCGCTAGTTGCAGCCGCCAACCTGGCTGACCGCTACATCACTGACCGCTACCTGCCAGACAAGGCAATCGACCTAATCGATGAGGCCGGTGCTCGTTTGCGCCTCTCGTTCTTGTCTTCGCCACCTGAGCTTCGTGAACTCGAAGAGCAGATTGCCGAAATCAAGAAGTCAAAAGAGAAGGCAATCGAAGACCAAGACTTCGAACTCGCAGCTTCAAAGCGCGACGAAGAGAAGAAGGCCAACGCCGAGCGCGTGAAGCTCGAAAAGCAGTTTCGCACCGGCAACGTTCAGGTCGGCGGAGTTGTTGACGAGGGCCTAATCGCCGAGGTTCTCGCTCAGGCAACCGGAATTCCAGTGTTCAAGTTGACCGAAGAAGAGAGCACCAAGCTCATCTTCATGGAAGACGAACTACACAAGCGCGTCATCGGTCAAGAAGACGCTATCCGTGCGATTTCGAAGTCGATTCGCCGTCAGCGCGCTGGCTTGAAAGACCCGAACCGCCCATCTGGTTCGTTCATCTTCGCCGGCCCAACCGGTGTCGGAAAGACCGAGCTTGCCAAGGCACTCGCCGAGTTCTTGTTCGACGACGAAGGCGCGTTGATCTCACTCGACATGTCTGAGTATGGCGAGAAGCACACCGTTTCTCGTTTGTTCGGTGCCCCTCCGGGCTTCGTCGGCTTCGAAGAGGGTGGCCAGCTAACCGAGAAGGTTCGCCGCAAGCCATTCAGCGTTGTCTTGTTCGACGAAATCGAAAAGGCTCACCCAGACATCTTCAACTCTTTGTTGCAGATTCTCGAAGAGGGTCGTCTAACCGACGGCCAGGGTCGCGTAATCGACTTCAAGAACACCATCATCATCATGACCACGAACCTCGGAACCCGCGACATCGCTCGCGGCGTGATGGGCTTCGCGCTCGAGGGTGACGGCGTTGGCGACTACGACCGCATGAAGGGCAAGGTCAACGAGGAGTTGAAGAAGAACTTCAAGCCAGAGTTCTTGAACCGTGTTGACGAGACCATCGTGTTCCCACAGCTCAACAAGGATGAACTCGTTCAGATCGTTGACCTCTTCATCAAGAAGTTGTCAGTTCGCCTAGAAGACCGCAACATGACCTTGCGTCTATCGCAGTCTGCTAAAGACCGACTCATCGAGATTGGCTTCGACCCAGCGCTAGGTGCACGTCCGTTGCGTCGTGCAGTTCAGCGTGAAATCGAAGACAAGCTCAGCGAGCAGATCTTGCACGGTGAACTTCACAACACCGAGCACGTCGACGTTGACTTCATCAATGGTGAGTTCATTTTCACTAGCCGAGCACGCGAGGCCGCTAGTAGCATTTAGTAATGCCTACTAGCACCTTTCGCGTTCGCCCAGCCCGCACCTCAGACGTGCGCGCAATTCAGGCGATTCGCGAGCCGTTTCTTGGCAAGGTGCTTCAACACCACGAGCTCGTTGGCCTATTCGAAAAGATTCAAGAGTTTCAGGTAGTTGTCGACGGCAACGACCGAGTGGTCGCAGCCGGCGCTCTTCACGTGATGTGGGAAGACCTCGCCGAAGTTCGTTCGATTGTTGTTGACGATTCGATGCGCGGCAAAGGCATCGGTCACCTGCTGGTCGAAGCACTAATCGAAGAGGCACGCAAACTCGGCATCAAGCGCGTTTTCTGCCTAACCTTCGAAACCGGCTTCTTTGGCAAGCACGGATTCGAACCAATCAGCGATGTTCCTGTTGACGCCGAAACCTTCGAAGAGATGGTGCGCTCGACAGACGTCGGTGTCGCAGAGTTTCTTGATTTGGCCCGAGTCAAAGAAAACACACTCGGCAACACCCGCATGCTTAAGCTGCTCTAGCCTGCTGGCTAGTTAGCCTTATGGCATGTCGAATCGCATGCCACCTAGAAACCGCAGAACAGTTGACCCGGCCATCTATCGCAGACGCCGCATCTTCTTCTCAGCCGCTGCTTTGGTGGTTATCGCACTGCTCTGGGCAATCATCCAGGCAATCATTGGTTTCATCGGCGGGTTCTTTGCGCCGGCATCGGCCCCAACTCCAAGCGCAACCGTGGTCGCTGGCGCTCCTTGTGTGACGGGCACGGTCCAGGTTCTTGCCCACGTTGGCGATCAGGCACAAACTCCGGCAACAACTTTTGCCAAGGGCGAGAACCCATTCATTTGGTTCACCGTGACCAACAACGGCAACGTGGCTTGCACATTTGATGCCGGCTCGAGTGTCTCTTTCTATACGATTACCAGCGGTGACCGCGTCTTCTGGGATTCACACGACTGTGACCGCAGTCAAGACGTGAGCGCTATTGTCACTTTGCAACCGGGTGAGACTCTGCCGTCGGGTGCCTCTAACTGGATGAAGGTCTTCTCGTCATCGACAGGTTGCTCTACCGGGCAAGAGCCGGTGCCAACTGGCGGAGCGTCGTATCACCTGCAGGCAACAGTGAATGGCGTTCTCTCGAACGACGTGCAGTTCGTTCTCAACTAACTACCAGTTCAACGCAAGCGCTAGGGCCTGCTTCAGGCCGCCAACGCTGCTTTCGACGCTGCGCACAAAACCAAGACGCTCGGCCTCTTGCTTGCGCAACTTGTTGTTCGTAACTGGACGAATTTCGCCAGCCAAAGAAATTTCACCAAAGGCTGCGAGGTTGTGCGAAACCGGTTTGTCTTGAACCGCAGAAGCAATTGCAATTGCGATTGCAAGATCGGCAGCTGGTTCTGTTATGCGAACACCACCAACCGTTGACACATAAACATCTAGTTCGCCAAGACGCATGCCCGCGCGACGTTCGAGAACCGCGAGCAACATTGCAACGCGCGAAGAGTCAACACCATTTGTGACTCGGCGAGGGTTCGGCGAAGACGACTTAACAACTAGTGCCTGAACTTCTGCAATCAACGCGCGCTTGCCTTCGACGGCAACCGTGACGCAGGTTCCAGAAACAGGTGTGTCACCGCGCGACAAGAACAAACCACTCGGGTCTGAAACTTCGCGAATGCCCTCACCGGTCATTTCGAAGCAGCCAACTTCGTCGGTTGGGCCAAAACGGTTCTTTAGGCTGCGCACGAAACGCAACGAAGTTTGACGGTCACCCTCGAAGTGGCAAACGACGTCAACGAGGTGCTCGAGAGCTCGCGGGCCGGCGATGTTGCCATCCTTGGTGACGTGACCAACCAAGATAATCGGCAGGTTCTGATCTTTAGCAACGCGAATCAGGTTGGTTGCGACCTCGCGAATTTGGGATGGCATTCCGGCAGCGCCATCGATCTCGGCGTGAGCAATCGTTTGAACAGAGTCGACGACAAGCAACTCGGGTTTGATTGCCTCGATTTGGCCAAGAACCGACCCGAGATCGGTCTCGCTCGCCAAGAACAGGTTTTCGCTGAGGGCACCGGTGCGCTCGGCCCTAAGGCGAATTTGGCCAACAGACTCTTCACCGCTGACATAGAGCACGCGAGCGCCACCCTGAGCGGTCTTTGCGGCAACTTCGAGCAAGAGGGTCGACTTGCCTACGCCAGGCTCACCAGAGAGCAAAACCACGGCCCCAGGCACCAACCCGCCGCCCAGAACACGGTCAAACTCGGCTACTCCGGTGCCGCGGCTGGCGACAGATTCGGTGCTGATTTCGGTGATTGGCTTAGCGGCACTCGAGGCAACGATGACAGAGGGTTTGACCGAGCGAACCGAGCCAAGACCCTTGCCTGAGCTGACAGAGCCTTCGCGAAGGGTATCCCAGGCTTGGCACTCGCCACACTGGCCGACCCACTTGACTGAGGTCCAACCGCATTCGGTGCATGAATAAGAAGTCTTTGGGGCCATGCATCAAAACTACCCTGAGCCGACGACAGGCAAGTTGCCTAAACTTTGAGTGTGAAGAACATTCGAATCGCAATTCTCGGCTCAGGATCTATGGGCACGGCGATTCTTGATGGCCTGCTTGCAAGTGGCATGGATGCCGCCAAGATCAGCGTCTCGACCAACACGGCTGCAAGCGCAGCGGCACTCGAAAACAAACACGGCGTCTCTGCCTTTTCGCTCGAAGAAGATTCTTCAAACAACATGGCCGCGGTTGATCAGGCCGATGTCGTAATCGTTGCCACAAAGCCATATCTGATTACAGAGGTTCTCGAGTCGCTGTTGCCACCTCACCTAAAGTCAGATGCACTCATCATTAGCGTTGCAGCGGGAATTACAAATTCAGCGATGGAAGCCGCGCTTTCGCAGGGCAACCCAGTTTTGCGCGCGATGCCAAACACTCCTGCAATAGTCGGGCGTGCAGTAACTGGAATCGCACTCGGTTCTCGCGCGAACGAAGCACACCAAAAAATCGCAGAAGAACTTTTTGCAACCGTTGGCAAAACTTTGGTGGTCAGCGAAGATCGCATCGACGCGTTGAGCACAATCAGTGGCAGCGGCCCAGCATACGTGTTCTATTTGGTCGAACAGTTTGCTGCTGCGGCTAAGCACCAGGGCTTTAGCGATGACGAGGCAAAGCTACTCGTGAACGAAACTTTCTTGGGAGCAACCGAATTGCTCGTTGCCTCTGGCAAAGACCCGGCAGAACTTCGACGTCAGGTAACCAGCCCGAACGGAACCACCATGCAGGCAATTGCTCGCATGGAGAAATCAAACCTCGATCAGATGTTTATCGAGGCGACCGATGCAGCACTAGCTCGCGCGCGAGAAATCGCAGCGGGCAAATAACAGATAGGCAAAACCATGTCAGACATTTTCGTAGCAATCGCAGACCCAAAGCGTCGCGAAATTCTTGAGGCACTTGCTAAAGAAGAGCAGACCATCGCTCAGTTGGCAAAGACCATCGGCGAAACTCCTGCTGCGACAACCAAGCACGTGGCAATTCTCAAGGATGCCTCGCTCGTCAAGGCCAGCCGCGCAAAGGTTGCGGTTTATTCAACCAACCCGAAGGCGCTGAAGCCACTCGGTGTTTGGGTTGCCAAGTTTGCCGGTGCAGAGATCAGCGCCGAGCTCGGAGTTCGCGCCGAAGAGCTTGCAGAAGTTGCGGGCGAATACATCAACCAAGGTTCGAGCTGGTTAGGCAAGAAGTTGAACCCAAAGTCAAAGGTAAAAAACGTTGACGACCTGTTGAAAGAACTTGGTCGCGCCTTGGCAGACGTAAAGAAGAACACCGAAGATGAAGTGACCGAAAAGGTTCAGACCGCGGTCAAAGAAGTGAAGTCACGAGTAAAGCGCTAGAAACTGAACCCAAAACTTAGTATTTCGCGTCAATCTCGGCAACGAGTTCTTCGACGTGCTTGCGAACTGCATCACGGATAGGCCTGACCGCCTCAACACCCTGACCAGCAGGGTCATCGAGAACCCAGTCGAGATAGGTCTTGCCCGGAAAGAACGGGCAGGTGTCGCCGCAACCCATGGTGATTACATAGTCAGAGTCTTTGACGGCTTCGTCGGTTAGCTTCTTCGGAAAGTTCTGGCTGATGTCGATGCCAAGCTCGGCCATTGCCTCAACTGCACTCGGGTTCACCTTGTCACCAGGAGCTGTGCCTGCAGAGCGAACCTCAACGCGATCGCCGGCCAGGTGTTTCAAGAAGCCAGCTGCCATTTGTGAGCGACCAGCGTTGTGAACACATACGAAGAGAACCGAAGCCTTGATTGTCATGCCGATATTGTGGCAGACATTGGTAAACGCAGGTTAAACAAAAGAGGGCACCCGAAGGCACCCTCTTTCGCAAAAGCTAGAACTATTTAGCTGCAGGCTTCTTTGCTGCTGGCTTCTTGGCCGCTGATTTGCGAGCTGCTGGCTTCTTTGCAACTGCCTCAACGACAGGAGCAGCTGCCTCAACAGCAACAACTTCTGCCTTTGGCTTATCAGCGAAGATAATCACAAAGACCGCTGCAATGAGCATTCCGAGAAGTTGAGCAAGAATAAAGCCGGCTGCCTGAGCGGTGCCCTGACCTAGAAGCATCAAGCCAATCGACACAGCAGGGTTAGCCTGTGCGCCACTTGAGCTGAAGATCGATGCTGCCAAAACCCAAAGACCAACTGCAGCAGGAATGTGTGCGCCGCGTCCGGTAGTTGCAAGTCGGCCAACTAGCCAGACAAGTCCACCTGTTACGAACACTTCGCTGATGAGGTCGCCCATCATTGCTGGGTCGTTTGTTGTCGCAAGAATGATTTCTGATTGCCACATCTGGTTCGCGATGATTACACCGAATGCTGCACCGGCAACCTGAGCACCGATGTATGAAACCAATTCAACGAGCGAAAGCTCGCGACGTGAGTAGAAGTAAACCGAAACCACTGGGTTCAAGTGGCCACCGCTGATTGACGCGGTTACAAAAATTGCGAGACCAAGAGTGATCGATAGCGCTAGAACACCGAATGGGCTGCTGCTGTTGCGAAACGAGCCGGTGATTGCGGTTAGAAATAGTGCGACACCGAGAAACTCGGCAAGCGCCTTTTTGGCTAGTGGTGGAATGTTCATTATTTTCCTTCTTTATCTTTCACTCTGACGAGCGCTTCGTTGCGTCTTAGAAAACCTGGTTTGAATGGAGGGTCAAAACGTGCCCAATAAACCGAACCTTCGGTTTCTAAGCCAGCCAATTTCACCGCCGCCAACAATTCTTCACCCTTTGCAGCGAAACGGGCCTCATTCCAACTGCCCGAAAATTTCAAAGCAGCGGCCAAATGTTCGGCAACTGCAACGATTTTGAGCCTCGAACTGATTGGCAATGGCAAACTTTCGAACGAAAAGTCACTTGGAATCACGAAACTGACTAGGTGGTCTGCCTCACCGTCGGTCTGCTGAATCACCGGTGCGGTCATGGCGATCTTCTGCCCGGCGGCATTGTTTCCGCTGATGTAGCTGACCAGAGGTTGAAAAGCTCGATTGCCGGCCGGCATAAAGTCGCCTGGCTCGCGCACCTGAAGAAGCACATAGGCAGGGTAGCGGCGCAGCTCGAGGCCATCCTTGCTTGAAAGCACTGTGTATGGCTGCTGTTCGGTCATGCTTTGAGTGTAGGCCTGCGAAACGGGTAGGATGGAACTCTGTTTTGTTCGCTGGTTTGTCTGGCGGCCAGCCAAATCAATTGTGAGGTCTTCATGGGTTCAGTAATCAAGAAGCGTCGCAAGCGTATGTCGAAGAAGAAGCACCGCAAGTTGCTTCGCAAGACTCGCCACCAGCGTCGCAATAAGAAGTAGAAACTTTGCAGCCCCGTCGTGAAAACGGCGGGTTTTGCATTTAAGGCTGGTTCGTTGATTTAGGCAAGGATGCCTGCCGGGCGACTAGCGGTTTGCGCGAAGCTCACGCTTTTTGAAATCGAGAATCTTCCAGCCGGCAGCCTTTGCGTGCGTGCGCAAAACCTTGTCTGGGTTAATTGCCACCGGGTGACCGACGTGAGTGAGCATTGGCAAATCGTTTACAGAGTCGCTGTATGCATAACTGCGCTTGAGACTTATGTTGCGTTCGGCCGCTAGGTGCTTCATCGCTTTGTACTTCGCCTTGCCGTGAAGAGGCTTTCCTTCGAGACGTCCGGTTAGAACTCCGTCTTTGCGTTCAACGATTGTGCCAAGGCCACCGGTGAAACCGAGGCGCAGTGCAATCACCTCTGCGATTTCAATCGGAGCTGCCGTGATCAACCAAACTTCGCGGCCATCCTTGATGTGTTGCTGCGCGATGCGAACGGTTTCTGGCCAAAGCTTTGGGCTGATGTAGTCGTCATAAACCTCGTCGGTGAGAACCGAGAGTTCTTCGACACGGTGACCGGCGATCAAGCCAAGCGCACGGTCTTTGATTTCGTTCATGGTCTTGGCCGTCTCGCCGCGAGCGATGAAGCGCGCCTGGTGCCAAGCAAAGTTGACGAAGTCTTTGCGGCTGAAGAATTTGCGCTTGAAAGCTGCCTTGCCAAACAAGAAGCTCGAAGACCCGCGAAGAATCGTGTTGTCTACGTCGAAGAACGCTGCTTCGATTTTTTCGGGTGCGACCTTCGCCTTGGTTGCGCGTTTTGCAACAGGCTTCGATGGGGTCTTGGGCACGGGACAAGTTTAGTTGCGCGCGGCTTGGCTTAGTCTTGAGTTATGTCATACGACATCTCACTCACGCTTATCGGCAAGCCTGGCTGCCACCTCTGCGATGACGCGCGCCTAGTGGTCAACACTGTCGCAAGCCAGTTTCGTGCGCTGCATGCCGGCGTCGCCGCCTCGGTTCAGGTTCACATTGCCGAACAAAATATCTTGGATGACGCCGAGCTTCGCGCACGCTACTCAGAAGAGATTCCGGTTCTCTTGCTAAACGGCAAGGTGCACAACTACTGGAAGATTGACCCGGTTCGGCTGATGGCCGCGCTAGAAGAGGCGGTGCGCTGATGTTTGCAGCAATTCGATGGATCTTGAAGCGCTTCTGGTTTCCGATTTTGGTGTTCGTGCTCGGTCGCCTAGGTCGCAAGCACGAGTGGGCTGCCAAGGCCCACGCCACGGTCAAGCGCGTCAAGTAGTTCATTTTGCGGACGATCGCCCGACACGCTGAATAGCAATTGTTGCATTATTGCTATGTAGTAATTATGCTATGAAACATGGGACGCAAACCTAAAGACGACGAACAGTCAGTCATCAATCAAATAGAAGCACTGCGCACAAAAGCCGGGCTAAGCCGTCAAGAGCTTGCCGACAAAGTCGGAGTGCACTACCAAACCATCGGCTACATCGAACGCGGCGAATACAGCCCGAGCCTCGTGCTCGCTCTGAAGATTGCCAAGGCGTTAGGTAAAAAAGTCGAACAGGTCTTTGAAATCGAAGGAGACAACTAATGGATGCAAAGAGCTTTGAAGAGCGAGTCGAAACATTCGGCAAGAAGGTAGACGCAGGCGTTCGCAGCTGGGTGAAGAACGATCGAATCTTCAACGGATTCAGAAACACTCCGGCACGTATCTTGCTAGCTGCAATCACGATTGGCGTCTTGTATGGCCTGCCAATTCTTCAGCTGCTGAACCGTAATGTTTCAATCTGGCTCTATGTTGCACTTCTGGCGTTATGCGTTGGAATGCAAAAGTTGTCGGTGCGATTTGCCTTCGACGACGATTCAGAAATTGACGAGTATCAACACGAACGACGAAACCGCGCCTACCGTCGCGCATACAAGAGAGTGGCAACGATTCTGGCAGTCGGAATCGCAATCTTTGCCGGCGATGGTTTCTACCTAAAGCACACTTTGGGCTCAGGCTTTCAGTATTCATTCGACATGGTCAGTGAAAACTGGGTGTTCGTTGGCGTCTTTGTAATCGGACTGTTCGTGCTGCAGAAGTATCTTTCATGGGGCATCAAGGGCGAGCCGTGGGAAGACTCGGCCCGACAACCCAAAGAGGACTAAAAAGAAAATCCCCCGGAACACATTCGGGGGATTTCTCTTTGAGGCTTATGGCTCGAGGCGGTTTGGTCCGCGGAACAAGTAACCGACCTCGCGAATGTTTGGCTGGTGAAGCAGCAACATGATCACGCGAAGCAGACCCATTCCGAAGCCACCGTGTGCCGGAGCTCCGTACTTGAAGAAGTCGAGGTAGGTCTGAAGGCCTTCTGGCTCGAGACCCTTTGCCTTGACCTGCTCGGTTAGCACGTCGAGGCGGTGCTCACGCTGAGCTCCGGTGGTGATCTCGGTGCCGCGCCAGATTAGGTCATAGCTGTTGGTAAGCGCTGGGTTGTCAGCGTGACGCATGTGATAGAACGGGCGAACAGTCGCTGGGTAGTCGGTCAAGAACACAAACTCGTGGCCGTGCTTCTCGAAGACGTGAGCCGCAATCTGGCGCTCGCCCTCTGGGTCCATGTCGCCACCGCGTGCAATCTCGTGACCGCGTTCTTTCACAATCTCGACGGCCTCGGCCAGTGGAATGCGTGGGAACGGAACCGTCGGAACGACAACGTCGATGTCGAACAGGCGTTTGATCTCTTCGCCGTGCTTTTCTTTCACAGCGCTGATGGCGCGAACCATGAGCTGCTCTTGAATCGCCATGATGTCTTCGTGCGAGTCAATCCATGAAACTTCGATGTCGACAGAGATGAACTCGGTTGCGTGACGCGAAGTGAAAGATGGGTCGGCTCTAAACACTGGGCCAATCTCGAAGATGCGACCGAAGCCAGCCATCATTGCCATCTGCTTGTAGAACTGTGGGCTCTGCGCCAAGTATGCGTGAGTCTCGAAGTATTCGAGCTTGAACAATTCTGCGTTCGACTCTGAAGCCGAAGCCATCAACTTAGGTGAGTGAATCTCAACAAAGTTGTTCTCGTTCCAATATTCGCGCCAGGCGTGCTCGATAGTGGTCTGAATCTTGAAGACCAGGTTCATCTCTGCGCGGCGAAGATCTAAGAAGCGCCAGTCGAGACGCTTGTCGATAGAGGTGTCTTCGGCAATTGGGCTTATTGGGTCTGCAAGGGTGACAATCTCGATGTCATCAAGCTGAATCTCAAGGCCGCCGAGCTTCACGCGCTCGTCGTGAACCAAACGTCCGTGAACCCAAATGAATGAGCCGGCGGTAAGGGTAGATATCTTGGCAGCGAGAGCATCGTTCTCGTCTGGCTGCTCGTCGATAACAGGGCGAGGATAGGTGACCTGAACGTCGCCAGACTCATCGCGAAGAATGACGAACTGAATGCGCTTCTGATCGCGAAGCTTCTCGACCCAGCCGCCTAGAACTACTGGCCCATCCTGGCGCGCGGCCAGGTCTTTAACGAGAGTGCGCTCGCGCATTTGATCCTTGCTTTCTTGCTGTTAGTTGCCTGAATCGGCGTCTAGCCCTAAGTTTACCC
>JAHEGB010000071.1 GCA_024645175.1 Microbacteriaceae bacterium
TCGAGCAGATTTCCAGAGTTAGGGGCTTGGTATGCGTGTTCGAGAAGAATCGCTGTGCCGGTATCCATGTGATCTGGACTAAAGGTTCCACCGGCGGTAAGAAGTTCGACGCGTTGACCATCGATAGCGGTGACAATCTTCTTCGGTTTGAATTCGCCAGTTGGCTGTTCAGAGAAATAGTGTTCACCAGACATGTTGCAAAGACTATCCCAAACTAGGGTTGAAGCAATGGTTGAAAAAGAAGAGGGCACAGATCGCGGTGCCGAAGTTATCGATCGCATTCTGCGAAGAGGTGAGCGCGCCGCTGCTCTTGGTGCAGACGACACTCACAGTCATCAATCATTCGACGGCGACCAACTCGACCTTGAAGAGCGCTCTGCCCTAAAACGCGTTGCGGGTTTGTCAACCGAGCGCGAAGACATCACCGATGTTGAATATCGTCAGCTTCGCCTCGAAAAGGTAATTCTGATTGGGCTCTGGGGTGAGCAGACCCTGCAAGATGCCGAGAACTCCATTCGCGAATTGGCAGCGTTAGCCGACACCGCCGGAGCAGAAGTGCTCGACGGTTTGTTGCAGCGACGAGCGCATCCTGACCCGGCAACCTATCTGGGCAAAGGTAAGGCCCAAGAACTCAAGCAACTTGTGCAGCAGGTTGGTGCAGACACTGTCATTGCAGACACAGAACTCGCACCCAGCCAACGTCGCGAACTTGAGAACGTTGTCAACGCAAAGGTGATCGACCGCACCGCGGTTATTCTCGACATCTTTGCGCAGCACGCCAAGAGTCGCGAGGGCAAGGCGCAAGTTGAGTTGGCTCAGCTGGAATATCTTTTGCCGCGACTTCGCGGTTGGGGTGAGTCGATGTCGCGCCAGGCCGGTGGTCAGGCTGCCGGCGGTGTCGGAATGGGCTCGCGTGGTCCAGGTGAAACCAAGATCGAGCTAGATCGCCGGCGCATCAACACCCGCATGGCCAAATTGCGCAAGCAAATTGCAGCGATGAAACCTGCACGTGACACCAAGAGGGCGAGTCGAAAGAAGAACGCGGTTCCAAGCGTTGCAATCGCGGGCTACACCAACGCCGGCAAGTCTTCGCTGCTAAACCGCATCACACAGGCGGGGGTTCTTGTCGACAATTCACTCTTTGCAACACTTGACCCAACCGTTCGAAAGACCCAGACCCCAGACGGCAGGCCTTTCACATTTGCAGACACTGTTGGTTTCGTTCGCAACCTTCCTCACCAGCTTGTTGAGGCGTTCAGATCTACGCTCGAAGAAATCTCAGATAGCGATTTGGTTGTGCATATTGTCGATGCATCTCATCCTGATCCGGCAAGCCAGATTGCAACAGTTCGTGACGTCATCGGCGAAGTCGGTGCTCGTGATATTCCTGAGCTAATCGTCTTCAACAAAATCGACTTGGTTGATGAAGGTCAACGCATGGCGCTTCGAGGATTAGAGCCGAACTCAATTGCGGTGTCTGCGCGAACCGGAGAGGGCATTGCAGAACTTGAAGCAAAGATCGCAAGCATGTTGCCCGAACCCAATGTGTCTGTTCGTCTGGTAATTCCTTATGGCCGCGGAGATTTAGTTTCGCGCATGCATTTGAATTCGAGAATTACCAAACTCGAATATGAAGAAGACGGCACTCACGTTGAGGCAATGGTCTCGCCAGAGTTCGCTGCCGAATTAGCGCCGTTTAGTCGCTAGAAATTAAACCTTGCGAAGCACGGTAACTACTTTGCCGAGAATCTCGCAGTTGTCTGCGGGAATCGGCTCGTAGTTAGAGTTTCTCGGAAGCAACCAGGTGTGACCATCGCGTTGCTTGAAGATCTTGCATGTTGCTTCACCGTCAATCATCGCTGCAACCATGTCGCCGTTCTCGGCGGTCTTCTGTTGGCGGCAAACGATTAGGTCGCCTTCGACAATCGAGGCGTCAATCATTGAGTCACCCTTGATCTCGAGCATGAACAGCTCGCCCTTGCCGGTTAGTGTTCGGGGGACTGGCACATATTCGGTGATGTTCTCTTCGGCAGTGATTGGCACACCGGCTGCGATGGTTCCGACTAGAGGAACGTGGGCCGCATCGCCAAATTGAGCTGGGGTGTCGTTTTCGGCACGTTCGAGACCCTCTGGCTCGATCAATACCTGGATGCCGCGGGCGAGCCCGTCTTTTAGGTCAATGAATCCGGCCTTTTCGAGCTGGTTCAGCTGGTGGCTGACGCTCGATACGGCCTTTAGTTCAACGTTTTCGGCGATTTCTCGCATCGATGGGGCATATCCGCGCTGATCCTTGAAACGAATGATGTAGTCAAGAATGCGTGCCTGAACCGGGCTCAGGTGCTCTGCTCTGCGGTTTTTCTCTGACATGGCGACCCTTTCTCTGCAGTTTTCTCGGTTTCTGACTCAATGTCGGAGGGTATCGATTAACTGTGCTTATCGAAACTTTATTCGAATATCTGTGAAAAACCAAACAGATTTTCGAATGTGTTGAGAAAAGACTTGACAAGATGTCGGTGCTTTATCGTAATCTTGTTCTAAATCGAACATTTGTTCGAATAAAGAAAGGCAAAATCATGGTTGTTGTAGACCCTCGCCGTTTCGCTAAACGAGTCGGCATGCTTGCGGTCACCGGCTTCGCCATCATTGGCTTCATCTCAGGCCAGGTTGCTAATGCAACTGACAGCAAGGCCGAGCAGGTGCACTACTCGGTTCACGCTGGCGACACTCTCTGGAAGATCGCCGCAGAACTA
This sequence comes from Microbacteriaceae bacterium, assembly GCA_024645175.1. GTDB lineage: Bacteria > Actinomycetota > Actinomycetes > Actinomycetales > Microbacteriaceae > Rhodoluna. The sequence goes on from JAHEGB010000071.1 coordinate 2,751, forward strand.
GCACCAAACCAAGACCCTCGCGACTTCGTCGCCCAGCTCGTAGAGCTAAACCAGCTAACTACTGCCAGTGTCACTCCTGGTCAGCAGTTGCTCCTGCCTAACAACTAATTTCTCGAAGCTGTTAGGCAAGCCTCGCGACTCGTCCGGTTGCCAGG
>JAHEGB010000072.1 GCA_024645175.1 Microbacteriaceae bacterium
GTGCTTGTCATATTTTGTTTTACTCTTTACGGACATACTCAGGCCAAGGCAAAAAACGAAAGAATTTTCGAATTGCACCAAGGCAATGGATTATTGGTTGCGCCAAAACGGCACTGCCCCAGTCTAGCCCTGAATCGCCCGTGATTGCTAGCCTCTGGGCTTCAGAATGAGGCCGGGATTAGTGGCCAGCGGCATCCCAGGTTTTGCCAACACCGAGGTGAACCTCGAGGGGCACGCTTAGCTCAACGACGTTTTGCATCTGGTCGACGACCATTGTCTTCAGGCTTTCCAGCTCACCCTTTGCCACTTCGAAAACCAATTCGTCGTGCACCTGCAGCAGCATTCGGCTCTTTAGGCCCATTTCGCTCATTTTGGCGGCGATTCGAGTCATGGCCAGCTTCATGATGTCGGCAGCTGTTCCCTGAATTGGCGCGTTTAGGGCTGCTCTGCGAGCCGCCTCTCTAACCTGAAAAACGCTCGACTTTAGGTCATCGAATGGGCGGCGACGGCCAAACGTGGTCGCGGTGTAGCCGTTTAGCTTGGCCTGATCGACTACCTGAGCTAGGTAACGGCGAACGCCACCAAATCGGTCGAAATAGTCATTCATCAGCTGCTTTGCTTCGCCGTTGCTCATTCTGAGCTGCTTTGCCAGACCATACTCGCTTAGGCCATAGACCAAGCCGTAGCTCATAGCCTTTACCTTCGAGCGCATAGAACTGGTTACCTCTGAAGGTTCAACGCCAAAGATGCGTGCACCGACGAATCGGTGAAGGTCTTCGCCAGTCTTGAATGCTTCGATAAGCCCGGCGTCTTCGCTCAGGTGCGCCATGATGCGCATTTCGATTTGCGAGTAGTCGGCGGTTAGCAGGGTTTCATAACCATCGCCGACGACGAAGGCGTCGCGAATCTGGCGACCGCGTTCGCTCTTGATTGGAATGTTCTGCAAGTTGGGTGAATCGCTTGCCAAGCGGCCGGTCGATGTGCCGGTCTGAACGTAGTTTGTGTGAATGCGTCCATCAGCAGCAATTGCCTTGATTACGATTTCAACAATTTGACGAAGCTTGCTCACCTCGCGGTGTTCGAGCAGCTTAGCCAGAAATGGGTGTTCGGTTTGTTCAAATAACTCATTGAGCGCTGCCGCGTTTGTTGAGAAACCGGTTTTGACCGATTTGGTGCCTGTCATGCCTAGGTCGTCAAACAAAACGGTTTGCAGTTGCTTCGGCGACGCAAGGTTAATCTCTTTGCCAATAATCGCGTATGCCTCGCCAGCGACGCGAGCCACCTCTTCACCAAGCGAATCAAAAAGGGTTTCGAGTTGCTTGCGATTGATCTGAATGCCGGTGAATTCCATCAGTGCGAGCGCGTGACTCGTTGGCAGCTCGATCTCGGTTAGTGCTCGCAGCTGGTCTTCTTCGCTAAGCCTTGAAAACAGAACCGGTGAGAGATTGGCAACCAACCAAGCGTCAAGCGACGCGTTGTTGCTGTCTTCTTTAATCAGCGCGTCTTGATCTGCTCGCTCAACCGTGAAACCCAGATATTCGAGGGCGATGTCGTCTAAACCATAACCCTTGCGAATCGGGTTCTGCAGGTAAGTCATCAGAAGCACGTCGAAATCGGCACCGCGAAGATCCAGGCCTAGTTCGAACAGCTTTCGCGTGGTGTTTTTGGCATCGAAGATAGCCTTTGGCGCATCAGATGCAAGCCAGTCTCCGATGAGCTCTTTCACCTCGGCAGTAGCCTTTGGAGCCCACGTGTGCCGGGTTGTCTCGGTGGCGAAGCCGATGCTGAGAATGCCGCTTTCACCGAATTCGAAGTCGATCGCTACTAGGGCAGTCTGGCTTGCGACCAAGCTTGCGGCTTCTTTGCCGTTGAGCGACTTGTCTTCTGGAACCGTTAGCTCTGCAAAAACTGAAGCAGTTGGCTCTTCGATCGGCTCTGAACCAGAGGTTGCTGTGGCTGAGGTGTCTGAGCCTTTCAATCGCAGCACTCGCTCGGTCAGGGTCTTGAAGTGCAACTTCTTGAAAACTTCGCGAACCTTTTCTTCGTTCACTCCCGTGATCTCAAGCTCGTCGAATTTGAAATCAAAGTCGAGGTCTCGAACCAAGTGGTTCAGGCGACGATTTCGAACGGCCAGGGCCATGTGTTCGCGAAGGCTCTCGCCCACCTTTCCACCGATTTCGTTTGCAGAGTCAAAGATTGCCTGAAGCGAACCATATTGCTGAAGCCATTTAGCCGCGGTTTTTGGCCCAACGCCTGGAATGCCCGGAAGGTTGTCAGAAGTTTCTCCGACGAGCGCCGCCAGGTCTGGATATTGCTTGGCGTGAATTGAATATTTTGCGAGCACGGCAGCGTCATCCATGCGGGCCAGGTTGAGCACGCCTTTGACTGGATACAAAATCGTGGTCTCTTCACGGATGAGCTGAAAAGTGTCTCGGTCGCCTGACACCACAAAAACGTTGTAACCCTGATCTGCTGCCTGATCTGCGAGGCTAGCCAGAATGTCATCTGCCTCGTAATTGTCGCGAGTGATGTTCTTGATGTTCATGGCGTTGAGCGCCTCGCGCAACAGTTCGGTCTGCCCGATGAATTCAGGTGGGGTTTCGCCGCGTGTGCCTTTGTACTCTGGGTACTCTTCGGTTCTGAAAGATTCGCGAGACAGGTCGAAAGCTACTGCCAGGTGAGTTGGTTTTTCTGCAGACAGAATGTTGAGCAGCATCGAGATGAAGCCGTGCACCGCGTTGGTGTGCTGACCATCTGGAGTGCGAAAGCTATCTGGGCTAAGAGCATAAAAAGCTCGAAAAGCGAGAGAGTGCCCGTCAATTAGCAGCAGAGTAGGCTTGGCATTCATAGGCATAGCCTAAACGACAGGCAACTTCAGGAGTGTCATGAGCGACGAAGTCA
>JAHEGB010000023.1 GCA_024645175.1 Microbacteriaceae bacterium
GGACTAAGTCTAACCTTGGCTCGGTTTATCTGGCTAGACATCAATTCGAAAGGCTCCAAGTGTTCTTATTTGCCAGTTCAAGGGTTCGTCTATACGCCTGGCTCTCGCTTGCTAGCCAGATATTGATTGTTGTGACCGGCGGAGCAGTTCGACTAACCGCCTCTGGCCTCGGTTGCCCAACCTGGCCAATGTGCACCGAAGATTCACTAGTGAACGTGCCCGAGCAAGGCATACACGGATTCATCGAATTTGCTAACCGACTTCTTACCTATGTCTTGATTGCAATTGCGCTTGTGACTTTCATCACCATTATGAAATTGGGCAAGGATGGGCGAAAAGGTTTGATTTGGCCAGCGCTCTCAGCAGGGCTCGGAATCTTCGCTCAGGCAATCGTCGGCGGCATAAGTGTTTTGACCAATTTGAACCCTTGGGTGGTTGGTCTACATTTCGTGGTGAGCTCGGCGCTAATTGCGATTACCTCAATTTTGGTTTGGCGCGTTTATAAAATCGAGCACACGCCTGTTCCCTACCAGGCTTACGTGCTCACACCCTTGATCGCGCTCTTTGGAATCGCATCACTTCTAATTGGTGTGGTTGTCACCGGAGCCGGACCTCACGCCGGCGATGCAGATGCACCTAGAAATGGTCTTGACCTCGAAATCTTGCAGCACTGGCACAGCTATCCCGGCTACATCTTGCTCGCACTTGCGCTTCTGAGCCTGCTTGTTTTGCGACGCGTGAATGTTGACGGCAGTTTGAAGCTTGCGGTCAAGATCAACACGCTTCTAGTTCTCGCCTTGATCGCTCAAGCGCTCATCGGTGTCGCTCAGGCGCGACTCGGTGTTCCGCCAATCTTGGTAGGGCTGCACATGCTTGGCGCTTCGCTGATTGCTAGCCTGCTGACATTTCAGTGGCTCGTCATCAGGGGCAAATAAGTCATGGCTCGCGTCTTCTGGTTTCGCCGCGACCTAAGGCTTCAAGACAACGTAGCGCTCAACGCGGCAATTGCAGGTTCGGTAGACGACGGAGACAAGAAAGTTGCCGCCAGTTACATCGTTGATCTGAACAACTTTGAAAAACTCAAGCCGATTCGACAGCACTCTCTGATTGCTTCGTTAGATTCGCTCGGCGCAAGCATCGATCGCAAACTAACCATTAGACATTCTCGAGGTCTCGATGATTTTGCTAATCAGCTAGTTCTTCTTGCCATGAGCTGCGAAGCAAAAGTCGTGCACGCCACAAGAGCATTTGATCCGGCGGGCATCGAAGAGCAAAACGCTGTAGGTCTCGCGCTGAAGGCCGAGGGCATTTTCTTGCAACTCGACGACAGTGCCTATGCGGTTGCTCCTGGAATCGTCGGCAAGCCAGATGGCTCGGCTTATCGCGTTTATACCCCGTTCTATAAGGCCTGGCTCAACTTTGCATCAGTGCCACCCGTTGCGCTCAGCAGCAAGGGTTACGAGTGGATCGAACCGCTGGAGTGCATGGGTCGCCCCGCAGCGTCGGACTCGATTGATCGCGAAATTCGAGCGGGAGAAGCATTTGCATTGCGCACTCTCGATCGCTTTATCGAGCGAGCCCTAAGCAAGTATGACGAGCAACGCAATCGCGCAGACCTAAGCGGAACCTCGCACCTTTCGCACGCTCTTGCCCACGGTGAAATTCATCCGAGAACAATCTTGGTCAAGCTGTCTAACAGCAATGCCGAAATTGTTTTTGCAAAAGAAATTTGCTGGCGCGAGTTTTACGCAGACGTTTTGTTCAGAAACCCTAACTCTCTAGATGATTATTACGAGCCGCGCTTTGCTCAGATGCGATATGACAAAGGTGAAGACGCTGAGAGAAAGCTCGAAGCCTGGAAGCGCGGAGAAACCGGTTATCCGATGGTCGACGCCGGCATGCGGCAACTTCTCGCTGATGGCTGGATGCACAATCGCGTGCGCATGATTGTCGCTTCGTTCTTGGTGAAAGATTTGCATCTCGAGTGGCAGCAAGGCGCAGCCCACTTCGAAGAATTCTTGACTGACTTTGACCCTGCATCTAATTCACATGGCTGGCAGTGGACTGCCGGCAGCGGCACCGATGCGAGCCCGTATTACCGCGTTTTCAATCCGGTATTGCAGGGATACAAGTTTGATCCGAATGGTGATTATGTTCGCAAGTATGTCGAAGAACTGCGACACATCGATGGCCCCGAAGTGCACGAGCCTTGGAATCTGTTGGCTGGCTATTTGCACGGATACCCGCAGCCGATTGTCGATCACGCCGCAGAACGTGAAGAGGCTCTAGCGAGACTTGCCGAGATTAAGAAGCCTGTCGACTAAAGCAAAAGTTAGTCGCTTCAAATTCTTTTGCTGGACTAACGGGGCTGGTTTAACTGCGCCGAATTAGAAGTGCAGAAGCGGATCGATTGCAACTGCAACAAACAAAAGTGTCAGGTAGCTAATTGATCCGTGAAATAGTCGCATCGGGTTTTTGACTGCGCCGCGCATTCCTTCGCGATAAAGGCGGTAGCTCTCAAACATGAACCAGCATCCAGAAATCACTGCAACGCCGGTATAGATCCAGCCCATGTCGCCCAGTGGAATCAACAAGAGGCTCGAGACCACCATCGCCCAGGCATAGAGCACGATTTGAATTGCCACGGTCGCAGAATTTCTAACCACCGGCAACATGGGCACGCCTGCAGCTGCGTAATCTGCCTTGTAGCGCATTGATAGCGGCCAGTAGTGCGGTGGAGTCCAGAGAAAAATCACCAAGAAGAGCATCCAGGCAGCCGGTGAGAGGTCGCCGGTTACGGCAGCCCAGCCGATAAGCACCGGCATGGCTCCCGCTGCCCCACCCCAGACGATGTTCTGAGGAGTTCTGCGCTTGAGCAACAGCGTGTAAACGAATACGTAGAACAAAATGGCTGCAAGCGAGAGCAGCGCGCTTAGCCAGTTGACCAAGAGACCCAACCAGAGCACAGAGGCAACGCCGATTATCCATGCGAAGCGATACGCCTCTGTCTTGGACAATTCGCCAGTTACCAGCGGGCGCTTGCTTGTGCGGCCCATTAGGTGGTCAATATCTGCGTCTAGATAGCAGTTGAAGGCGTTCGCCGAGCCTGCGCTGAGAGCGCCGCCAACCAAGGTGGCAAGCACGAGCCAGAGGTTTGGCACACCACGCTGGGCCAAGATCATGGTTGGAACGGTGGTGATGAGCAGCAATTCGATTACTCGAGGCTTGGTAAGCGCCAAATATGCCTTGGCCTTGACCGCAAAGCCGAGTTTGGCCGATTTTGCTTGGTTTTTTGGTGAATTGCTCATCTCGCTCAAGTCTAAGCGAATTGCCCCGCCGCCTATTCCTGCAACCTCACGGGCTGCAATTAGAATTGAGGAGTATCCGCAGAGGCCTAATTCTCAGGCCCACCCCTTGGTAAAGAAGCCAAAACTAATTAGCAATCCCTATTAATGAAGGAGCTGTTTTGTCAGCATTCCAATGGACCGACCTTGATTCAAAGGCTGTCGATACCGCACGCGTTCTTGCAGCAGACGCTGTAGAAAAGGTTGGCAACGGCCACCCTGGAACCGCAATTTCTCTAGCACCTGTCGCCTATTTGCTTTTCAATAAGGTGATGCGCCACGATCCAAGTGACGAGCGCTGGCTAGGTCGCGACCGATTCATTCTCTCGGTCGGCCACAGCTCACTCACTTTGTACAACCAGCTTTATCTGCACGGATACGGCCTAGAGCTCGACGACTTGAAAGCATTGCGCACTTGGGGTTCACTCACACCAGGTCACCCAGAGTTTGGGCACACAAAGGGTGTCGAAATTACCACCGGCCCGCTAGGTCAGGGTCTCGCCTCTGCAACTGGTTTTGCTTATTCGGCTCGCTTCGAGCGCGGCCTCTTTGACCCGAAGGCACCTGCCGGAACCTCACCGTTCGATCACTTTGTCTATGTGATTGCAGGCGACGGTGACATGCAAGAGGGCGTAACCTCTGAGGCCGCGTCGCTTGCTGGTCACCAGAAACTCGGAAACCTAGTCGTTATTTATGACTCAAACCAGATTTCAATTGAAGATGACACCGACATTTCATTCACCGAATCTGTCAACGACCGTTACCAGGCCTATGGCTGGCACACCCAGACAGTTCACTGGAAGAAAACCGGCAACTACGTCGAAGACATCGCTGAACTCTATGCGGCAATCGAACGAGCAAAGGCTGAGACCGACAAGCCTTCGCTAATCATTCTTCGCACCATCATCGGTTGGCCTTCACCAAAGAAACAGAACAGTGGAAAGATTCACGGCTCTGCTCTAGGTGCAGAAGAACTTGCAGGTTTGAAGACCGTTCTTGGCTTTGACCCTGAGAAGACTTTTGAAGTTTCAGATGACGTTATCGCACACACGCGCGGTTACCAGAAGCACGCAGATCAGGTTCGCGCACAGTGGCAGGCATCATTCGATGCATGGGCAAGCGAGAACACTGAGGCTAAGCACCTGCTAGACCGTGTTGTTTCAGGCAAGGCACCAGAAGAGCTTGAATCTGCACTGCCTGCCTTTGAAGGCGGCACAGAGGTTTCAACCCGCGCCGCTTCTGGCAAGGTAATCAACGGCATCGCGGCTGTAATGCCTGAACTTTGGGGTGGTTCTGCCGACCTAGCCGAGTCGAACCTGACAACCATCAACGGTGCAAAGTCGTTCATTCCTGCCGAATGGTCGACTCACGAATGGAGCGGTGACCAGTATGGTCGCGTGCTGCACTTCGGAATTCGCGAGCACGCGATGGGCGCAATCTTGAACGGCATCGCATTGCACGGAAACACTCGTGCCTTCGGCGGAACCTTCTTGATCTTCAGCGACTACATGCGACCAGCTGTTCGTTTGGCAGCGCTCATGAAGGTGCCAAGCATTTTCGTCTGGACCCACGACTCAGTAGCTCTAGGTGAAGATGGCCCGACCCACCAGCCGATTGAGCAGCTTGCTACATTGCGAGCTATTCCTCAGCTAGACATCGTGCGACCAGGTGACGCAAACGAAACTGCATACGCCTGGAAGACCATGCTTGAGCGCCGCGAAGGCCCTGCAGGCATTGCTCTGACCAGACAGAACATCCCTGTATTCAAACGTGGTGAAGCAGATTCAACCGGAGCGGTTTTTGCCGGCGCTGAACTGACTGCCAAGGGTGCATACACATTGGTCGATGCGGCAAATGCAAAACCAGAACTGATCATCATTGCAACCGGTTCAGAAGTTCAACTTGCTGTAGCCGCACGCGAAGAACTCGAAGCCAAGGGAATTTCAACTCGCGTTGTTTCTGCTCCTTGCCTCGAATGGTTCGACGAACAGAACGAGTCATATCGCGAGAGCGTTTTGCCTTCATCGGTTAAGGCCCGTGTTTCAGTAGAAGCCGGACTAAGCCTTGGCTGGAGCAAGTACGTTGGTCCATTCGGCCGAAGCGTCTCGATTGAGCACTTCGGTGCTTCAGCCGATTACAAGACGCTCTTCCGTGAATTCGGAATCACCACCGAGAACGTTGTCGCTAAGGCGCACGAATCTCTAGCAGCTGCTAAATAAAGACTTAGAGAAAGCAAATCAAATGAACAGTCCCCTCGCACAACTAGCAGCTAATGGCGTAAGCATCTGGCTAGACGATCTATCTCGCACCCGCATTCGTTCTGGCCAACTGAAAGAACTAATCAGTTCTCGTTCGGTCAGCGGTGTTACAACTAACCCGACCATCTTTGCCGGAGCGCTCTCGAAGGGCGAAGGCTACGGCGAACAGCTAGCTGAGCTTGCCACGGCTGGCGCAGACGCATCAAAGGCCGTATTCGAAATCACAACTCAAGATGTTGCAGAAGCATGCGACATTTTCAGAGGCGTCTATGACACCACCGGCGGTTTTGACGGCCGCGTATCAATTGAGGTTGAGCCAGGGCTTGCCCACGACGCACAGGCAACCATTCTTCAGGCGAAGCAACTTTTCGCAAAGGTTGACCGTGAGAACGTCATGATTAAGATTCCGGCAACCAAGGCCGGGCTAACCGCAATCACCGAGGTCATTGCAGAGGGCATCAGCGTTAACGTGACTCTAATCTTCTCGCTTCAGCGCTACCGCGAGGTAATCGATGCCTACATCACCGGAATCGAAAAAGCTAAGGCCAACGGTCACGACGTTTCGAAGATTCACTCGGTTGCTTCTTTCTTTGTCTCTCGAGTTGATCTAGAAATCAACAAGCGTCTTGATGCAATCGGCACGACAGACGCTCTTGGCATCAAGAACAAAGCTGCGCTTGCAAACGCGCGTCTGGCATACCAGCTGTTCGAGCAATCTTTTGCTGCTGATCGCTGGACTGAGCTTGCTGCGGCTGGAGCCAACGTGCAGCGCCCGCTAATGGCTTCAACCGGAGTCAAAGACCCGAATCTTCTTGACACTCTCTATGTAACCGAACTGGTTGCACCGCAGTTGGTAAACACCATGCCTGAGAAGACCATGGAGGCCGTTTTCGACCACGGCGTTGTTCCTGCAAACTCGATCACCAATCGCTATGAAGAAGCCAACATGATTTTGCTCGCTGTGGCAGCCTGCGGTGTTGACTATGACGACGTGACCGACTTGCTCGAACGCGAAGGCGTAGAGAAGTTCATCATTTCGTGGAACGAATTGCTTGAATCAGTTACCGGCGCACTTGCGTCAGCGAAGTAGGAATCAATTGTCAACTCTTAATGTTGTCGCAGGCGGTTCAGCCGCTGCTGCTGTAGCAGAAAACATTGACGCGCTGGTCGCCGACAAGGTGGCATCGCGCATAGCGGCCAAAGACTTCACCCTCTGGGGCAAAGAAGCTGAGGCAGAATCATCGATTCGCCTTGGTTGGGTTACCTCGGCGGTCGACTCGCAGCCACTTGTCGACTCGATCATCGCTTTGCGTGAAGAATTCAAGGCCAAGGGTGTAACCCGTTTTATTCTTTGCGGCATGGGGGGTTCGTCGCTCGCGCCTGAGGTTATCACCCGCACCGCCGGTGTCGAGCTCGTGGTTTTAGATTCGACTAACGCCGACCAGGTTGGTGCTGCTCTAGCCGCAGACCTCAGCAAGACCGCGGTAGTGGTTTCTTCAAAGTCGGGTTCGACTGTAGAGACTGACTCACAGAAGCGAATTTTTGAAAAGGCATTCACCGAAGCGGGCATCGACAAGACCGACCGCATCGTTATTGTTACTGACCCCGGCTCACCGATGGAGAAAGCCGCGCAAGCCGATGGCTATCGCATTTTTAACGCCGATGCCACCGTTGGCGGTCGCTACAGCGCACTAACCGCTTTTGGGTTGGTTCCGTCAGGTCTTGCCGGCGCAGACATTCAGGCTTTGCTTGACTCTGCAAACTCGGCAGCGCCTTTGCTCGCTTCAGACAGTGCCGATAACCCAGCACTTGTTCTCGGCGCAGCACTCGGTGCTACCCCTGGCGAATATGGAACACGCGACAAAATCGGAATCGTCGATGACGGAACTTCGATTGTCGGTTTCGGCGACTGGGCAGAACAGCTGATTGCTGAATCTACCGGAAAGCTTGGAAAAGGCATCTTGCCAGTTGTGCTCAACCCAAACAGTGCAGAACTGCACAGTGGTTTGGCTGACCTCGTTGCAGTTCGCGTCGTCGCAGACGCAACCACAACCCGTGGCGATGAGGTTGCTGTTTCTGGCGATCTCGGCGCGCAGTTCTTGCTGTGGGAGTACGCAACGGTTATTGCCAGTCGTTTGATTGGAATCAACCCGTTTGACCAGCCAGACGTTGAGTCTGCAAAGATCGCTGCAAGGGCCATGCTAGAACAGCGCGATGCTATCGCTGCTCCCCTGTTTGTCGAAGACTCGATTGAGGTTCGAGCTGAGGCTCTCAATCTTGATGCAACTTCATCTGTTGATGCAGCTGTTGCAGCTCTGTTGAAGCAGCTAGACACCGATTCGGGCTACCTTTCTATCCATGCCTATCTAGATCGCACTGCCGTTGCCGAAGCCGCTGACTTGCGTGAGCTATTTGCAAACAAGACTCGTCGCCCTGTGACATTTGGTTGGGCACCGCGCTTTTTGCACTCAACCGGTCAATATCACAAGGGTGGCCCAGCGCAGGGTGTTTATCTGCAGATAGTTTCTGCTGCTAAAAATGACATCGCTGTGCCTGGCCGTGACTTCACCTTCGGTGAACTGATCGCTTCACAGGCCGCAGGCGACGCGAAGGTTCTCGCAGATCACTCGCGCCCTGTGTTGACACTCACCCTGCATGATGCCAAGGCCGGCGTCGCAGCAATCAAGCGAATTCTCGCCTAAGAAAGTTATCGATGAGTCCTGTAAAACTTGGCCCGGGCAACAACCCGCTGCGCGACCCAGACGATCGCCGTCTAAATCGCATCGCTGGCCCAAGCAGCTTGATTATCTTCGGTGTAACCGGAGACCTATCTCGCAAGAAACTAATGCCTGCCGTCTATGACTTGGCAAACCGCGGGTTGCTTCCGCCAGGATTCGCTCTTGTCGGCTTTGCTCGCAGAGACTGGGCACATCAAGACTTCGGCAAGGTTGTAAAAGAGGCAGTGCAGCAATATGCTCGCACTCCTTGGAGCGAAGAGGTCTGGGAGCAGCTTTCGAGCGGCATCAGATTCGTTTCTGGTGAGTTCACCGATGATGAAGCCTTTCAACGTCTGAAAGAGACAATCGAAGAACTCGATGCACAGCGCGGAACCAACGGTAACCACGCTTTCTATCTCTCGATACCGCCAAAGGCCTTCGAAGTTGTCTGCGAGCAATTGTCAAAGAGCGGGCTCGCCCAACCTAAGCCAGACGAGTTTCGTCGAGTTGTCATCGAGAAGCCATTCGGTCACGACCTGCAGTCAGCTCGCGAGCTAAACAAGGTAGTCGAATCGGTCTTTCCGGCAGACTCGGTATTCAGAATCGATCACTATCTCGGAAAAGAAACTGTTCAAAACATTCTTGCCCTGCGCTTCGCAAACCAACTCTTCGAACCACTCTGGAACGCGAATTACATCGACCACGTTCAAATCACCATGGCCGAAGATATCGGTGTTGGCGGTCGTGCGGGATACTACGATGGCATCGGCGCAGCCCGCGATGTGATTCAGAACCACTTGCTTCAGTTGCTTGCCCTAACCGCGATGGAAGAACCGGTTTCGTTTGACGCCGCTGACTTGCGTGCCGAAAAAGAAAAGGTTCTTTCTGCCGTGACATTGCCCGAAGATCTCGGCAAGCACACTGCCCGCGGTCAATATGCAAGCGGCTGGCAGGGTGGCGAACAAGTCACCGGTTTCTTGGCCGAAGACGGCATGAACCCTAAGTCGGTTACCGAGACCTTTGCTGCGATGCGCCTAGACATTAACACCCGTCGCTGGGCTGGCGTACCGTTCTACCTTCGCGCCGGAAAGCGCCTTGGTCGTCGCGTAACCGAAATCGCAGTGGTCTTCAAGCGAGCACCGCAGCAACTCTTCGCAGAGGCTCAAACCTCGGCGCTTGGACAAAACGCACTTGTGATCAGAGTTCAACCCGACGAAGGAGTCACAATTCGTTTCGGCTCTAAGGTGCCGGGTGTCGGCATGCAGGTTCGCGACGTAACCATGGACTTCGGCTATGGCCACGCCTTTACCGAAGCCAGCCCAGAGGCTTACGAGCGCCTGATTCTAGACGTGCTACTCGGTGACCCACCGCTGTTTCCGCGTCACGAAGAGGTTGAACTCTCTTGGAAGATTCTTGACCCGATCGAAGAATATTGGGCAAAGAATGGCAAACCCGAGCAGTACCTGCCCGGTTCATGGGGTCCGGCGTCTGCAAACGCAATGTTGGAACGTGACGGACGAGCTTGGAGAATTCCGTGATCAAAGACTTACCAAACACTACTGTTAGCAAGGTCTCTAAGGCCTTGGTCGAGATTCGCGAAGAGGGTGGCGTAGTCGCACTCGGCCGCGTCTTGACACTTATTATTCAGACCAAGTTCTCTGGCATTGAAGCCGCGGTCAAGGCTGCGAACGAGTCTTCTCGCGAGCATCCGTGTCGCATCATTGTTCTCGCCGAAGACGATTCAAAAAAGAAGTCGGCTTCTAAACTCGACGCTCAGATTCGCGTCGGTGGCGATGCCGGTGCATCTGAGGTTATTGTTTTGCGCGCGCACGGAGAAGTCGCCAAACACTCTGCTGGTCTCGTTACAGGTCTGTTGCTTCCTGATGCTCCTGTGGTCGCGTGGTGGCCTGGTGAGGCACCTGAAGTAATTTCGAAGTCACCAATTGGCCAGATCGCAACTCGCAGAATCACCGATGCCGCTTCGCAGAAGAAGCCGCACGAGTTCTTAAAGAAGTTGTCAAAGAGCTATGCCCCTGGTGACAGCGACTTTGCCTGGACACGCCTAACGCTTTGGCGTGCGCAATTGGCTGCGATTCTTGACCAGCCGCCTTTTGATGCGGTAGTTGCCGCCGAGGTTACCGGAGCAGTTGACTCGCCTTCGACAGATTTGCTAGCTGCCTGGCTCGAAATGAAGTTGAAAATTAAGGTCAACCTGATTCGCACCAATCGAGGCAAGGCAGTTTCTGGCATTCGCGGAGTCAAGTTGATTCGCAAGTCTGGCGACATTGAGATTGTGCGACGAGTTCCTGATGTTGCGACGCTCATTCAGCCGACTCAGCCGACTCGAGAGATCTCACTGCCCCGTCGCTCATTGCGCGACTGCCTTAGCGAAGACCTGCGCAGACTAGACCCTGATGATCTCTTCGGAAAAGTCATTACAAAGGGTTTCGCTGCCGTGCCAAAGCCAAAGCTCACCTCGACTAAAAAGCCAGCCGCTGTAAAGCCGGCAGCCAAGAAACCTTCCGCAACGAAGACGACAGCCAAGAAGCCAGCTGCGAAAAAGAAGTAATGTCTCGCCTAGTCAATCGCTTCAAAAACGCCGAGTCGCTTGCTAAGGCGGCGGCTGAGCAGTTCGTTAGCAAGATCGCCGCACTAACCACCGAGAAGCCCATTGTGAACGTCATGCTTACCGGTGGAACCATCGGCATTGCCACTCTGGCGGCCATTGCAGAGCGCGAAGATGCTCACCTGCTCGATTGGTCAAAGGTTCATGTTTGGTGGGGTGACGAGCGCTTCGTGGCCGCTGATTCAGCAGAACGCAACGCAGTGCAAGCCCGCAAGGCTATGCTCAGTCGCCTGCCGGTTGTAGAGGCAAACATCCATGAATTCGCAGCTGACGATGGCCTAATCTCTCTCGATGAGGCCGCGTCGCTATTTGCGGCAGAACTAGCAATTATCAAGCCACATTTCGATATGGCCTTCGTTGGAATGGGTCCGGATGGCCACATCTGTTCGCTGTTTGCTGAGAAAGAACTGCCCGAGCCTGGCGCGCTAGTTGTTGCAGAGCACGACTCCCCTAAGCCGCCACCGCAGAGACTCAGCTTCACATACGAGGCCATGAACTCGGTCGATGAACTCTGGTTTGTGGTTGCTGGTGCAGATAAGGCCGATGCTATTGAAATTGTCTTTGGCGACAACCCTGAAAGTTTGCCTGCCGGACGCGTGCGTGGCGCACAAAAAACTATTTGGTTTGTTGATCAGACTGCTGCAACCAAAACGTGGGGTTGCTAGTAGTTTTCGAAACTACTTCTTGGCCGCGGTTTTCTTAGCGGCGGCTTTTTCTGCCTTGTCTGCTGCTGCAGCAGCTGCGGTAGCAGCGGTGCGACGTGCACGAATCATTGCGACAGCATCTTCGAGAAGTTCTTTTGCCTCAGCGTCTGTGCGACGCTCTTTTACGTATGCAAGGTGAGTCTTGTATGGCTCGTGCTTTGCGTTTTGAGGTGGGTTGTTAGGGTCGAGACCTGCAGGAAGACCACAGTTTGGGCAGTCGATTTCTACCGGAAGCTCTTCTTCGATAACGCTAGAAGCGAATGCTGGGCTTTGAACGTGCCCCATGACGCAGTAGTAGTTTCGAACGACACGCTCAGCTTTGAAGCCGCGGTCTTCTTCACCCATTGGTCCAGCGCCAACTCGTGAACCACGAATTGCTGATCCCCCAGTTGTTGCCATCAGTGTTCCTTAGACGAGTGCGAAGCGGGTAAATAGACCGAGAGTGATAATCACTACGATCCAAACGATTCCGAGAATGATTGTTACTCGGTTGAGGTTTCTTTCGGCAACGCCTGAAGAGTTCATGGTGCTGGTGACGCCACCGCCGAACATGTCGCTTAGACCGCCTCCGCGACCCTTGTGCAACAGAATCAGCAAAGTCAGGAGCAAGCTGGTGATTGCCAGCAGCACCTGTAGTGCGATTTGTAGAGCAGCCATTTATTTACCTCAGTTTCTAAATCTATGAAATTATACGCCGATGTGCTTCTGGAAGCGCGAAATACCGCTGAACTCGTCGGCATCTAGGCTGGCTCCGCCAACCAAAACACCGTCAACCTCTGGGCTACGCAAGAAGCCAGCAACGTTAGCCGATTTGACCGAACCGCCATACAGAATGCGGGTTGCAGCTGCGATCTCTTCGCCGTGCTCGTTGGCAATTGCCTCTCGAATCTTTGAGCAGACCGAGGCTGCCTCTTCAGGAGTCGCCACCTTGCCAGTGCCAATTGCCCATACCGGCTCGTATGCAATCACGAATTCGCCCAACTGGTCGTGGCCAGCCAGTGCCGCTAGGGTCTGACGAACAGGCACTGCAGCCTGCCCCTCAGATTCGAGTTCTTCTAGGGTTTCGCCGACGCAAATGACCGGAACCAAACCGTGTCTAAACGCAGCAGCGGTCTTAGCCTGAACGACCTCGTCGTTTTCTGCGTGGTACTGACGGCGCTCGCTGTGGCCAATCAATACGTATTTAACATCAAGCTTCTTTAGAAAGGCACCCGAGATCTCACCCGTGTAGGCACCGCTGTCAAACTTCGACAGGTCTTGCGCACCGAGCTTGATTTCAAACTTGTCTGCATCAATAAGTGTCTGAACCGTGCGCAGATCTGTAAATGGAGGAAACACCGCGACTTCAGCAGACGAATAGTCGTGTGCTGCGTCTTTCAGAGACCAGGCAAGCTTCTGCACGAGTGCGATGGCCTGCTGGTGATCAAGGTTCATCTTCCAGTTGCCGGCGATAAGCGGAACGCGATTAGTCATTTTTACTCTCTCTAGCCAAGCACTTCGATGCCTGGCAGGCTCTTGCCTTCTAGAAACTCGAGGCTCGCTCCGCCACCGGTTGAAATGTGACCGAACTGGGCATCTTCGAAACCGAGAATACGAACTGCAGCAGCAGAGTCTCCTCCGCCAACAACCGATAGGCCGTCTACTTCAGTGAGCGCTGCCGCAACTTCGCGGGTGCCGTTTGCGAACTTATCAATTTCAAAAACACCCATTGGGCCGTTCCAGAAAACAGTTTTTGCTTCGCGAATTTCTCGTGCAAAGTTTGCAGCCGAGGTTGGGCCAATGTCTAGACCAAGCCCGCTAGCGCCAAATGGGCTGCTCTCGATCTCTGCAGAAGAGGTAATTGCTACTTCTGCATCCGCGCCAAACTTGCTTGCCACCACGATGTCTGTTGGCAAAACCACTTCTACGCCGAGCTCAGCGGCGCGCTGAAGGTAGTTCTTGCAGGTTTCGATTTGGTCTTGCTCTAGCAAACTAGCGCCGACCTTGTAGCCCTGGGCCGCCAAGAATGTGAAAACCATTCCGCCGCCAACCAAAAGCTTGTTCACGTTTGGCAACAAGTGATCAATCACACCGAGTTTGTCGCTGACCTTAGAACCGCCGAGAACAACCGCATATGGGCGTTCTGGGTTCTGAGTCAGTCGGGTTAGAACATCAAGTTCTTTCTCGATCAAGAACCCGCCGGCGCTAGGCAAAGCCTTGGCCAGTTCGTAAACGCTTGCCTGCTTGCGGTGCACAACACCGAAACCATCGCTAATGAAGAAGTCGCCGAACTCAGCTAGCTTCGATGCAAATGCCTCACGCTCGGCTTCATCCTTGCTTGTTTCGCCTGGGTTGAACCTTAGGTTCTCAAGCACGACAACCGCACCGCGAGCCATTGCCTTTACGGCTCCGTGAGCCTCGCTGCCGACCGTGTCAGTAGCGAAGAAAACGTCTTGGTGCAGCAGCTCGCCGAGGCGCTTAGCTGCCGGTGCAAGTGAATACTTGGCATCGGGTGCACCCTCTGGGCGACCCAGGTGCGAGATAACTACTACTTTTGCGCCCTGGTCGACCAAGTACTTGATGGTTGGCACCGATGCAACAATTCGGCCGTCATCAGTAATGCGGTCGCCGTCTAGCGGAACATTGAAGTCGCAGCGAATAATTACGCGCTTGCCATCAAGCGATGGCAGGTCAGCGATGCGGCGCATTAGAGCTTGCTGGCGACTAGCTCGGTTAGTTCAACGAGGCGGTTTGAGTAACCCCACTCGTTGTCATACCAAGA
>JAHEGB010000025.1 GCA_024645175.1 Microbacteriaceae bacterium
GCTTCGCCGGCAGCTGGGCCAGAGATGATCAAAGGTGTGCGAGCCTCGTCGATAAGAATCGAGTCAACCTCGTCGACGATTGCATAGAAGTGACCGCGCTGAACTAGATCTGCTTTGTCCCAAGCCATGTTGTCGCGCAAGTAGTCGAAACCAAATTCGTTGTTGGTTCCATAGGTAATGTCACAAAGATATTCGGCGCGACGCTGTGCTGGGTCTTGTCCGCCAAGGATGCAGCCAGTGGTCATGCCGAGCGCGCGGAATACGCGGCCCATCAATTCACTCTGATAGCCAGCCAAGAAGTCGTTAACGGTAACGATGTGAACACCGCGACCAGGAATTGCGTTTAGGTAGGCAGCAGTTGTTGCCACCAAGGTCTTTCCTTCACCGGTTTTCATTTCGGCGATGTTGCCGAGGTGAAGTGCTGCACCACCCATGAGCTGAACGTCATATGGGCGCATGCCAAGGGTTCGTTTTGCTGCTTCGCGAACTGCGGCAAAAGCCTCAGGAAGCATGTCGTCGAGTGATTCACCTGCGGCATAACGCTCACGCAGGCTCTGAGTTTCGTTGCGAAGTTCTTCGTCGGTTAGGGTCGCGAAGGCGTCTTCAAGGGTGTTTACTGCCTTTGCGTAGTTGCGAAGCTTGGCCAAAATGCGGCCTTCTCCGGCGCGCAGCACCTTGTCGAGAATATTTGCCAAAATTTAGCTCCAGACGAGTCAGATTGAATACCTCGGCAATTCTAACCGAGGAGGCAAGCCCAGCCTGAGAGTTGGCTGGGCTGCCCCTGTGCGCTCGGTAGCCCCTAGTTCAGGGTGATTAGCCCGTAGTTCCATCCTTTTCGGCGATAAACCACGCTGGGCTTATCTGTCTCTGAGTCGTGAAAGAGATAGAAGTCGTGGCCAACCAACTCCATGCGATCGAGGGCGTCGTCAACGGTCATCGGCTCAGCGGTGAATTCTTTGCGGCGAATGACAATCGGGCTCTGGCCAAAGGCATCCGTGGCATCGTCATCGACCTCTGTGCTTCGCGCCTGGCCGGTCAAGACGTCGAGATCTACCGGGGTTATGTCGAGCGACGCAAAGTCAGACGCAGTCAATTCGGCGGTGCCGATTGAGCCGTGACGCCCGTGGTGCACCTTGCGCTTGTCGGCTGCCCTACGAAGGCGCTCGGTTAGCTTGCCAAAGGCGATGTCAAAAGCAGCGAACTTGTCGCCGGCTTGCGCCTCGGCTCGCACGATCTGCCCGTCACCGTGAACGGTGAGTTCAACCTGATCTTCTGGGCCGCTGGTTTTCGAGTGGTCGTGTCTGGTGACCTTGATTGTCAGGTCATGAACACGGTGGGCCAGAAGCTCAACTTTGTGAGAACGTTCTGAAACGTATTCTCGAAAGCGGTCTGACACTGTGAGGTTGCGGGCTGAAATTGAGATTTCCATTTTTACCTCCACTCCAGGTCGCCTCGCTTGTGAAGCGATGCCTGTGATGTAAAAACTAGACCCTTTTGGGCTCGGCTGGGGCAATTTTCAGAATAGTTTCAGCAAGGGTTGCAAACCCGACTACCTCTGCCCCAACCACCGATGCCGCTCTGGCCGCCTCAACCAATGACGAGCCGGTCGTCACAATGTCGTCGACCAACAAAACGCGCTTGCCGCTGAGTGCGACCGAAGCCTTCATTGCCCCAATCAGGTTCTCGGCTCGAGCCTCTTGGTCAAGCCCGGCTTGGTCGCTGGCAATTCGGTTTAGCCAAAGCGCCTTCGAAGCTGCCACGAGTTTTAGGTTTCGTGCCAACCGATTTGCGATGACCTGCGCAGGCACGAAGCCGCGTTTGGCAAAGCTTTTTGCCGAACTCGGCACTGCAACCAAAACTTGAGGGTTCATCGCCAGCAACGCGTCTCGAACATCTTCGTTCAGCAAGTGATCAATCAACTTGTTTGCGATTGCAAACTGCCCATGCTCTTTGAAGTCAGCGATAAGTTTCGCGCTCCATTCATCGAACTCAAAGAGTGATGTGCCGCGAAGGTTGCCTCGCTGCACTGCACGACTCTTGCCTTCGAAACTCTTCAGACAGTCAATGCAGATTACCGATGGCGGGAGCTGGCAGAGTGTGCACTGAGACGGCAGAAAGATATCTAATAGCTCTTCGAAGGCAGACACTTCTAAAGCCAACCGCACAAGTAGCTTGCGGCAGCGTGCAACGAGAATCTGTGAAGAAGTTTTGCCTAGCCCGCGAAGTGAATCGCTAGCACGTCAGTCGCAAAATCGACCCAGGTCATTGAGCGCAGAACTCGCAACTGACGAACCGAATCAAGCACGTATGCACTCGAGTATGAACTATTGGCAACCACCGAGGTGGCGTTTGCAACTGGTGCGAACTTCTTGGTCTCACCACCGACCTCTAGATAGAGCGGATAGGTGTAACCCTCGTCTGTCATTGCGATGGTCGCGACGCTGGTGTCATCTATCCAGGCAAGTGAACGAACAATGTTTTGCGTGTTGCCGATTTCGATCGGTTGCGAGATGCCGATTGGCACACCATCTTCGTCACGTTCGATGGCGGCAATGAGCAGTCGCGAGCCAGCGGTTGAGACAAGCAAAACCGCTAGTCGCCCGCCCTCGCGCGAGATCGCAAAGGCACGGTGGGTTCCGCTCTCGAGCCAGCTGAGGGTTGAAAACTTCAAGCCACCCTTGGTGTCAAAGGCCTGCAGGGCCGAGTCTTTTGCAGCCCCAAGAGACCAGATGAAGCCCTGTGGGTCAATCACAGGAGCAAGCAAGCCCGTGCGCGAGTCGAGCGGTGTGATGGTCTGGTCGGTTCCAGATAGGCGCATTAGACCAACGCCGGTTGGGCCCTTCATGGCAAGCAACGTCTGCTGGTTGTTGATGCCGAAGTCGGTGGCACGCCAGCGCGCAGCGGCTGAGGTTGCCTTCTTCATCGGTGTTGGTGTTGCGGTTAGCAAGCTGAAACCGTCGACCGTCAGAGCAAGCGGGTCTGGGTTATTTGCAAGCGAAACTTCATAAGGAAGGTTTGTGATGTTTTGCGCAATGTGGTCAATGCGAATTTCAACCGAATAAACACTCGGCAATTGAGTGAGTGTCGCGGTTAGTTGCGCAAGCATTCTTTGCCGCTGAGCAACCGTTGCGGTGTTCGCTGTGGCGTCTAAGTCGACAATCGCAACCCCGTTCTCGACAGTCACAGAGTCGATGGCAAGTTTGGTCTTATCAGGAAACGCGTTTTGCACAGCACCGCTTAGCCAGCCATCTGGGCCGGCAAGAAGAGCAGAAACCAATCGAGTGCTGGTTGAGACTCGGGTTGCGAACCAGCGCAGATCAGGAACCAGATAGCGGTTTTGCTTGTCATAGAAATAGAGTGCGTAACTCTTGAACAGCACGTCGAAAACCGGGCGAACCAAAACGGTTGCGTCTGGCGCTTGGTTGATGCGCCACTGGTCACCCTCGAGCACCAAACCAAAAGTTAGAACTCGTTCGATGCCGTCGCCGAGGTCGTGATAGCGACCGGTCTCGTCGATGCGAGCTACGGCTTTCACAGTAAGTCGGGCACCGGTTGCGCCAACCATTGAAACCTGCGGTCTGGTGTCGCCGACAAGAAGCTCCTTGCTCGGGCTCCACTTGGCGGCAAGTTCTCCAGAGAGAAACTCGCGGGCAACCTGGTAGTCGTTCTGTGGGCCAGTCGCTGCGTTCAAGAAGCCGTTGATGATCTCTTGCTGCGAAGCACCCTCTACAGGGCCGCTCGGTGAGTAATAGAGATAGTCGGTGGTCAATCCGCCCTGAATGTCAGAGCCCACCTTGACCTCGCTGCTGGTCGGCAGTTTGGCACAACCAGCAAGAACAAGAGCTGCCGCGGCGACAAGGGCCACGAGGCGAAGGCTAACGAGTTTCATCTTCGACCTTCTTCTTTGGCGGCAGTGGCAACGGCGACTGCGAGAAGACCGAGCCAACCTTGCGTGGCAGGGTCAGTCTGAAGGTTGAGCCTTCGTTTGGCTTTGCCGAGACCTGAAGCCAACCGCTATGCAGGTTGGCATCTTCGAGCGAGATGGCGAGGCCGAGGCCGGTTCCGCCAGTTGTGCGCTTTCGAGCCGGGTCTGCACGCCAGAAGCGATCGAAGACGCGGTCGAGCTGGCTTCGGGTCATGCCAACACCGTGATCAGTAACGCTGACGGCAACAGCGTGAGCGCCGGCACCTACTGCAACGATGATTGGCTTTGCCTCACCGTGTTCGACCGCATTGGCAAGAAGGTTTCTGATCAAGCGTTCGATTCGTCTGCTATCAATTTCGGCTTCGATGTTGTCGCTCGGAGTTTCGAGAACAATCTCGCAACCCTTTTTAGTTGCAAGAGGCTCGATTGACTGAATCGCAGATTTCACAACTGACATCAGGTTGACCACTTCGAACTGGCCGGCAACCGCTCCGGCGTCGTAGCGTGAGATTTCAAGCAAGTCTTCGAGCAGGGTTTCGAATCGTTGAATCTGTGAGTTCATCGCCTCTGCGCTCTTCTTCAGCGGAGGCACGAAGTTTTCGCGATTGTCATAGATCAATTCGCCAGCCAACTTGATAGTTGTCAACGGAGTTCTAAGTTCGTGCGAAACGTCAGAAACGAATCGTTGCTGCATTTTTGAAATTTGTTCGTATTGCTTTAGCTGGTTCTGCAGGTTATCGGCCATGGCATTAAACGAGTGTGCCAACTGCGCGATGACGTCTTCGCCCTCTGCCGGAATTCGCTCATCGAGAGCACCTTCAGCAATCTTCTCGCTCACCCTTGCCGCCAAACGAACCGGCTGCACAATTCGCGAAGTTACCCACCAACTCACCAAACCGATAATGACGAGAAGCACCAAACCACCGATGACCAAGGTTCCTTGAACCAGATCGAGAGTTTGCTGCTCGTGGTTTAGGTCATAGACCAAATACAACTCATACATGCCGGCGAGCGGAATCTCAATTGGCGCACCGACGACCAAACCGGGATGAACCTCGGTTTGCGCAGCAATCGAAACCGACTGGTAGATAACTTTGCCCGTGCTTGCCTGCACCTTTGTTCTCATGTTGGCCGAAATGATGTTGAGGTCTAGGTCGGTTGAAATCGGGCTCTGCAGCAGTTGCGAGCTGTTCTGCCCAGGGGTTCTGAGCATGGCCACGAGTCTTGGCTGGTCTGCAGAGTCGTTCTCGAGCTTTGGCACAACCGAGTTGATTAGCGACTGCAACGCCACCTCGTCGCTAGCGCTTGAGGCCGAAAAGGTGTTCTGAACTTCGATAACCGCGCGCTCTGATTCGCTCAGCACCTGCTGAACGCGGGTTTGGTAGAGGCCGTTACCGATGCCGAATGACAAAAAACCACCGAGAATGACGGTCGCAATCAACGAAAGCGCGATTGTGGTGACCACTGCCCTGGCTTGAAGGTTTCGACGCAACAAGCCAATCGCGCGCTCAACGGCGCGACGAAAAACCATTTAGAAAGCGCCAGCCTTATAACCACGGCCGCGAACGGTGGTGACGATTTGCGGATCGTCTGGGTTCTCTTCGATTTTCGAGCGAAGTCGCTGAATGTGAACGTTCACCAAACGGGTGTCTACCTTGCCCTTGAAGTCGGTTTCGTCGCCAAGGTTTTTGTGCAACCAAACTTTCTTGAGCAACTCTTCGCGAGTGAAAGTGTGCTTTGGGTCTTCGGCAATTGTCAGCAAGAGGTTGAACTCAAGAGGTGTTAGCGAAATCTTTGCACCGCCGCGGCTGACTTCATAAGCAGAAACGTCGATCGAGATCGGGCCAATCTGAACGTTGTCGCTATCAGCACGCTCGAGCGGCTTCATTAGTCGAGTTGCGCGCTGAACTAATTCAGCTGCGCCATAAGGCTTCTTCATATAGTCGGCAGCGCCAAGCTCAAAAGCCAAACCAAGTTCTTCGTCGTCTGTGCGAGCAGTCGCCATGACAACAGGAACAGAAGAAATGGCAACGATTTCTTTCAAGATTTCGATTCCGTCTTTGCCCGGAAGCATCCAGTCAAGAATTACGAGATCTGGTTTGCTCTCGCGAAAGACATCCATGGCTAAATCGCCAGACTCGCAAGCTACGACTTCGTGGCCCTTTAGCTCAAGGGCATACTGAACGGTCTCGAGAATCGATCTGTCATCTTCGACGACGAGAATCTTCCAGCGCATTTGCTGCTCCTAGTACCTGTAGTGCTCTACCTTGAACGGGCCGTTTGCCGATACGCCGATGTAGCGCGCCTGTTCAGAAGTTAGTTCAGTCAATTCAACACCCAAAGCCGCCAAGTGCAAACTGGCAACCTTTTCGTCTAGGTGCTTCGGCAAGATGTGAACGCCAAGCTCGAACTGGTCATTCTTGGTGAATAGCTCGATTTGAGCGAGAACCTGGTTGCTGAACGAGTTGCTCATTACGAAACTCGGATGCCCGGTTGCGTTGCCTAGGTTCATCAGGCGGCCTTCGCTAAGAATTAGCACAGAACGGCCGGTTGGCAAGCGCCACTCGTGCACCTGAGGCTTGATTTCGATCTTCTCGACGCCCTTGATCTGCGAGATGCCGGCCATGTCTACCTCGTCGTCGAAGTGACCGACGTTTGCGATTACAGCCAGGTGCTTCATCTTGAGCAGGTGCTCTGGGCGAATGATTCTGGTGTTACCCGTAGCAGTGATGAAGATGTCGATGTCTTCGATAACCGACTCGAGGCGGGCAACCTGGAATCCATCCATGGCTGCCTGCAGAGCACAGATCGGGTCGATCTCGCTGACAATCACGCGAGCGCCCTGACCGCGAAGCGCCTCGGCAGAACCCTTGCCCACATCGCCATATCCGGCAACGAAAACAGTCTTGCCACCGATGAGCACATCGGTTGCACGGTTCAAGCCGTCTGGTAGCGAGTGGCGAATTCCATATTTGTTGTCGAACTTCGACTTGGTCACCGAGTCGTTCACGTTAATTGCAGAGAACAAAAGTTCGCCGCGCTTGTGAAATTCGTATAGTCGGTGAACACCGGTTGTGGTTTCTTCGGTGACACCCTTGATTTCTTTTGCGATCTCGGTGAAACGATTTGGTGAGTTCTTCAACGAACCGCGAAGCAATTCGAGAATTACGCCATACTCTTCGCTGTCATCTACGCCGGTCGGAGGAACCGAACCGGCAAGTTCAAACTCGCGGCCCTTGTGAACCAAAAGTGTTGCGTCGCCACCATCGTCGAGAATCATGTTTGGGCCGATGTAGCTCTGGCCTTCAGCAGCAGCTTCGTTCGACCAATCAAAAATGCGATCGGTGCACCACCAGTATTCGGTGAGGTTCTCGCCCTTCCAAGCGAAGACCGGGGTTCCCGCTGGTGAGTCGACGGTTCCGCTGCCAACTACAACAGCAGCTGCAGCTTCGTCTTGAGTCGAGAAAATGTTGCATGAAGCCCAGCGCACCTGCGCACCAAGAGCAACCAAAGTTTCGATGAGCACCGCTGTCTGCACTGTCATGTGCAGCGAACCGGCGATGCGCGCACCTTTGAGCGGCTGGCTTGCAGCGAACTCGGCACGAAGAGCCATGAGACCAGGCATTTCGTTTTCGGCTAGGCGAATCTGATGACGGCCAGCCTCAGCTAGCGAAAGGTCTTTGACGCGAAAGTCGAATGCGGTTTCTTGACGGCTCATGCCGACTAGTTTAAGCCCGAATTAGGCCAAGAACTTCGTCGCGAATGGCTGCCATGGTCTCGCCGTTAGCCGCCTCAACGTTGAGTCGAAGCAAAGGCTCGGTGTTCGAAGCACGAACGTTGACCCACCACCAGTTGGCCTGTGCTGGCGAAGAAAGGGTGATGCCGTCGAACTCTTCGACAGTCGCCCGACCCTCAAACGCCGCAAGCACGCGGGCTTTGGCAGCAGCCACATCGGCAACGGTCGAGTTGATTTCGCCGCTCAAGAAATAAGGGTTGTATTTGCGGGCGAACTCGCTCAGCGGTAGCTCTTGCGAGCCAAACTCGGCAAGCACGTGCATTGCCGCGAGCATGCCGTTGTCTGCTCCCCAGAAGTCTCTGAAGTAATAGTGAGCCGAGTGCTCGCCACCGAAGATTGCGTTGGTGCGGGCCATCTCATCCTTGATTAGTGAGTGACCGACCTTGGTGCGAACGGCTCGAGCGCCATCGCTTTCGATAACCTCGCGAACGATGTTCGAGGTGAGCAAGTTGTGCAAGACCGTGATTGGAGCGCCAGGGTTGCTGGCCTTTTCGCGAGCGATCTCACGACGAGCGACGATTGCGGCAACTGCTGAAGGAGTAACCGGTTGACCCTTCTCATCGATAACGAAGCAACGATCTGCATCGCCGTCGAAGGCAAGACCGATGTCTGCGCCGTGTTCGACAACCGCGCGCTGCAGGTCGACGAGGTTCTTTGGGTCGAGCGGGTTCGCTTCGTGGTTCGGAAAAGTTCCGTCGAGTTCGAAATACATCGGAACAATTTCGAGCGGCAGTGGTTCGAGATCGCTCGCGTGACCGAGAACTGCAGGCACGGTCATGCCACCCATGCCGTTTCCGGCGTCGACAACAACCTTGAGCGGTCGAATTGAACTCAGGTTCACAAGTTCGCGCAGATAAGAGGCATAGCGAACCAAGATGTGCAACTCACGGTAGCTGCCAGGTTGTGACACCTCGGTGATTCCGTTGTCTAGATAAATCTGTGCACGATCACGAATAGCCCCGAGGCCAGTGTCAATGCTGATGCCTCGTGCACCCGCGCGCGAGAACTTGATGCCGTTGTATGAAGCAGGGTTGTGCGAAGCGGTAAACATAGCAGCAGGAGCGTCTAGAAAACCGCTCGCGAAATAAGACTCGTCTGTCGAGCAAAGGCCGATTGAAACCACATTCGCACCGCGAGCCTGGGCTCCCTGAGCAAATGCGTCTGCGAACTCAGGTGAAGAATCACGCATGTCGTGGCCAACGATAACGTCGCGACCGGCAGCGCCAACCTCATCAACGAACGCTGCCGCTAGAGCGCTGACCACGGCAGAAGTCAGCTGTGAACCAACTAGGCCGCGAACGTCATAGCTTTTGACAATTTGATTTAGAGGCATGTCCCCAGTGCTTTCGGTTGTGTCGTTTTGGCTCTCTTGGCGCGGAACCGCAACGTGTCTAATTAGCTGCCATCCTTGCGGTGCAGTCAAAGTCTTTGCGTGCTTCTCGCACAGGTCATAGGCGTGCGGTTCATAGACCGGAGTCAGTTGCCCGAGCACTGCGGTGCGATCTTCGTGCGAGTAGGTAAGTGTGGCGACGGCTGGGTGACTGCAGGTCACCTTTGAGCAGAGCCGTGTGTTCATCTGGTCAAGAATACAATGGCGCTATGAAACCAAGCCGTGGCAGCAGACGCGACCGCCACGAGCGGGGGCTGCGCAGGCCTATTCTCGCGGGGCTGTTTCGAGTTGGCGACAGCCGCCTTGCAAGCTTTGGCCAGATTGTCGCGGGCACCTGCGACTACCTCAAGAACACCTGGCCAGACGAACTTGCCAACCTGCGCTGGCGAGTTATCGACGCGCCTTCAATCAAGGATTCAGCCGAGGCGGTTGCTCGCTGGTCTGTGAACAAGGCGGCCTTTGAGATCACCATTTATCGCCTGCCGATTGAACGCATGGGCCACAGCCGACGCCCAGACGCCCTCGACGAGCGCATGCACATTGAGCAGTATGTCTTTACGGCAGTTGGCGAACTGATCGGAAAAGATCCGTGGGAGCTAATTCCAGATCGCTA
This sequence comes from Microbacteriaceae bacterium, assembly GCA_024645175.1. Lineage (GTDB taxonomy): Bacteria > Actinomycetota > Actinomycetes > Actinomycetales > Microbacteriaceae > Rhodoluna. The sequence goes on from JAHEGB010000025.1 coordinate 9,725, forward strand.
TCGCGGCGACGAATAGCGACTAGCTAGCGAACTCGAACCGAAACTTCGGCGCCTAGATTCTTGTAATTCTCGACAGAGATGTTGCCAATTGCCGAATCGATATCGACAACAAGGTTGGCAGCCACCGGCTGATCTTTAGAAACGATTGTCACGGTCTTGCCGTTGTCGACCTTGAGAACCACCATCGAACTCGCGGCAATTGAATAGGCAACGCCATTCACGGTGACACTCGCAGGCTTCGAACCCGAGTTAGCTATTGTCAGTTTGCTAATGCCAGCGGCTGGCACGGTTAGCTGTCGCGAAGAAGTGAAGGTCTCGGCGGCATGCAACCAGGTGAAGTCTGTGTTCGGCTTTTTCGTTTTGTCTGTGCGCACAAGTCGAATCGATGCCGTGATGTTTTGATCTGCGCTAATGAAGGCAGAGTAATCGCCATTCGCCAGAGCCGGAATTTCAAAATCTTGAACCGTGTGCGCCGAAACTGATTCGTGCAAAACCGTGCCATAGGTTTTTTCGGTCGCACCATTGATTTGGGCGGTGAAAGTCGTCTTGCTATCGGTTGGGTTGAACACGCGAAGCACAGGAGTCAGATCTGAATAGTCACGGTTTGCCGCAATCAACGCTGCCGCGTCTGCTGCGCCTCTGATTAAGACACCCGGAATCACGAGTGACTTCGAGAAAACAGTTGAGGGCGCAATGAAGTCAGCACCTGCATAGAGAAGACCGCGAACCGTGCGCTGCTGCAACCATGCCGCCACCGCACCGCTCGAACTCACAACGTGAATGGCAAAGGTGCGAGTCTCTGGAATCAGAGATGAAAGCGGAACAACAGTTGCCGCACCAGCTGCGATTGAGATGCCACTAAGCCCAGCGGCCTGAACCGGGCCGCCCTCAGAAAACACTTCAAGACTGACCGTGACATCAACCGGGCTAGGGTTTGCAAGCAGCAAGAGCGTCTCTCGCCCGGTTGCTGCGCTGCCACCGACCAGCCAGTTCTCTGGGCTTGGGGCTTGGCAAGAGGCCGCGAGCAGGCCGTTCAGGCGGGCAGAAGCCGCCTTTTGAACCTGAGCGATGTTGACCATGGTGCTGCCCTGCTCGACCGAGCCACCCTTGGTGGCAAAAACGGTGCCGGCAGATGAGACCGTGCTGAAAACCTGGCCCGAGTAGCTGTCGTAATAGCCGTCGGCCAAATAGCGCTGCTCGAAAGTTTCAGCGCCAGCGGCAACCGTGCCAATGACGCTCGCCGCACCAAGGCGGGTAAACGTGCCGACCGATGTGCCGTTTGCTCCACCCGAACCAATAGCGGCACCGGGGCAAATGAGATTTAGGTCTTGCGCTGCTACAGAAAGTTTTGGCGATCTCGGTGCATCGCCAATTTGCAATTCGAAGTTCGGCAAGAACAACGCTGTCGAAGCGAGTGCCGCTATCGCAGCAACGAGTGCCAAAATGCGTTTAGTCATTGCCATCACCCGAATCGACAAAGATTTCTGAAGTCGCTGCGGCTCTGCGGCGGCCGGCACTCGGAATCGCGAGCATCACGAATGAAAGCAAGACGACTAGTTGAACGGCCTTGGTTATCGACCAAGGAGACTGACCTTGCTGTTCGGCAGATGCTTCGAAGTTTCTGACTCTCCAGATTTTTCCGAAGTCAGTCTCGCCGGCAGCTTCGAGTTGCGAAACCGAGTTGAGCGCCGTGGCAATTCTCGCGTTATCGTTCGCCTGAGTTTGCGAGTTCGCTTTTTCGATCAATACATAGCCAATTGAATACTTCGCAAGAGCTGCATCGACTTGACTCGAGTTTGCAGAAACCAGATCGGCAACCAGCTGAGCAATCGTTGAATACTCTGGCGAACTCTGCTCAATATCTGAAAGCGCAAATCGATATGCAACGCTGATGTCTTCGAGTTGCACGCCATCTACCGGAATCCATGCCGCTGAATAAGCCTGCGAGGTCGAATCTGAATTAATGACAAGCACCTGCGCCTTCGAACCGGCAGCCGCCTGCGCGTCGATGAGAGCTGGCATTACTCGAGCGTCAGACCATGAGGCCACCGGCGTGGTGACAACCGCAACGGCTGCCGCCGGAGCCACGATGAGCAAGGCAATCAGCGATGCAAAGAATCGAGCGCCGGTTCTCTTGTTCACCGAGTCGAGCCATGCTGCGATTGCCAGCAGGGCGCTTAGCAACCAGATGGCAAGCAGGGCCTGGGGTGATCCGTTGACAAAGTCTTGGCCGGCTGGGCCGATGCCAACTGCGGCGAAGTTGAGGTTGCCTACGGCCCAGGCAAGAAGCAGAGCCGAGAAGCCGAAGCCGAGCAGGGCTGCAACGGTCTTGGTCTTAGACGAGATCAGCCCGAGAACTGCAAGAGCGACCACGAGCAAACCGGTGGCGGCAAGAGCAACGGCCATTGGCCACCAGGCAGAGTCATTTAGCGAACCCGAGAGATAGCGCCAAGCTGCGGCGTCTGTGGTTGCCAAGGCGACGGCAGGGTCGGCAAGCAAGGCCGCTGGGTTTGCCTTGATAACCGCAAGATAGATGACGATCGGAGCAAAGATGGCTGCCATCGGCAGGCCTATCCAGATGAGATAACCAAATCGTCTCGGGCGCATCAAGAAGACCACGATTAGCGCGGCTACCGCGAGCAAAATCGTGTTCGGCGCAGCTGCCGTTTCGATTGCAAGCAAAATTGCGGCGAGGCCGACCCAGGTGAAGGTTTGCTGACGAGAGCGAACCGAAATCTCTTTTCCGAGTAGCGCAACTCTCGAAACGGCGAAAACTAAAAATGGCAAGACCAGTTGGGCAATCAACGCCGGCAATCGCACGTCTGCCTGAGTCTCGATTAGAACCGCAGACAGCGCATAAGCGAGCGCAACCAGATTGCGCAACCAAGTTTTAGATGTGAAAACCGAGGCCGCTTTGAATGCTGCGAAGAATGCAATTGGTTTGGCAACGAAAAACAGAATTGCGATTGCCAACGATGGCGACCAAAAAGTGAAGGTGCCAAGAAGCGTGAGCACCCAAACAAACGGGTCGCTCGGAGCTACGAATCCGTGACCAATCGGGTGCCAACTTGCGCCCGCTCTTCTGAACAATTCGAACCAGTCTTGACTTAGCGGCAGAGTTGCGCCGCCGCTGATGGCAACATCGGTTGGCCAGAAAGCAAACGAGATTGCCAAGAGGCCGGCGACAAACCAAAGACCTTTTGCCTCGACAAATGTTTTGGCGGTGCTGACTGTTCCGAGAAGCAACTGCTCGGTGTTTGGCGAAGACGAGTCGAGCGAGTCACGTTCGGCAAGTGCGGCGTGGGTCTCGATGCGAGCTTCGATTTCGTCTTGCTCAAGATTGCGTCGCTTGTCGTCGCGAACCTGCTGCTTGGTTGCAAAGAGGGCCTGCATGGCGGCACGGGCAGAACGCGAGAGCGAACGCCTGGCTCGCAGCCGAGCGATGATCGTGAACTGGGCCCAGATTGCAGCGGCAAGTTCATCAATCAGGCGGTCTGGCCGCTTCGCCCAGATGCGCCAGACCAGGCGGCCCAGCGTAATCAGCGGCAGTAGCAGCCAAAAACCGAGCGCTTGCCAGAGCGGTGCCCAACTTAGACGCATCTGCAGTTCTGCCTTGCGCAGAGCAGTCTTCGGGTTGCCCGAGAGCCATGCGCGATTGCGCTTGCCGGCGAGCGAGAGTGTTGCGTGAGCGACCTTTGCCTGCGGTGCCACGACCACACGGTGACCGAGCGAACGAACACGCATAGAGAAGTCGATGTCTGCCGCAAGCGGAGGAACCGAATCAGAGAGACCGCCAAGCGCCAAGAAGACATCGCGTTTGACCAGCATTCCGGCGGTGCCGACGGCAAGAACGTCAGACGCCTGATCGTGCTGAGACTGGTCGAGCTCATTGCTGACCAGACTGAAGAGCCCGCCGCGTCTAGTGAGCGTGAGACCCTGCTGAATAATTACGCGGGAGTCGTTGTAATCGACTTGCTTTGGGCCGATTACGGCAACCGATAAAGATGTTTCGGCGATTGCCAACAGCGCAGCAAGAGAGCCAGGCAGCGGCGTGCTGTCATCGTGAAGAATCCAGAGCCATTCGCTCTGTTCTGAAGTCCTTGAGACCGCGAGCGCGAGCGACTTTGCGAGCGACGCGTTTTCTAACTTGAAAGTGTTTGTGGTTTGCGAAGCGACGACGTTCGCAGAAGTTTCAACATGAATTAGTTCGTCGATTGGTTGCTGCTCAAGTGCGGCAAGTGTGCGCGATAAAAAGTTTTGGGAATCGTGACTGATCACGATTGCTGAAACGAAAGTTTTCATCGCCGCGGCTTTCGCCG
>JAHEGB010000028.1 GCA_024645175.1 Microbacteriaceae bacterium
CCGACGCGACCCATTGTGATGACATCGAATGGCTGAGACATTAGCGTTGCACTCCCGAAATTAGACTTTGTCCTAACATACTAACAATCTTCGGGCCCTGCTCGCAAACCGCCTAGAGCCAGCGATCTGCCTGATATTCGGCGTTTACGTGCCTGATAGTGCCGGTTTTGCCGCGAATCACCATCGAGTGGGTGAAAATCACCGGGCCCTTGCGGCGAACGCCCTCGAGCAAACCGCCGTCGGTCACGCCCGTGGCCACAAAGAAGGTGTTGTCGCTCGAGACCATCTCATTCACCTCATAGACATAGTCAAACTTGAGGCCAGCAGCCAGGCCGCGCTCACGCTCCTGCTCATCGCGAGGCTTCAGAATTCCCTGAACGATGCCGCCAAGCCCCTTCACCGCGCAGGTCGTCACGATTCCCTCTGGGCTTCCGCCGATTCCGACGCACATGTCGATTCGCGAGCCATATCTTGCAGCATGGATGCCTCCGGCGACGTCGCCATCGAGCAACAAACGGGTTCCGGCACCAGCTGCCCTAATCTCGGCAATCAGGCCCTCGTGTCTCGGTCGATCAAGCACCGCAACCACAATCTCGTCAACGCCCTTGCCCTTTGCCTTAGCTAAAGCACGAATGTTTTCTGCAATTGGCTTGCGAATGTCGACAACATCGCGACCCTCGGGGCCAACGACCAACTTATCCATGTAAAAAACTGCCGATGCGTCGAGCATCGAACCTCGGTCGCTTGCCGCGATAACCGAAACGGCATTTTGTCGCCCAGCAGCTGTGAGCGACGTTCCGTCAATCGGATCAACCGCGATGTCACACTTTGGGCCATTGCCGTTTCCGACTAGTTCGCCATTGAAGAGCATTGGTGCGTTATCTTTTTCACCCTCGCCAATAACAATCAGGCCTTCGAAGTTCACCGTGCCGAGAAATGCGCGCATCGCATCAACTGCTGCGCCGTCAGCCGAGTTCTTATCGCCCTTGCCGATAAACGGCACGGCTCGAATGGCCGCGGCTTCAGTTGCTCTCACGAGTTCCATGGCGAGGTTGCGGTCGGGGTGCAAAGTGGCGTCGTTGCTCATGGTCTAAAGATAGACCTAAAAATACTTTGTTAGAACAAACTACTTTTTCTTTTTGGCCGCGGCCTTGGCAGCCTTTTCGGCTTTCTCTATCTCAATCTGGGCCAGACGCACCTTGATCAGCTTCTTGACCAGGGTTTTAGGCAGCGGCTTGTCGATCGCGAACTGCATGCTGCCCTTAGAGACCACGTAGTCCTTGAGTTCATCGGCCAGAAGCGGAAACACCTTGCTGCTGTATGGCGACCAGTTGATGTGGTTCTTGAACGGCGCGATGCACACGAAGCACCAGCCATCCTTGAGAAATGCCGGCATTCCATATTTGATGGTCTGCTCTGCGTCAGGCACGACTTCGAGAATGCGGCGGCGCATCTCTTCGAGAGTCGAACGCTTTGGCTCTTCTACCCCTGCGAAAAACTTATCTATTTCGGCTTTAGGCATCGTCGAAGTTTTGGCTAGACGAGTGCCGCGATGATCGCGCCGGCAATAACTAGCGCGAGAACGTCAGCGCCAACTTCGATGATCCAGACTTTGAAACCCTGCTGACCAAATAGTCGATGAGCCAATGACGCTCCAGCTGCGACAACGCCAAGGGCAAGTCCGATTGCGGCACCAACGCTGATTGCGAAACCAGGCTGAGTGCTTGCGAAGCTGACCAAAACGAGCAAGACGATTGCTTGAGCAAGCGCAGCCGCGAAGCTGCCACCGAACAGGCGAAGCATGGTCTTTGGGCTGGTGTCTTGGTCTTCAGGCTTTGTCACCTCTTTGCCCATGGCCTTCCACCAAACCGGATAGAAGGTCTTTGGGCCAAACCAGATTGCGTTAACGAAGAAGATGGCAACGGTGCCGAGAGCGAGTGCTAGCCAGTTGATTGACATTGAGTTCATGAGCCAAGCCTAGAAGACGCAATGGTCGCTTTCGGTGTGCAAAACTTGCAATTTGAAAGGGGGCCGAATGACTAAGACTGCTCTGAAACTTGGTTTCAAGAACTTATGGTTTTGGCTCTTCTTGACCACAACCTTGCTGCAGGTCTTTCGCGGATCGGTTGTCGACGCAATCATTTTCGGCTCGGGCACCCTGATGGTGTTTCTGAGTGCAGCCAATCTCTTGAACCACATTCACCTCAAGAAACCACACGCAAATAAATATGCAATTTACACAACCGTGTTTGCCGTTGTCGTTGCGCTCTCGGTGGTTCCGCGCCACACTCCCCTTCAGGCAATCATCGTTCTCACGATGCTTCCGCTTGCCCTGCGCTTTGCCTGGTATAGCGACCTCGGCCCCAAAGAGAAACCAGATGAGCGAATGAAGCGCTCGCGCATGGTTTGGGCTGCCGGCGGCGTTGGTCTCTTGCTCTGGGAGTTCGCGGCGAACATCCTTGGTCAACTCGATCACAGCCTGAAGTCGTTTCCGACTCTTTCGGTTTTGATTGACCCAGTTCTCGACAATGTAATAGGTCAGTCGGTTTTTGTAATTCTTTGGTTGCTTATTGGCATCAGCTTCTTGAAACTTTGGAAGAAGCCATGATCTCGAACCTCGACCACGAACTAACCCGAGCCATAACCATCTGCGGCTATCTCTCGTTCATTTTGTTTGGCGTTGTGTTCTGGCTAATAACCCGCCGCAGAGGCTCAAAAGTGGCGAGCGTTGGCGCGATGATTGAACGCATCATGCATCACCGAACCACGCGCGTGGCAATCATGATTGCCTGGTGGTGGGTCGGTTTTCACTTCTTGGTGAACGTAGTGAACCGCTAAAAGTTCGCGTCTGCTAACGTTTGGGCATGACCCGTCAAAAAGCTTTCATCGCATCTCTGCTCGCCATTCTCCTTTCATTCTTTTCAAGCGCAGGTGCTCAAGCCGCAACCACCGTGCCTGGCACCGAAACATATCTGTTTCACAGCTACATCGTGAATGCCACAAACTCAGCTAGCGACAGCTCTGCCATGAAGTTCATGGGCATCGAAGCTGCCTACAACTACGACATCTCATCCGTGGCAGTCGGAACCGAAATGACATTCACGCTCGACGTGACTTCACCTAAGAAACTCACTGTCGGGCCGGGCTGCTGCGTTCAAGGCGGAATTGATGGCGCTTGGCAACAGGGCGAAGTGTCATCGGGCGGTGGCACTTGGTCACACTTCAAGGCAGATGGTGAAAAGGTTGCAAACCTGAAGATCTACAATCGCTACGACGAGTGGCTCGATGGCAAATACAAGGAAAGTTTTGGCAAAATCACAGCAAAGACAACCGTAAAGATTGGCGATGCTTCGCCTGTTGTCATAAGCAAAGCAAATTCAACGGGTTACAAGATCGAGTTTGAGTACGCAAGCTATTCAAAAACTTTCACAGTTCCAAAGTTGATGACCAAATTGTGGATTGAGACAATGTGGTCACCAAAGTCTCCGATAGCGCAAGGAACCGAGCTACGCTACACAGACCCCAAAATCACGATCTACAACTCAAAGACTAAGAAGAGCAAACCATTCACGTTTGCAAATCACGGATTCAGTTTTAGCCTCGTGGCCTATAACAATGAGAACAGGTACTACCAAGAAGCAGTCGGCTCGGTGCTAAAAGTCGAACAAGCTGACGCTACCGTTTACGCTGGTCAGGGAATCAATCTGCCGACTTCAACGCCGGTCGGATCAAAAATTACTGTCTCGCCATTCAAAATAACTAAGTAGCGCTTTTCGCCTCAGAGTTTTGCGTTCGAAGCGATTAGGTGCGAACGTAGTTCCTGGTTAGGGTTGACCCCATGGGGGAAAATCTAAATACTGTCGCTTCTAAGCGGATTCACATTGCACTCGCCGCACTTTCAGTCGCGGCTCTTTTTCTGGGCGGCTTTGCAGCCTTTCTTGCGAGCATCAACTCATCTGGCAGCTCGACTTCTTCGAGTTCATCGACGCCACTCGTCTGCCCGCCGGGCCCATCTGGGCCTGCCGGCAAACCAGGGGCTTCGGGATCACCTGGCCCATCCGGAGCTTCTGGAAAACCTGGGGCTAGCGGGCAACCAGGCGCTTCTGGACAACCCGGGCCAGCCGGTTCACCTGGCCCATCGGGTGCATCTGGCGCTCCCGGGGCGCAGGGTGCAGCAGGAGCGCAAGGCGCACCCGGAACGAACGGCACTAATGGCACCAATGGAATCGATGGCACGTGCACGGTGATCACACCAACATCGAGTGGCCTCGGCTTCTATGGTTCGTTCTACAGCACTGTGACCCAGAGCAATGTGGCTCAGGTCAACAAGATGACTTTCGATCAAACCGATGTTGCACAAGGCGTGAGCATCGTCTCTGGTTCGCGCATCACCTTCGCTAACGCCGGAACTTACAACGTTGCATTTTCTGCTCAGCTCGATAAGACCGACTCGGGTCAAGACACTGTCGACATCTGGCTGTCAAACGCTGCCGGCCCAATGAGCTGGACCAACACAAAGATTGACAACAATAACAACAACGGAAAAGTCGTTGCTGCGTGGAATTTCTTTGTAACGGTTTCAGCAGGTGAATACATCGAACTCAACTGGTATTCGGCAGACAGCGCTATGCGCGTTTATGCTCAGTCGAGCGATGTCTCACCGGCAAGGCCTGAGATTCCTTCGGTTATTTTGACTGTCAACCAAGTTCACTAGTCAACGGCTTGAGCCGAGCAATTAGGCTCTTGGTGTGTTCGAAAACCTGATCGCATTTGCCCTGACCGCGCTTTTCATATCGATGGTTCCGGGCCAGGGTGTTGCGATGGTGCTTCGCCAAGGAATCGTCAGCGGGCCACGTATAGCTCGCATTTCGATCTTGGGAAACAGCACCGGTTTGTTGATTTGGTCTGCGGCCAGTGCGCTTGGACTGTCAGCCATTTTCGCGGTCTCTCAAGTCGCGTTCGAAATCTTGCGCTGGAGTGGTGTGGCATATCTGGTGTTTGTTTCTGCCCAAACGCTTTGGTCATTGCGCACGACTAATTCGACGTTTGACCTAGAAGGCGCGGCCACTAGTTCAGTCGGCAGCGCCTATCGAGTCGGGCTCATAACAAATCTGACAAATGCTAAAGCCATGGTCTTCGCGCTTGCCCTGCTGCCGCAGTATGTGCCCGAAAACTTCAACCTTCTGCTTGGAATCATGATTTTTGGAACACTTTGGGCAACCATATCGATGAGCTGGTACATGGTGCTGGTCGCGATCATTGAAAAATCAAGCCGCTGGCTATCGAAGCCTGTCGTGCGCCGATGGCTCACGGCCGCTTCAGGCGTTGGAATCCTTCTGCTGGCGATTGGCCTCGCACTAAGTCCTAGAAGCTAGCCCTTGAATGCCAACCAGACGGTGCCGAAATCGGGTGTTTTGGTTGTCTTCTTGACCAAAACAGTTGTGACTGCTCCACGGCCAAGCGAAGTCAACTTGTCGTTTGCATGAGTGCAAGCGACCTTGGCCCGAGCCCTAAACACGGCTAAGTCTTTGGCGGTGGTCTTGGCCCCGTAATAAGTAGTGCAGGTGACCTGGCGCACCGGTCCGTCTGAGAGTCTGAAGTCTAGCCATTCAATTTGGTCAGGGTTCAGTGTGCTCTTTTTAGCGGCAAAGGCAGGCAGTTGCTGAGTGCTATCGATCGTTGGCTTTGTGATTTGGTTTTTGTTCTTTTCGGCCCAAGCCGCGCGAAGTTGTTCGCTGCGTGCCGAGAAGTACGGAGTCATGTAAAGACCCAGTTGGTCATATTCGAATCCGAAAACTTCTTTGAACACGAATGTGTTCGCAACTTTTTCTGCTGCGTTTCCCTGACCTTTGGTTTGAAGCAACTTCTTCATCCAGACAACGTACTTCTCGTGACCATAGTTTGAGACAAGCCATTCGCTAACGATTGATCCGATCGTGTAGGCCTCCCACACGGTGCCGCCGCGGTTCAACATGATTTGGTTTTCAAACGAATTGCCACGCTGAAAGATGTCGAGCATCTTGAAATCACCAAACTTGTAGCCGTTGTAAATGTCATATTGCGTTGCGTGCCCTGCCAACGAATAATTCACGAATTTCAGCGATGGGTCTTCAGGTGCGATCCCGAGGGCAAGACCATAGAAGTTCGCTTGCCCTTCGACGAGCCAAGGAATGGTTCCGAGAAAGAGGTTCGGAGTTTGCTCATATTGAACCCAGTGACTGTACTCATGCGGGCCCACTTGCTGGTCGTTTATATTGCTGTCAGAGCCATTACGCACACATTGAATGAAAACTTGCTTGTTGTCTGCCTTGAAGGCGAGGGCAAAGCCGCAGCTGTTCTTTTCTATCCACGACCGAATGCCGCCACTGATGTTGTTCTTCCAACTCGGATGCTTGGCCACTAGGTCTTCGGCCCAGGTTGCGTCGTCTTTGGTCACATAGACGACGGTTACCCCAGAGGGCGTGTAGTGGTTGATCCAGAAGTCGGCTGCCCGATTGACTAGCAGCTTCTCGCGATCGAGGGTGGCCTGGGTCACATTTGGTGAGGTGATGTATTGAATGTCATAGGTCGTGCTCGACTTCGCCAAGCCGCTGAACACCTTTGAATAGGCGTCATAGGGGTTTGCGGCCGCAACCTTAGAGCCTGTCGCGGGTGCGCTAAGTGAAGACGCCGTGGTGAATCCGGCACGGGCCGAAGTCACCAATACCTGCAGGGCTTTGCCAACATCAACAGTTCGCACAGTGAAGGTCGAACTGTTCGCACCAGCTATCGGAACGTAATTGCTAAACCACTGGTAGCTCAAATCGGCTTCGCGATTCCATCCGGTCGTTCTCGCGATTAGCGACTCACCTACTTTGACGTTTCCGAGAATTGTTGGCTTGGATAGTTGCTGCTGATAAGCAATCGAACCTCGAAGCTTCTTGGCTTCGGTAAAGATGAAGCCGTTCGCATAAGTTGCCTTGTATGCACCCCAGATGTTTTGCCCCGCGTCTTCGGGTTGCAAACGATAGGTGATGTTGTTCGCACCTTCGATCAACTTGCCGTTTCGGTACCACCAGAATTTCTGTTCGGTTGGGCTGCCAAAATTGGTGTTGTAAGGCTGGCACGAGAAATACACCGGCCAACCGACAGTTGGAACTTCTACTTGGCTGGCTCGTGGAGCGAAGCATCCCGGTTGACGAACCGATTCATCGAGGTAGGTCATGTTGCCGTAGGAATCAGGTGTAGCTTGAAAAACCTTTTCGCCCGTTGCCGTGAAAACTCGATCGGCGAAGCCATTTTTGCGCAGCGTGACTTTCGCACTAATTACTTTGCTCAAGTGAGCGCTGGTCAGATTCAGAGTCGCCGACTGCACCGAGTCGAGTTTGACCCCATCGGCGAACCATTCGAACGTTGCGTTTACTGAAACATCATCACTCGGATAGATGGCTGCGATGGTTGCGCCAACGCCATACTGGCCAACAATCGTGACAGGCATGCTCGGTTCAAACTCTGCGGCCTGAGCACTCATTGGCGCGGCAAGCAGTGCAACCAGTAGGCCCACAGCCAGCGTCAGCCGGCTTCGCCAGTCTTTAGTGCGCCCCACCACATTGACCATGGCTCAAAGATACGCCGACTAGAGGGCGAAAACCTCATAGAGCTCTTCGAACGACTCGCTGGCAAGCTCTCGCAAGTAGTTCAGTGCAATCGGCGCTTTGGCGTCGTGCATCAGCAACTCGGCAGCCGAGCGAAGCTCAAGCAGAGCACCGCCCTGCTTCTCGATGTCTGGGCTGCGGTGAACGAAGTGCAGCTCTAGTGACAGCGCTAAGTTGCGAAGCGCATTGCGCTGCATAGCAAGGCTCAGATCGGCCTTCTCAATCTGACCAAGTTGAACCTCGAAGGAGTCTTGAAAGGTTTCGATGTATGCGCGGGTGTATTCTTTGCGGGCAGGCATGGTGAAATCCTATTCAACTATTGCCAGATAAAACTCAGGTTGCCTGACGGTTGCTCACAGGTTCAAACGCAACTATCTTCATAGCGAACAAAGCGTTCGCAGTTAGGACAAGTTACATGAACAAGAAGATCGTTGGAGCCGCAGGGCTTCTAACCGCGGGCCTAGTTGCCGGCAGCTTCATGACTATCGCTGGCGCAAACGCTGCTAGCACTCCAAGTGCAAACCCGACCGCTCCAACTTTTGCGGCTCACGCACCTGAAGAGGCAGTCACCGGAACCCTCGCAACCACCTTGAGCGACCTTGCCAAGGCAAAGGTTCCTGGCGCAACTGTTGTTCGAGTTGAAAAAGACTCAGACGGCGTGGCCACCTACGAAGTTCACATGGATAAAGCCGACGGCACTCATGTAGTTGTTAACTTCGACGCTAATAATGCAATCATTTCTGTTGTTGACGCACCTGCTCGTGGCCCAAAGGGCGACCGCACTCCTCCGGTTGAAGTAACCGGAGCAATCGCAACCACCCTTAGCGATCTAGCAAAGGCAAAGGTTGCAGACGCAACAGTTGAGCACGTATTCGCAGACACCCGCAACGGTGCTGCCTATGTCGTCTTGATGAAGAAGACCGACGGCACTCGCGTTGCTGTTCACTTTGACTCAACCAACAAGATTCTCTCGGTCGACACCCCACCAGCTGGCGGGCCAAAGGGCGACCGCACTCCTCCAGTTGAAGTAACCGGAGCAATCGCAACCACCCTTAGCGATCTAGCAAAGGCAAAGGTTGCAGACGCGACCGTTGAACACGTATTCGCAGACACCCGAAACGGTGCTGCCTATGTCGTATTGATGAAGAAGACCGACGGCACTCGCGTTGCTGTTCACTTTGACTCAAACAACGCGATTCTCTCGGTTGACACTCCACCAGCTCACGGCCCAGAAGGTAAGGGCGGCGGCAAAGGCCACGGCCCACGCGGCGGTCACGGTGACAACCAAGGTGGCAATGGCGGCGACTCAAGCTGGACCCCACCAACCACAACAACTCCATAGTTTGTTAAACGAAAACGGAGCCTCAGAAATGAGGCTCCGTTTTTCATTGAGCGACTAGTCGTTGCAGGTGCAACGCTGCTCTTGAGGAACACCCTCTAGGGCTTCTTCGATGTGTTGACCGCAACCGGTCCAAGTGACCTTGTTGCAAGTTGGGCATAGAGCTGGACTGCACATTACTTCTTACCTCCGAATAGACGAGCAAAGAATCCTGGTTCTTTCGGGTCACTTGCATGACCCTGGCAACGCTGAGCCTTAGGAATTCCACGCATGACTTGATCAACGTGTTGTCCGCAACCACTCCAGGTTGCTTTTCCGCACTTGCGGCAGGTTACTTTCGAGCACATAACTTTTCTCTCTTTGTTTTTACTGAACTACTGCGATGCCGGTTGCCGATGAAGCCTCGTCAACACTGCCTGCGTTGGTTAGAGTTCCGGTAAATCCGTTGTCTTGCATGTATGTCACTGCCTGACCTGCGCGATTTCCTGAGCGGCAATAAATGACATAGTTTGCAGATTTGTCGAGGGCACCAATCTCAGTTGCAAACGCCGACCCTTGAATGTCGATGTTTAGCGCGCCGTCTAGGTGGCCGCTCGCGAACTCATCTAGTGTGCGAACGTCGATGACTGCGGCGATGGTGGTCATATCGATCGGGTCACTGTTTGAGCAGGCGGTGAGCGAACTCATCGCAAAGATAGCGATGACCGAGGCGACTAGAAATTTGAAGAATTTAGACATGAATTTCCTTTTCTTGGATACCCCCTAGGGTATAGTAAGAACTACGAAATATGCAAATACCTCGGAGGAAATATGCAGCTCGAACCAGCAGAACTGAAGGCGGCTCGTGACCGCCTTTCTAGAGTGCAAGGCCAGATTGGCGGCATTGTCAAGATGATTGACGAGGGTCGCGACTGCACTGATCTGCTCGCCCAGCTTTCAGCAGCAAGCACTGCCCTGCGTCGTGCCGGGTTCATCATTCTCTCTACCGGAATGACCCACTGCGCAAATAACGAAGGTCTCGAGAACGAGAAGGCTGCCCTCGAAAAAGCCTTCATGTCGCTGGCATAAACATGAAAGTTGTAATTATTGGCGGAGTCGCCGCCGGAATGTCAGCAGCTACTCGCCTGCGCCGCCTAGTCGAAAATGCCGAGATCACGGTTTACGAGATGGCAGAACACGTTAGCTACGCGAACTGCGGTCTTCCTTATTTCGTGAGCGACGTTATCTCAAAGCGCGAGAGCCTATTGCTGCAAACCCCAGAATCACTTTGGGCTCGTTTTCGCATTCGCGTCAAGGTTCAGTCAAAGGTGCTCAAGATTAATCGAGATAGCAAGACTGTTACCGTTCAAGACCTTGCAACCGGTGAAACTTTCAAAGACGGCTACGACAAGCTAATTATCTCGACCGGCGCAAAACCTCGAGCACTGGCAATCGAAGGCATCGAACGCGCACTTGCACTCAGAAACGTGACCGACGCAGACAACGTGAAGTCAGCAATTGAAAGAGCCAAGCACAAGAGCGCAGTGATTCTAGGTGCTGGCTTCATCGGCATCGAACTTGCAGAGAATCTTCGGCACATCGGCGTCGAAGTCACCATCGTGCAACGGGGCAACAGCATTCTGTCTCAGTTCGATCCAGAAATGATTCAACTTCTGCACGAACGCTTGGTTGCCAATGGCGTGAAGATCGAACTCAACGTCGAAGCTGCATCGATTTCTGAAACACATGTGACTTTGACAGACGGGCGAGTTCTCGAAGCAGGTGTTGTTTTCACCGCTGCCGGAGTTGACCCTGACAACCAACTCGCTCGCGACGCCGGCTTAAAGCTTGGCTCGACAGGCGGGCTTTGGGTTGACGCTCAACAGCGAACCAGCGACCCAGACATCCTTGCTGCAGGCGACGCAGTCGAGAAACATGGCGTTCTGACAGGCGACCAGACCCTGATTCCTCTTGCCAATCTGGCTAATCGCCACGGCCGCCTCATGGCCGACGTGATTGCTGGCCGAGAGGTCAAAGCCGCAGATTCCCTTGGCACTGCAATCATCGGCGCTTTCGACGTCACCGCCGGCATTACCGGCCTGAGTGAGAAGGCGGCCATTCGTGCGGGCATCGCCCACTCGATCGTGCACACCCACCCAAACAATCACGCTGGATACTACCCAGGAGCCAAGCGCGTTTCGATGAAGGTGCTATTCGACCCTGAGACCGGCGCATTGCTGGGTGCTCAGGCGATTGGTGAAGATGGCGTCGACAAACGCATCGACGTGATTGCTACGGCAATTGCCGGTGGACTCAAAATCGACGATCTCATGGATCTCGAGTTGGCTTATGCGCCACAGTTTGGCTCAGCTAAAGACGCAATCAACATCGCCGGATACGTGGGCAACAACATTTTCAACGGAACCACCCCGACAGTTCAATGGCACGACCTCGAAGCCGCTCGGGCCGCAGGCGCTCAAGTAATCGATGTGCGTTCACCTGCAGAGCACGCGGCGGGGCACATTGCCGGAACCGTGAACATTCCTGTTGATGACTTGCGTGAACGACTCAGCGAAGTGCAACTCGAAAATGTTGTGGTTTATTGTGCGGTTGGTCAACGTGGTCACATCGCCACGCAAATCTTGAAGGCTCACGGCGCAAACGTTCGAAACTTGGATGGCGGTTTCACCACCTACAGCACCGCACAAGCGGCACTAAGAAACTAAACAGCCGATTGCTTGAGAGCCTTAGCAATCGCGGGCAAAACCAAAATCTTAGGCAATACCGATTCGAGACGATCTCTTTCAACGGCTAGGTCATAGTCTGCTTGAAGATTGCTGAAGAATGCATCGTTCATGCTGAATGCTCTCGCCAAGCGAAGTGCCGTATCCGCAGTAATCGACCGGTTTCCATGGACAATCTCGTTTATGCGCCGTGGCGAGACGCCTATGACTTTGGCTACCTCGTAATGTGAAATCCCGTGTGGAAGCATGAACTCCTCAAGCAGAACTTCTCCTGGATGAATTGGCGGAAGCAACTTTGTCATTACACCGTTTTACACGGTCGACAAAGCATCTTGTCAAGCGTTATTACTTCTTGCCCTTGGCCGCAGCCTCTGCGGCAATGGTCGAGCGAATGTCAGCAGCAAGTTGAGTCGCATAGGTCTTTGCACCTTCGAGTCCTTTGTCAGCGAATTCTTTCGCGATGCCGATTGCCATTCCGATTGGCATCTGATCGACCTGCATGTGTTGAAAACCCTCGCGCTTCTGACGGTTGCTCATCGCCAGTTTGACCCAGAGCCCGTTTGGTCCGAGTTCAAAGTCGAGAACTTTATCGAGATCAATTTCGCGCGCTTCTTTCTCGCCAACGAAGATCAACCTCTCGGTTGAAACCTTTAGTCGGCCCATGTCTGACAAAACGAACTCTTCGGGGTTGCGGGTAATCTGACCGCGATTGCCACCGACGTTACCGCGAACGCGACCGAAAAGCGGAAAGCTCACGCCAGCACTGCCACCCGAATAACTCGAACCCGTGCTCTTATATTCGAGCAACTCGACATTTGGCAAAACAAACAAGAGTTGCTCTTCGTCGTCGTCGAACTTGTTGCCCTCGGCATCTAGACCGGCGGCAACCCACTGGTCGATTTCACCTGCGACAACCAATAGTTCTGCGCTGTGATCTTTGTTGTTCTTTTTGGTGGCGACGAACACTCCGATGGCAATTCCAACAATGGCAAGAAGGCCAGGCCAACCAATGGTGATGTCGAAGCCGCCGTTTCTAAAGGCGGCAAAGAAGCTGCCGAACACAAAGGCAATCGCGAGCCAGCCGAAGCAACCTATTTTCTGCATAAGGACATTCTGGCCCAGCCCTGAGACAATGTCGGGATGCCCCGGCTCATGGAACCGGGTCATAGACTCGGCACATGACATCAGGCGCGGAACTCGAGCAGAAGCTTGGCGAGGCCATGCACGGCGTTGCTCACTTCGCAAAGACCGAGCGAGGCTTGACCTTCAGCCGCCTGCCCGCGTGGACATACCAGCAGCACGCCCACGCCCCTATCGTCGCCAAGATGGCCGAGCGTCTATCTGGCGTGCACATCGACATCGAAACCGCCGCGACCAAAATCACGGTGACCTATCGCTCGCTGCGCGATTCAAACCCTTCAACCAACTGGATAGCCGGCCCTTCAACAATCGCCGTGACCACCGATGGTTTCGAAGAGAGCATTTCTCACAGCAATGGCGACTTGCGCATTTGGAACTTCGACGAGATCGAGCAAGAAATCGAAGGCGAAGACTCGATCGCTGAATTCGAGCTGCCACCGACCGACGGCCCACGCCTAGTGCAAATCTGGCTTCCGCAAAACTGCCCGATCGAATTGATTTCGATCGACGCAAACGCAGAGTGGCATTCGGCTGATACAAGCGACTATCCACTGTGGGTGCACTACGGCAGCTCGATAAGTCACTGCGAAGACGCCGACGGCCCGCTCGGCGTTTGGCCCGTGGCAGCCGCCCGCGAACTCGGGCTCGACATCTATAACCTCGGCCTCGGCGGCTGCGCAAACCTCGAACCGTTTGCCGCGAGGACTATCCGTGATATGCCTGCCCAACTCATCAGCCTAAAACTCGGCATTAACGTTGTGAACAACGCGAGTTACACATCGCGCACCTTCGGCCCAGCCGTGCACGGCTTCATCGACACCATTCGCGACAAGCACGCGACGACGCCAATTCTTTTAATTTCACCGGTCTGCTGCCCCGCTCA
>JAHEGB010000033.1 GCA_024645175.1 Microbacteriaceae bacterium
ATCGGAAACGGAAACGTCGCACTCGACGTTGCTCGTGTTTTGGTGAAGGTTCCTGAGCAGATGCTCACCACTGATATTCCTGCGCACGTATTTGCTGGGCTAAAAGATTCACCTGTCACCGACGTGCACGTATTCGGTCGCCGCGGCCCAGCTCAGGTTAAGTTCACGCCGCTCGAGCTTCGCGAGGCAACTCACCTCGAGGGCGTCGACACAATCGTTTATGAAGAAGACTTCAAATATGACGCCGGCTCAGAAGCGGCTATCGAGGGCAACAACCAGACTCGCGTGATGGTCAAAACTCTCGAGGGTCTTCGCACCAAAGAGCAGACTGGCGCAAACCGCCGTTTGCACCTGCACTTCTTCAGCCAGCCGGTCGAAGTCCTGGGTGAAGACGGCAAGGTCGTTGGTTTCAGGGTTGAGCGCACCGAACTCGACGGAAACGGCGGCGTTGTGCCCACCGGCGAGTTCAGAGAGTTTGACGTTCAGGCCGTTTATCGTGCCGTCGGCTACTTCGGCAGCCCACTGCCAGAGATTCCGTTCGACGCCAAGGCTGGCGTGATTCCTAACTCGGGTGGCCGAGTGCTCGCCGCTGACGGGCAGCAATTGCCTGGCATTTATGCAACCGGCTGGATCAAACGTGGCCCGATTGGTCTGATTGGGCACACCAAGAGCGACGCCCTCGAAACCATTGGCCATGTAATTGGCGACAAAGCCACCTGGTGGCAGCCAAGCCACCCCGAAGAAGCCGCTGTTGTTCAGCTTCTAGACGGCAAGGGCGTTCAATATGTGACTTGGGCAGACTGGCTCAAGGTCGATGCCGAAGAGGTTCGTATGGGTGAAGCCGAGGGTCGCGAGCGCATCAAGCTATTCGAGCGCGAAGACTTCGAGAGGATCGCAAGAAATGGCTAGCCTGTTTCACCTCAAGCGCTCTGGTGTCAGCGTTCTGATTGAAACTTCTGCGTCAACCCCGAACATCGTGCACTGGGGTCGCGAACTGGCAGATCGATTCGATGAAGAATCTGTTCTGTCAGCGATTCAAGAGCCGACCCCGCACTGCGACTTTGACGACCCACAGTTGGTCGGTGTTTATCGAGAGAACGCTCGTGGTTTTCTTGGAGCACCATCGATTATCGGTTCACGCGATGGTCTCGACTTTTCGCAACTGTTCACTCTTCGCGATGTAAACCAAGTTTCTGAATTCGAAATTGAATTCATCTCAATCGATGCAGAGGCCGAACTCGAAGTTGCTACTTCTTTCGCTCTGCAACCGAGCGGTGTGCTCGAGTTGCAACAGCGAATTACAAATCTTGGTTTGAACGACTTCAAGCTTGATTCACTAACCACCTGGTTGCCGCTGCCTGATTATGTTGCAGAGCAAATTGACTTCACCGGTCGCTGGATGAATGAGCGTCAGCCGCAGCGCAAAGAAATTCAAACTGGAACCTGGTTGCGCGAGGGTCGCGAGGGTCGCAGTGGTCACGACTTCACGCTTATCGAATTCGCACTGGCAAACGGCGCAAGTTTTGAAAACGGTGAAGCGTGGGGCGTCTCTCTCGCTTGGTCTGGAAACAGCAGACACTTAATCGAGCGCACACCTATTGGTCGAACTTCAATCGGTGCCGGTGAATTGTTGTTAGCCGGCGAGGTGATTCTGGGCAAAGAAGAAACCTATGCTGCGCCAAAAGTCATTGCCGTCTATTCGGGCGAAGGGCTCGATGGCGCGAGCCACAGACTGCACGTTCAACAGCGTTCGCGCGCAAACCACCCGACCAACGTTCGCCCACGCCCTGTGACCTTGAACGTCTGGGAGGCGGTCTATTTTGACCACAATCTCGAGAAGCTCACCGAACTAGCCAAGGTCGCTGGCGAGATCGGTGTCGAGCGCTTTGTGCTTGACGACGGTTGGTTTGGCTCACGCCGAGACGACTTCTCGGGTCTTGGCGACTGGACAGTAAGCCCGGATGTCTGGCCAAACGGCCTCTCGCCGCTGATTGACGCCGTAAAGGCCAATGGCATGGAGTTCGGTCTCTGGTTCGAGGGCGAGATGGTCAATCAAGACAGTGACCTCTATCGTGAACACCCAGACTGGATTCTTCAGGCTGGCGGTCGGGTTTCGCCAACGTTTAGAAACCAGCAGGTTCTTGACCTTGCTCACGAAGGTGCCTTCAACCACGTGCTCGGTCAGGTCGATGCGATTCTCAGCGAGTATGACATTGCCTACATCAAGTGGGACCACAACCGAGTTCTAACCGAAGCCGCGCACTTTGGCCGACCAGCTGTTCGCAAACAAGTCGAAGCAATCTATCGACTTTTCGACGAGTTGAAACTTCGTCATGCAGATTTAGAAATTGAATCTTGCGCAAGCGGTGGCGGTCGAATCGATCTCGGCATGATTGATCACGCAGATCGTTTCTGGACGAGCGATAACAATGACGCGCTCGAGCGTCAAAACATTAATCGCTACACAACTATCGCTATCGCTCCAGAACTTCTCGGCACTCACATTGGCCCGACCAAGGCGCACTCGAGTGGTCGCACTCACACTCACACCTTTAGGGCTACCACGGCACTCTGGGGTCACGCCGGTCTCGAGTGGGATCTCACCGAGGCAAGTGCTGACGAACGAGAACTTCTTGCATCATGGATTTCGTATTACAAAGAGAAGCGCTCGCTTTTGCATTCTGGCAGAACCGTTCGCACAGAACACGCAGAGCCGAACGCATATGTTCACGGTGTTGTCGCGCAAGATAGAACCGAAGCTGTCTTCATGCTTGCGCAATTGCGACCATCGCAGTTCAGCCGACCAGCAAACATTCGCTTGACCGGTCTAGACCAAGATGCGACATATGAAGTGAAGGTCGTCGAACCAGCCGGCGCTGCCGTTTCGATGCAGATCAAGCCACCAAGCTGGTATTCGGGTGTTCGCCTAACCGGAGCAGCTCTTTCGACCTTTGGCTTGCGCTCGCCAGTATTGCGACCAGAGCAAGCCCTGCTTATTGAAGCGAAGCGAATCTAGTTGGCCGCTTTATCTGCAGCCCGGTTGAAGTCGGCCCAGCGCGCACTGATCATCATGTTCTTCGTGCAGGGCTTTTCAAGCACGGTAATCGTTCCGCGAATTCCAGAGTTGGTGAAGCAGGTTGACGCCAACCTGGTCACCTGGGGAACAACCATCGGCCTAGCTGGCCTTGGATCGCTATTGCCACTTATGTTCACCAACCGCTTGGTCGCGCGCTTCGGCACGAGGCCGATAATCCGCATCGCCGCAGCCCTAATCGCGGTCTGTCTGGCGGCGATTCCTTGGTCTACCAGCATCTGGATGTACTTGGTTATCCAGGTGTTTCAGGTCATGGTCTTCAGCGCTTACAACATCTCAATCAATTCGGCCTCTGTGATGCTGCAGAAGAAGATGAAGCGAACGATTGTCGGTTCGATGCACGCCGGTTGGAGCATTGGAGCAGCGTCTTCGGCTGCAATCAGCGGGTTGATGGTCGGCTTGCCGTTCAAACTTCACATCGGTGCCGTGGCGATTCTTTGCTTCGTTGCTTTTCAGTTGGCTGGCCGAAAGCTTCTCGAGCCTTCGGTCGATGGTCACAAGTCTGAAACTGCACGTCAAGAGAAGGTCTCGTGGCTCAAGACTCCAAAGTTTGTCTGGTTGCTCACCCTCGGATTATTCTGCGGAGTCTGGCCCGAGATCGTGATGATCGACTGGAGCGCTCTCTTCAGCAAGAACGTGATGAATCTCGAACCTGCGATGAGCGCACTTCCTTATACGGTCTTCACCGGCGCGATGATCATTGGTCGAATCTCGATTGATCGAATTACAAAAAAGTTTCACATCAGCGAGATGTCAAAGTGGGGCGGCATTGCCGGTTCGATTTTGCTCTTCGCCGGAATCATCGTTGGTCCGTTGGTTGCCACAGTCGATGCAACTCTCGGTTTAGTTGTGCTCTGCGTCTTCTGGGGTCTCGCCGGTCTCGGAGTTGGCCCGCAGGTGCCAAGCTTCTTCACCGCCGGTGGTTACGTGATGGGCTTGAGCACGGCACAGGTTTTGTCACGCATGAGCATGGTGAACACCTTCATAATGCTCAGCGCGAAATTCTTTATGGGCGCTCTAGCTCAGTTTGATATGCAGGTTGCTTTCATGTTTCCGGCGACGACGCTTATGGTTGCCGGAATCATCTCGGCATTCGTTGTGAAGAAAGCTAAGAGCAACGAAAAAGAAGTGCTAACAGCGTTTCCGCCAACCGCACCGATTGTTATCGTCGAAAAATAAATCGCTTAGCGATAGTTAACGAACTGAAGGTCTACTTCTAGATCTTTTGACTTCAGCAGCGCAATCAGGTCTTGAAGGTCATCGCGACTCTTGCTGCTAACGCGAAGCTCATCGCCCTGAATCTGCGACTTCAGGCTCTTAGCGCCCTCTTCGCGAATAATCTTTGAGATCTTCTTAGCCTGCTCTTGCTCGATGCCGTTCTTGAGTTCGGCTTCGATGCGGTATTCCTTGCCAGATGCAAAAGGCTTGCCGGCGTCAAGGCTCTTTAGCGAGATGCCGCGCTTTACAAGCTTCGACTGAAATACGTCGAGCACTGCTAGAACGCGATCTTCGCTTGAGGCCTTCATAAGCACCTTCTCACCAGACCAATCAATCGAAGCGCCGACTCCCTTGAAGTCATAACGCTGCTCGATTTCTTTCTGAGCCTGGGTCAAGGCGTTTGCAGCCTCTTGCTTGTCTACTTTGCTTACGATGTCGAATGATGAGTCAGCCATAGCCAAATTCTACCTAGCGAGATGAGTGCGGTGGGCGAGCGGTGCTGCCGCGAACCAACAATTCGGCACTCCAGTCGAATTGCTCTTCGACGTTTGGGTGCTCGTCAAGAGCTGGGTCTTCAAGCAGGTTCAACAAGATCTCAACCGCGCGAGCGCCTTGTCCTCGAACTCGTTGGTTGACGGTTGTCAGTTCGAAGAAGTCTGACATGTCGTGATTGTCGATTCCGATTACAGAGACATCAGCCGGAACCTGAAGTCCAAGGTCTTTGGCTGCCATGATCGCTCCAAAGGCCATCTCGTCTGAATTACAAAAAATAGCGGTCGGTGCGTTGTGCGGGTCGCCGAGCATCTGCTTTGCAACCACGTATGCGCTCTGCAGAGTGAAGTCAGCGCGAGCAGTCCAGCCAGGCTTCACTTCGAGACCTGCTGCCTTGAGCGCATCGACATAGCCGTAGTGGCGTTGGTTCGGCTGGTTGAACTCCTTGTCAGAACTCTCTAGCCCGTTGATGTTTGCGATTCGAGTGTGGCCAAGCGAAATCAGGTGCTCTGTTGCAAGACGACCGGCCGCGCGGTCATCCATGACAAGAGAACGAGCACCATCGATGTGACCACCGATAGCAAGAATTGGCTTCTTCATGCGGTTGAGCAAATCAAGCTCGCTCGCACTTGGCGCGACGGCAACGGCAAGAACGGCGTCTACACGTTGACGAAGCAAGAACTCGTTGAAGATCTTCTCGCGCTGGGCTGTTCCACCGCTGAGGTTATAGAGGGTGAGGTCATAGCCGGCTTCGACCAGGGCGCTCTCAGCGCTTTCAAGAAAGGCACCGAAAAACCAGCGGTCAATGTAAGGCATTACAACGCCGATGTTTCTGTTGCGGCCGGTTGCAAGGGTGTATGCCGATGATGAGGCTACATAGCCGAGCTCTGCCGCGGCCTTTTCGACCTTGGCACGGGCTTTTTCAGAGACGTGGTCTTTGCCAGACAGGGCTCGCGAGACGGTAGCGGTGCTTACGCCCGCAAGTTTTGCAACATCTTCAATGCCAGCCATGTAAAAAACCTGTAAATCTCAGAGTGAAATGTAAGAGATTTACAATTTAGGCCCACGGGCACAAGAAGGCAACCCGCTCATTTGACCGAGCGAGCCAGCCGCCTGAGCCCTGGCTAAACCTCGATTGAAACGTCGAAGGTAATAACGCGGCGATCTGGCAAGTGGTAGAAGTGCGCCGGAGCGGTCGCGTTTCTGTGCAGAGTCGTGAAGATTACCTCTTCGACTCGGTTCAGATCGGTGCGATGTTTTGGCACGAGCGTGCGATCGGTTACGAAGTAAATTGCCTCGCGCTCATCGATGTGAGGTGCGATTGTCTTCGACCTAAGTGCACGTGGAACGTTTCGCTGCTCCATGAAGCCAGAGCTAATTGAAACCGTCGACAAGAAATCGTTTATCTGGGTGAACTCAGGTGCCTTGTGCGAATAAGGCATGTCGACCGAAGTGACTTTTACGACGACAACGTTCTTAGGCATGCTTCCCATTACGCGAATCTGCTGTTCAAGTGCCTGAGGAACAATATCGATTACCGCAGAAGGATAAATTCCTAGGTTGTCAGTGAGATTGATTTTGCCCTTCTTGCGAAGCTTTGCAACTTCATCCCAGGTCATTGATGTCTCATGCAGTCGCAAGTCGAGTTGTTGACGACCCTTGCGCCAGATCCACATCATCGAGCCAAGGCAGAAACCAGCGATAAGTGGAATCCATGCGCCGGTTACCAATTTGGTTGAGCTCGCCGCAAAGAGTGAGAGGTCCATCAACAAGAAGATTGTGAAGACTGGCACCAAGAAGAACTTGTATTTGCTCCACTGAGTGAAAGCAAGAATTAGCAAACCAATTGTTGAGACCAGCATCGTGAAGGCGATTGCAAAGCTATAGGCGCCGGCCAATGCAGTCGAGCTTTCAAAAATGATTACCAACGCAATTGAGCCGACACCAACCACGGTGTTTACAAACGGAACATAGATTTGTCCGCGTTC
Source organism: Microbacteriaceae bacterium (assembly GCA_024645175.1). Taxonomy (GTDB): domain Bacteria; phylum Actinomycetota; class Actinomycetes; order Actinomycetales; family Microbacteriaceae; genus Rhodoluna. Next base: position 6,793 of record JAHEGB010000033.1, read on the forward strand.
TTTTTTGTTGGTGTGTCTGATTCGAACGCGAGGCAAGAATCCGAGCTGAACCGCCTGGCTGGTTAGCGAAGCAACAGCGCTGATGAGCGCTTGCGACGCGATGATGGTCGCGAAGGTAGTGATTAGCAGCATTAGCAGGGCAGGCACGCCACTTGGCACCATGCCGAAGAAACTGTTGCCGATTGCGCTTGGCTCACGAAGCAATAGTGCTCCCTGACCAAAGTAGTTCAATGGCAATGCCAAGCCAGCGAGGCCAAACCAGCCGATTCGAATTGGGGTTCTGCCGAAGTGACCGAGATCAGAGAAGAGTGCTTCGGCTCCGGTGACAGCAAGAATTACCGAAGACATAACGAACAGGGTTGCCCACTGGTGCTGGACGATGTACTGAAAAGCGTAGACCGGGTTTAGAGCAACAAGCGATTCGGGGTTCTGAACAACTTGCGAAACACCAACAAAGGCAATCGTGAGAAACCAGACAATCATCACTGGGCCAAAGACTGCACCAATTCTGTGTGTGCCCTTGAACTGGAACGTGAAGAGCACCGCCAGAATAATCACGGTTAGCGGAACAACTAGAAATTCCAAATCGGGGTTGACCGACTTAATACCTTCGACAGCCGAGACCACCGAGATCGCTGGCGTCAGAATTCCATCTGAGAATTCCATCGCAGCAGCCATGAGAAAAATGAAAACGGTGAATCCGTAGATTCCTTTTTTGCCTTCGCGAATTTTTGTCGGCAATTGAGAGAGCATGGCGAGGGTTCCACCTTCGCCTCGGTTGTCTGCTCGAAGAACGAAGATCAAATACTTAACTGACACGACTGCGGTGAGGGTCCAAAACACGAGCGAGAGAACTCCGAGAATCTCGTTTCGACTGTCGCCACCGGCTTTGACCGCCTCATTGAAGGCATAGATCGGGCTGGTTCCGATGTCGCCATAGACAACACCCATTGCACCGAGAGTTAGAGCTGATGTTCGTTTAAAGCCTTTGGCTTTTTTTGTGTTCATGCTGCGCTTTCTAAATTGACCAGAGCGAGCCTACTCCTCGCCCAGGCCGGTTTGCTTGAGCTAGACCAGCTCGAAATAGAGCAAGACGACCTTTGTTTCGTCTCGAATCCCGTAGCCGCAACGTGTCCAGAAATCCATGTGGCTTGCCCGAAAGTCGGCGGCGTTTAGGTCGCCTTCGGCCTCAGCAATGGCGAACTCGTCTGGAACCTCGGCAAAAGTGGTGAGTTCAACCTTGGTCGCGCGAATTCGGCCAACTTCTTCAGAGTCGTTTCCGAGAACAACCAGAACTTCGCCGATTTCTTCAATCTGCTCGCCCTCGGCCTCGTAGTCTTGCTCTAGAAGGCCAGCGGTTGCGCGCTTGTTGCCATTGAAAACGAATTCCAAAAGGGCAGTGCGAGAAGCGCCAACATTGCCAAATTCGATGGTTCTGAGACCATCCACTCTCTTCCAAGCCATTTTTGAAGTTTAGCGGCGGCTGCCGAAGCACCCCAGAAAAGCAAAAAACCACCCGTGGAGGGGTGGTTTTTCGTGGCTAGTGAGGGATTCGAACCCCCGAAGTCGATGACGGCTGATTTACAGTCAGATCCCTTTGGCCACTTGGGTAACTAGCCTTGCGTGAAACAACTTCACTAGATTACCCGAAACCAGCCCGCTATCCAAGCCCGAGCGGGAATTCGAGCGCTCGTTGCTAGGTTGTCTGTGAGTAGCACGCTGAATACAAGGGGTATATGTGAAACGCATCATCGAAATCATGACAAGCCGCTGGGGAGCACCGTCGGTTATGTTGCTCGGAGCAATTTTCGCCGCATTGGTCTTTGTCGGTCCGCTTGGCGGCAAGGCCACCGAAACCGCACCTGGCGTTGGGCTGCCAGATGACAACGAAGTTGTCATGGTCGACGAAGCGCTGAAAGACCTGCCGGGTTCTGACTCGACCGCAGCCATCATCGTTTTTAGAAGCGAATCTGCTTTCACCGATGAGCAAAAGACTTTCTTGCAGGGATCATTCGACCCGATCTCGCAAATGCCAACAGGTGGCGTGAACGAACGCTTCACTAAGTTCAGCAACGCGATTCTGAACGGCACAGCGTTTGTTCCACCGGCAACTATTTCTGAAGACGCAACAACTGCACTTGTGACTATTCCCATGGATAAGTCTGACGAAGTCGAGTTGACCACAACCCGAGTCAAGGACATCCGTGAAATTGCAAAGGCAAACTTGCCGACTGGCATCGAAGCTTATGTGACTGGCCCAGAGGGTTTCACGGCAGACATCAGCAACGTTTTTGCTGGCGCAGACTTCAAGCTTCTAGCAACCACTGCTCTAGTCGTTGTTGCCTTGCTGCTTGTCACTTATCGTTCGCCGATTCTTTGGTTGATTCCTCTCTTGGTTGTTGGCATCGCCGATGGAATGGCTGGCGGATTGGTTCGCAACCTGGCTAACCAAATTGGTTTGCAACTCGATGGTTCGATTACCGGAATTCTTTCGGTTCTAGTTTTCGGTGCTGGCACCGACTATGCACTGCTTCTTATTTCTCGCTATCGCGAAGAGTTGTTGCTAAACGCAGATCGCCGCAAGGCAATGGTCAAGGCACTGCGTGAAGCAGGGCCTGCAATTCTTGCTTCGGGCATCACCGTAATTTTGGCGCTGCTCACATTGACCTTTGCAGTGCTCGAAGGAAACCGCGCACTCGGCTTCGCGTGTGCCGTTGGCGTTGGCCTAGCTATGGTTTCGGCTCTTACCGTCTTGCCTGCAGCGCTGGTTGCATTTGGTCGATGGATCTTCTGGCCGCTAACACCGAAGTTTGGCGGAACCAACAAGTCAGACAACGGCCTTTGGGCCAAGCTCGGTCGCGGCGTTAGCAAGCGCCCAGCGGTCATTGCGATTGTTGGCTTCGTGCTGCTAGCGGCCATGGCAAGCGGTGCAACCGGCATGAAAATCGGTCTAGCGAGCACCGAGCGTTTCTTGGTTAAGCCTGAAGCGGTTGCCGGCCAGGAGTATCTCGCAGATGCATTTGCTGCCGGTGCTTCAACCCCGACGATTGTCATCGCAAACAACGACTTCGCAGACAAGGTTCAGACCGCAGCCGCAGAAGTTGCTGGCGTTTCAACCGCGAGCATCGAAGTAAACAACGGAATCGTTTCGAAGAACGACTCGATCACCAAGATTAACGTTGTTCTAGATGACACCTCTGGCTCTGAAGCAGCCTTTGCAACTGTTGAGAGACTTCGCACCGCTCTGCACGCAATCGAAGGTGCAGACGCAAAGGTTGGTGGGCTCGATGCTCAGCAACTCGACGTGAAGAATGCATACGCTCAAGATCAGCGAACTGTGATTCCGTTGATTTTGATTTTGGTATTTATCGTTTTGATCGCGTTGTTGCGTTCGATTGTTGCGCCTGTGCTGTTGTTGCTTACTGTCGTTGCGTCATTCTTTGCATCGATGGGTGCTGGTTGGCTGATCTTCGTGAACGTGCTCGGATTCCCGGCACTCGACCTCAGCGTGTTCTTGTATAGCTTCTTGTTCTTGGTTGCACTCGGTGTTGACTACAACATCTTCTTGGTAACACGTGCGCAAGAAGAAAGTGCGAAACTCGGATTGAAGCAGGGCATGATCAAGGCTTTGAGCTCAACCGGTGGAGTGATCACAAGTGCGGGAATCTTGCTTGCCGCTGTGTTCGCTGTTCTCGGTGTGCTGCCGCTAATCGCGCTAACTCAGATTGGAATCATCGTTTGCATCGGTGTCTTGTTAGACACACTCTTGGTGCGAACCGTGATTGTTCCGGCTCTTGCATTTATTGCTGGCGAAAAGTTCTGGTGGCCAAAGAAGCCAAAGCAGAACTAGAGCTTTATCCAAACGGTCTCGTCAGCGGCGATGTGCTGCTGGTCGAGGCCGTTTGCGCTTCTCAAGATAACTTCGCCGGCCGGCATGGCCATGGCGTCGCGGCCGAAGTTGTGAATTACAAGAATTTGCCCGTTGCGATAGCCGAGGGCGCGTTCGTTGGTGAACTGTGGCAACCAAGCGAATGATCCCTCGCCGAGTTTGAGCTGGCGACGAATGCGAAGCGCACTCTTATATAGCTCGAGGGTTGAACCGGCAATGCCATCTTGCTGGTCGCGGGCGTATTCACGATAGATCTCGGGCTGAGGCAGCCAGCTCTTGCCGGTGGTGTTGAAGCCGTTGGCCGCGCCAAGCCCGGCCTGCCAAGGCAGTGGCACTCGGCAGCCATCGCGCCCCACGCGCTTGCCACCTGTGCGGGCAAAGGTAGGGTCTTGGCGAAATTCGGGCTCAAGGGTCGTGTGTTCGGGCAATCCGAGTTCTTCGCCCTGATAAAGGTATGAAGCGCCGGCCAGCCCGAGCATAAACATCGTTGCCCCGCGGGCTCGGCGCAGGCCAAGTTCGCGATCTGGCTGGGGGTCGCCCGGTCCAACGCCGTCTGAGGCGGTTGGGCGGCCGGCAAGCCCGCCCATGCGTGAGGCGTGGCGAATGATGTCGTGGTTTGAGAGCACCCAGGTAGAGGGCGCTCCGACCGAGTCAAAGGCCTCAAAAGACTCGTTTATAGAGGCAAATAGGGTCTCGGGCTTCCATTCGCTGTCTAGAAAGCGAAAGTTGAACGTCTGGTTGAACTCGTCTGGTCGCACCCAGAGCGCCATGAAGCTCAAAGGCAACACGTATGCCTCGCCGCACATAGCTCGGTCGCCGTCATAGCTGTTCAGAATCTCGCGCCAGCGCCTGAAAATCGGGTGTACTTCTTCTTGAAACCACATCGGTGGCGAAGGTTCGCCCTCGATGAAGCCGGCACCCGCTCGTTCGACGTCTGGGTGGTCAGGCAGCCCGGCGGCTTTTGCCATCGCGTGAGGTTGGTCTACTCGAAAACCGTCGACCCCGCGATCGAGCCAGAAACGCAGAATGTCTTCGAACGCAGATTGCACTTCTGGGTTTGCCCAGTTGAGGTCAGGCTGAGAAGAGTCAAAGAGATGCAGGTACCACTGACCTGGCGTTCCATCTTTTTCTGTGAGGCGAGTCCATGCCGGACCACCAAACATTGAAACCCAATTGTTCGGAGGCAGTTCGCCGTTTTCTCCACGGCCTTCTTTGAAGTGATAGAACTCGCGCTCGCGGCTGTTTGGTGCTGAGTTGATTGCAGCTTGAAACCATTTGTGTTTGTCGCTCGTGTGATTTGGAACAAGATCGATAAGAACTTTTAAACCAAGTTCGTGTGCACGCTCGAGCATGCGATCAAAATCTTGAAGGGTTCCGAAAAGTTCATCGACGTCGCAATAATCTGCAACGTCATAGCCAGCATCTTTTTGCGGCGATGTATAAAAAGGTGAAAGCCAAATTGCATCGATGCCGAGTGTCGCGAGACTTTCTAGTCGCGATGTGATTCCGGCGAGGTCACCCATGCCGTCACCATTTGCATCAGCAAATGATCTTGGATAAATCTGATAGATGGTGCCGGAGCGCCACCACTCGCCGCCTTCGCGTGGGTGGTGGCTAACTCCTTTGGCAACATCCAAAGACATGTTTAGAGTTTGATCCAAACAGTCTGGTCTTGCTCTAGCTCGCCTTCAATCGAAAGATCGTGCTGAGTAGTTGCAAGAAGTTCTCCTGCAGGAACAACAACTGCTTTCTTTCCGAAGTTGCTGAGAACTAGAACGCCGCTGTTGATGTAAGCGAGAGTCTCGTCGCCATCCTGGAATTCAGCAGCCCATCTAAAGTCACCAGCACCGAGCTTCAGCTCCTTGCGAACCTTTAGCAAACGCTTGTATAGCTCGAGAGTTGAACCGGCAACGCCCTGCTGCTCGCTGCGTGCGTAACGCTTGTAGCTTGAAGGCTGTGGCAACCAAGACTTGCCAGTTGTTGAGAAGCCGTTCGACTCGTTGACGCCGGCCTCCCAAGGCAATGGCACGCGGCAGCCGTCGCGACCGACACGTTCGCCCTTGGTTCTGAAGAAAGTTGGGTCTTCGCGGTACTTCTCTTCAAGCGTGGTGTGCTCAGGCAGGCCGAGCTCCTCGCCCTGATAGATGTAGGCACCGCCAGGCAAGCCGAGCATGAACGCAGATGCCGCGCGACCGCGACGCTGGCCTAGAGCCTCGTCAGGCTGAGGTGACTTAGGACCAATGCCGTCACCCTGCTTCGGAATCTCGTCATAGCCCATGCGAGTCACGTGACGAATAACGTCGTGGTTTGAAAGCACCCAAGTAGAAGGTGCACCCACTCCACCGAACGCGTCGAATGATTCGTTGATGGTTTTGATCAAACGATCTTTCTTCCAAGGGGTCTCAAGATATCCAAAGTTGAAAGTCTGGTGGTACTCGTCTGAGCGAACCCAAGTTGCCATGCGAGGAAGCGGCATTACCCATGCCTCACCGCACATTACGCGATCGTCATATTCATCAAGGATGTTTCTGAAGCGACGGTTGATGTCGTGAACCTGAGGTTGACCCCAGAACGGGTTCTTCTCTTCGAGTTCTTTAATGCTCATGTCTTCTTCTGACTTTGCGCCACCCATGTGTGAGTCTGCAACTGCAACGTCAGGAAGTCCCGTGCGCTTAATCATTCCGTGTGCAACGTCGATGCGGAAACCTGCTGCACCGCGGTCTAGCCAGAAACGAAGAACGTCGTCAAACATCTCGCGAACTTTTTCGTTGTCCCAGTTAAGGTCTG
>JAHEGB010000007.1 GCA_024645175.1 Microbacteriaceae bacterium
GTAGGCTAGTACTAACTTCACCCGGGAGGATTCAAGTGGCTAAAAAAGCAGAGGTTGACACCCGCTTCGCTGTACCTAAAAAGCTCGCCTCCCATGGCCCCGCGCGAATCATTGCCATGTGCAATCAAAAAGGTGGGGTTGGCAAAACCACAACGGCTGTAAACCTAGCCGCCGCCCTTGCCGAGTATGGTCGCAAGGTTCTTGTTGTCGATTTCGACCCTCAGGGAGCTTTGAGTACTCACCTCGGCGTGATTGCAGTGCCGGGCGAGATTGCAACAATTTATGAACTCATGAAGGGCACTATCAAAGACCCGCACGAGGTTATTCGAAAGTCACCGGTAAAAAACCTCGACCTGATTCCGGCAAACATTGATCTTTCTGTTGCCGAAATTGAATTAGTCAATGAAGTCGCGCGCGAAAGCATTCTCGCCAATATTCTTCGAAAAGTCTCAGATGAGTACGACGTAATTATCATCGACTGCCAGCCGTCGCTTGGCTTGCTGAATGTCAACGCGTTGACCGCGGCCCACGGAGTTCTGATTCCGATGGCGACAGACTTCTTTGCTCTGCGAGGCGTGGCCTTGCTCAAAGACCAGATCAACAAAGTACAAGAGCGATTGAATCCGGCGCTAAAGCTCGATGGCATTTTGGTGACACTGCACGAGCGAACTCTGCACTCAAAAGAGGTTCTAGATCGACTTCAAGAAGCGTTCGAAAGCTTTGTTTTCAAAACTCAAATTGCTCGCACGGTTAAGTTCAAAGATGCAACCGTGGCCCAGCTGCCGATTACTGCTTATGCGCCGACTTCTGAAGCGGCTGAAAGTTATCGAGCCGTAGCAAGAGAATTGGTTTCTCGTGGCTGCGCCCCTTAGCAATCAGGTTGACGAAATCGGGGAGCACTCTGGCGGATTTTCTCTCAGCCTGGGTAACTTCGATGGTCCTTTCGATTTGCTGCTGTCGCTAATTAGCAAGCATGAACTAGACATCACCGAAATTGCTTTGAGCAAAGTCACTGACGAATTTATTTCTTATCTAAAGACTCTCGACGAAGACGAAGAGCTTGAGCAAGCAAGTGAATTCTTGGTCGTTGCTGCCACATTGCTTGATTTGAAGATCGCAGGGCTCTTGCCTAAGGGTGAGGTAGTTAACCCTGAAGACGTTGCGATGCTTGAGGCGCGAGACCTGTTGTTTGCCCGACTATTGCAGTACCGAGCATTCAAAGACATCTCCGCTTGGTTTAATTCAAGTTTCAATCTTGAAGCGACTCGCACGGCCCGTGATGTTCGAGTAGAAGAGCGCTTTAGAGAGCAGAAGCCAGAGTTGGTCTGGACCATCTCGCTCGAAGATTTCGCAAGGCTAGCCGAGGAGGTAATGACACCTAAGGTCATTCCTGGAGTTGGCTTGACGCACCTGCACGCGCCAAGAGTCAGCATTAGAGAGCAAGCGGCAGAGGTCATCACTATGCTTCGCGGCAAGTCGAGCCTCACATTTCGCGACATCATTGGCGCGGTTAAAGACAGGGCAGTTGTTGTTGCCCGCTTCTTGGCGGTGCTCGAACTTTATCGACTTTCTGCCATCGCCTTTGAACAAGACAGCCCACTTGGCGACTTGACCATTACCTGGCGAGGCAATGCCTTCGACGACGAACAACTAGCAGCACTTGGAGCAGATTATGAATCTTGATGAACAGGCGACAACTCCTGAAGAGGCTGTGATTGACGAGAATTTTGAACTTACCGAGAAGGCAGAAGTCACCGAGACTGTCGAGCCACTCGGTGAGGCCGAGCTTCGAGCGGCGGTTGAAGCAATACTCATGATCACCGATGCGCCAATTTCGTTGCTTGCAATTGCGGCAGCGTTGGAAAACCCGGTTAACGCTGTTCGTGAAGCCGTTTTGAGTTTGCAGGCAGATTACAACGGCGAGAATGGTACAACCCTTCGCGGTTTTGAGCTTCGCGAAGTTGGTGGAGGTTGGCGCATTTTTGTTCGCCAGGATTTCGACTGGGCAGTTCGCATGTTTGTTGCCAATGAAAGCCCATCTAAATTGTCGCAGGCAGCCCTCGAAACACTCGCTGTCATTGCCTATAAGCAACCAATTTCTCGTGGTCAAGTTGCGTCTATTCGCGCGGTAAACGTCGATTCGGTTGTAAAGACCCTGCTAAGTCGAGGTTTGATCACAGAGCTATTTACTGACAGCGAAACGGGAGCAATCAACTATGGAACGACTCCGCTTTTGCTAGAGCTGCTTGGCATCAACTCGCTTGAAGACCTGCCGTTGATTAGTCCTTATCTTCCAGACGCGAATACCAACTTCGATGCCGCACTCTAATCTCGAGGACGAGCAGGGCGTTCGCCTGCAAAAAGTAATGGCAGCCGCTGGCGTTGCATCTCGTCGCGTTTGCGAAGACCTAATTGCTCGAGGTCAGGTAACGGTCAATGGCAAGCGAGTCACTGAGCTTGGCACTCGAGTCAACCCAGACGTAGACAAAATATCGGTGAGCGGAATGCCGATTCAGCTTGACGTGTCAAAGGTCTACCTCGCGCTAAATAAGCCTGTCGGAGTGGTTAGCAGCATGGCTGACGAAAATGGCAGGGCAGATCTCAGCCAGTTCGTTGAGGGCTATGAGCGAGTGTTCAACGTGGGTCGTCTTGATGCTGAAACCAGCGGACTGATTATTATGACCAACGACGGCGATTTGGCGCACAAGCTTGCTCACCCAAAATTTGGCGTCACAAAGACCTACGTGGCTCGCGTGCAGGGCGTCGTTGAACCAGGAATTGTTCACAAATTGCTTAGCGGATTCGACCTAGAAGACGGTTTCATCAAGGCCGACAAGGCAAAGATCGTTCAGCTTTCTCAAACCGAGAGCCTGCTTGAAATCGAATTGCACTCGGGCCGAAACAGGATTGTTCGAAGAATGTTTGATTTTCTGGGGCATCCGGTTCTTGGCTTGGTTCGCAAGCAATTCGGCTCTATTCAGCTCGGGCCTTTGAAGGCTGGCAAGGTGCGTGAACTAAGTAAAATAGAGATCGGTGCTTTGCTAAAAGCTGCCGAAGGTAAATCAATGCGGCAGTCGCAGGCGGCCAAGAAGGCCCCGCACGTTGCGCAAGCTAAGACAAGAGGGCGGTAGCTCATGGCACTTCGAGCCATTCGCGGAGCGATTCAGTTAGAGACTGATGAGCGCGAGCACCTTCTAAAGTCGACCGCAGAACTGCTTTCTAAGGTTTTGCACGTCAACAACATTGAAAACTCAGCTCTTGTGTCAATTTTGTTCACAGCAACCCCAGACATCACAAGCGAGTTTCCGGCGCTAGCGGCGCGTGAACTTGGCCTCGGCGATGTTCCGCTCATGTGCTTCGTCGAAATGGATGTTAAAGGTGCTCTTGACCGCGTAGTTCGAGTCATGGTCTATGCCGACATTGCCACTAGTCGTCAAGAAATTCAACACGTGTATTTGCGCGGAGCGACAGCTTTGCGATTGGACCTAGCCCAGTGACATCACGAACCACGGGCAGCGTGCGAATTGTTGGCGCAGGGCTGCTCGGCACCAGCATTGGATTAGCGCTTAGCAAATTAGGCGTTGACGTAATTGTTGCCGACCAGTCACCGGCAGTTCAGTCGCTTGCGATTGACTATGGTGCCGGACGAGCCCAAACCTCTGAAGACCGACCAAGTACGGTCATTGTCTGTGTGCCACCAGATGTCACCGCGAATGTAATTGCTCGCGAGATTTCAGCTTTTCCTGACGCGGTTGTCACAGACGTTGCGAGCGTCAAGTCAGAAATTTTGACCGAACTGAAGTCGGCCGGGGTTGACCTTCGAAACTATGTTGGTTCGCACCCGATGGCCGGTCGCGAGCGAGGCGGAGCGGCATCTGGTCGAGCAGACCTTTTTGCGGGCCGAGTCTGGGTGGTTTCGCCTAATGAAGAGAGCAGTGCTGAAGCGATCAAGCGAGTTGAAGATCTAGCGCTCGACTTGGGCTCGGCATCAGTTCAAGTTTCAGCCCAAGACCACGATCGAGCAGTCGCCGTTGTTTCGCACGTGCCGCAGTTGGTTGCCAGTCTCACTGCTTCGACGCTCTTGCAGGCGAACGCGGAGGACATTGAACTAGCTGGGCAGGGCATCCGTGACACCACAAGAATCGCTGCAAGCGACCCAAAACTTTGGCTTCAAATCTTGACTGCAAACTCTGAGCAGGTAGTAAAGGTTCTCAAGTTGTTTCAGTCTCAACTTCAAGGAGTTATTGGCGCACTAGAAGATACATCAGCGCCAGGTTCGTTATCGACCATCAGTAATGCGCTCAGTGACGGCAATCTCGGTGTAGCGAAGCTTCCGGGCAAGCATGGTTCAAAGGCAACGAATTATTCGCTAATCACCGTCATGATTGACGATAAGCCAGGAGAATTGGCTCGCCTGCTCACCGAAATTGGCGAGATTGGCGTAAACCTTGAAGAAATCAAGCTCGAGCACTCACCAAGCAGCGCCGTAGGTCTAGTTGAGGTTTCGGTTTTGCCAGAGGCGGAACCAACCTTAGTAGCAGAGCTCACATCGAGAAACTGGAAGTTGGTCGGCTAATGGCAGATATTGTTGTGGCCATCGACGGCCCGGCCGGTTCAGGAAAATCGAGTGTAAGCAAGCAGCTTGCTCGAAAATTCGATTTTGCATATCTCGACACTGGCGCGGCTTACAGAGCGCTTGCCTGGGCTACTTTGAACGGCCTCGAATTCTCAAAACTCGAATCAGGTGAGTTCGAAAGCGAATTCGATTATCAGATCTCAACAGACCCCGACGACTTTTGGGTTCGCGTTGGCGACAGTGACGTAACAGAAGCGATTAGATCGACGCTTATTTCGGAGTCGGTAAGTGCTGTCGCCAAGATTCAAAACGTTAGAGACTTCATGAAGAGACTAACTAGGTCGATTGTAGAAGCAAGCGAACTCAAGGGAGCAATCGTTGAGGGGCGCGACATCACCACAGTGGTGTTTCCCGATGCTATTTCTCGCATCTTGCTAACTGCATCTGAAGAGGTGCGATTGCAGCGTCGTTCTACAGAAATCTCGGCAACGAGCACTAACGCTGTTGTGAACCAGGTTTCAAAGCGCGATGAGAGTGACTCAAAGATTGTCGACTTTATGAATGCTGCTGACGGAGTGACGCTTGTCGACTCATCAGACCTTAACTTTGAACAGACCGTTGAGGTCATGTCTGCTCAAATCGAAGCTGACCTGAAAGCGAGAACAAAATGAGCGAAGAAGATTTCAAATTCGAGGCAATCTCTGAGGAGTTTCTAGAGAAACTGCGCGAGGTCTCTGACAAAGACGCCGAGACTAAGGCGAAAGCCATGCGCATGGGCCTCGAAGAGTATGACCTAGAGCCAGAAGACCTAGACGTTCTCGCGACTGAGCTGGGTTTTGAAGACGAGCCGCTGTATCTGCCTGCGTTGCCGGTTTTGGCGATTGTTGGCAGACCAAACGTCGGCAAGTCGGCGCTGGTGAACCGAATTCTTGGCAGAAGAGAAGCGGTAGTTGAAGATAAGCCAGGCGTCACGCGTGACCGTGTCTCATACAAGGCTGAATGGAATGACCGCAAATTCACTTTGGTTGACACCGGTGGCTGGGAGCCAGACGCTAAGGGCATTGATAAGTCAGTAGCCATGCAGGCTGAAATCGCTATCGAGCTTGCAGACGCCGTAATCTTCGTGGTTGATGCCATGGTTGGCGCAACTTCGAGCGACGAGCGCGTTGTGCCGATGCTGCGAAAGAGCGGCAAGCCAGTGATTTTGATTGCAAACAAAATCGATGACCTGAAGCAAGAGCCTGAAGCGGCAGCGCTCTGGTCGCTCGGCCTCGGTGAGCCTTATCCGGTCTCTGCTGTTCACGGCAGAGGTGTTGCAGACATGCTCGATGCAGCTATGAAAGTTTTGCCTGAGGTTTCGGCCGTGGCGAAGCAAGAATTTGGTGGCCCTCGTCGCGTGGCGATCATCGGTCGACCTAACGTCGGAAAGTCATCACTTCTGAATAAAGCAGTTGGAGCAGAGCGAGCAGTTGTTAATGATCTTGCTGGCACCACTCGCGACCCAATCGATGAGCAGGTCGAACTAGGTGGCAAGATCTGGCGCTTCGTTGATACCGCGGGTATTCGCAGACGAGTGCACCTGCAGCAGGGAGCAGACTTCTATGCAAGTCTTCGCACCGCCGCTGCGCTTGAGCGTGCCGAGGTTGCCGTGGTTCTGTTTGACGTAACCCAGCCAATCAGCGAGGCAGACATTCGAATTGTCGACATGGCCCTTGAATCAGGCCGCGCGCTGGTTCTTGCTTTCAATAAGTGGGACGAGCTTGACGATGAACGACGTAAATATCTTGAGCGCGAAATCGAACAAGATTTGGCTCACGTTGATTGGGCACCACGCGTAAATATTTCGGCTAAGACCGGGCGTCACCTCGAGAAGTTGGTTCCGGCACTTGAGGTCGCACTCGATGGTTGGGACACCCGTGTTGCCACCGGAAAGTTCAACGCATTCTTGCAAGAACTAACCATGGAGAACCCGCACCCGGTGCGTGGCGGAAAACAACCTCGAATTCTATATGGAAGTCAGGTATCGAGCCGCCCTCCAAAGTTCGTGCTATTCACCACCGGATTCTTGGATCCTGGCTATCGTCGTTTCATTCAGCGTCGACTTCGTGAGACCTATGGCTTCGAAGGAAGCCCGATTGAAGTAGCAATGCGCATTCGCGAGAAGCGCAAGCGATAAACACTCGGCAACGAGCGGGCTATAGCGCAGCTTGGTAGCGCACTTGTCTGGGGGACAAGGGGTCGTGGGTTCAAATCCCGCTAGCCCGACCAAAGAGAAAGGAATAGAAATGTCGATATGGCAACAACTCCGCACTGTGCCAAACCTACTCAGCCTCCTTCGACTGGCTTTGGTTCCTGTCTTCTTGATTTTGATTTTGAACCACCAGAATTGGCAGGCAGTAGTTGTGCTTGCGATCTCTAGCATCACCGATTTTCTCGATGGCTATTTGGCCAGAAAGCTAAACCAGGTCACCAGATTGGGGCAGCTGCTCGACCCAGCAGCAGATCGACTCTACATTTTGGCAACTCTGATTGGCCTAACTGTCATGGGTTACGTTCCAGTTTGGCTTGCGGTCATCGTGATTAGCCGCGACGTATTGCTGTTGGCTTTCTATCCGGTGCTTGCAAGTCACGGATACGGCCCGCTGCCAGTTCACTATCTTGGCAAGGCCGGCACCTTTGCATTGCTATACGCGTTTCCGCTTCTTTTGATTGCGGCTGCCTTTGAGAGCATCTCTCAATTTGTGTTGCCAATCGCATGGGGTTTTGCTTGGTGGGGAATCGGGCTTTACTGGTGGGCCGCGGCAGTCTATTTATTGCAAGTACGTAACATCGTGAAAATGGGCCGTGACGCTTCGGCTAGGCTTGGCAACTGAGGGTGAACATGGAATTTGAAACACAGGGGCAAGGTGGCCCAAGCGAGCAGTCGGACACGACGCAGCGTTTTAGCGACGACCTGCTCGCTCAAGACCCACACGGACTAAATGCAGAAGAACGTGAAGCAATTGAGGCGTTGCCATCTGGTAGCGCACTTCTCATTGTTCAACGCGGCCCAAATGAAGGTGCTCGCTTTCTTCTAGATCAAGACGTAACCACCGTCGGTCGCCACCCAAATGCAGACATTTTCTTAGACGATGTCACGGTTTCAAGACGTCACGCAGAGTTTCGCCGCAACGGCACCTCATTCATGATTAACGATCTTGCATCGTTGAATGGCACCTACTTCGATGGCGTTAGAATCGAGTCTGCACTTCTCGACGAAGGTGCTGAAGTTCAAATCGGAAAATTCAAATTCACTTTCTTTGCATCGCGCGCGGATTTAGGAGCATAGGTAATGTCACAGCCGACATCAATTGCGCAGGCGCGCGCATCGAAACTTGTAACAATCGGTCAGGTTCTAACTTTGCTGACTCCGGAGTTTCCGGAACTCACTCAGTCGAAGCTTCGCTTTCTTGAAGAGAACGGCCTAATCACTCCGCAGCGCACTGACTCTGGCTACCGCAAATTCGCTGAGGCAGATGTCGAGAGATTGCGACTAATTCTTGAGTTGCAAAGAGATCGCTACTTGCCGCTCAAAGTAATTGGCCAGTTTCTTGCTGACATCGACGCTGGAAAATCAGTTTCACTTCCGGGTGATGATTCAAAGGCGTCAAAACACGCTCGAGTTGCCCAGGCGAAAAATGTAACCAAAATCGAACTTATTGCTGAAACCTCGATTACAGACGCTTTGATTGCAGAAGCCCAGTCGGTTGGACTCATCAGCGAAGAGCCTTTCAGTGCAAACACCATTGAAATTGCTAGATCAATCATGAAGTTGAACCGCGGATTCGGGTTAACTCCTCGTCACCTGCGCGGAATCAAGACAGCCGCAGAGCGCGAAATCGGCATCATCGAAGGTGTTATCGCCCCGGTTCTTGGCAAAAAAGAAGCTTCGAGCCGCTCAAAGGCCGCGCACTTTGCTGAGGAATTGCAGAGTCACTTCGCGAACATCCGTGAAGAATTGATTCGCGGCGCAATTTCAAAAATCGACGACTAATCTGCGCAACAGCAGTAGATTTCTCGCGACACGCCGAGCATATTAATTAACGGGACTATATCTAGAGTTCAGGCAAGAATTGCATAGAACTTAAACCTGTAGTTGAACCTGAAGGAGGCGTGATGATTCCTACCGATGAGTCAACGTCGCCTGAAAATGACTACTCTCAGGACATGCTTTTTAGCGATGGTAGCCCGTCTGCTGACCCAAAGATTGGCTACCGGGGCATTTCTGCAGCGGCTGCAGCCGGAATTAGCTATCGCCAGCTCGACTACTGGGACAGAACCGGTCTAGTTCAACCGAGCGTTCGCGGTGCAGCCGGCTCAGGATCGCAAAGACTTTATGCATTCCGCGACATTCTGGTTCTAAAGCTCGTAAAGCGCCTTCTTGACACCGGAGTGTCACTTCAGCAAATTCGAATTGCCGTGGAGCAGTTGCGAGCTGCGGGCATCAACGACCTAGCTCGAACCACTCTGATGTCTGACGGTGCCCGTGTTTACCTTTGCACCACCGAAGACGAGGTAATCGACTTGCTTGGGCGAGGCCAGGGTGTCTTTGGCATTGCCGTTGGCAAAGTGCTTCGCGAGGTCGAAGCAAGTTTGGTTCACATCAAGGCGAACCATATCGATGAGATTGACGAACTCTCAGCTCGTCGCGCCAGCCGAAAAGCCGTTTAGCGCTCTTCTTCAGGCTTCTCTATTTCAAGCTTGAAAGTCCAGTTTCCGGTTTGAGTAGAAACTTCTTCTTGTTTAGCAATCTGTTCGTCATCGCTCCAAGCTGGTGCTGACCACGCTTCGGTGGCCACCTCAAGCTCTTCAATTGCCACAGGCTGAGATTCGTCTTCGACTACTTCGCCGAGTTCTTCGATAGCGGTCTCGATGGTGACCAACTCGGGGCCCTGCTTGCCGCGCTTGTGACGCCTAAAGAATTTGCGTTTCTCTTTTGGCTTTTCTTGAACCACTTCTTCGTTTGGCTCTTCGAACGAGTCGAGCGCGCGCTTGAGCAAATCGGTAAAGAAGTCTGCGATTTCTGCCGCGCCTTCGCCTGGCCAGGTGTGAATCGGGCGAGCCGCTCCTTGAGTTTGTTGCAGGTGAGCTCGCTCTTCCAGAAACTCTGGAATCAGAAGGCCAGGGAACATCTCGTTCAGTTCTTGAACTCTAAAGTCTTGTTCTTTCGAAGCTGGGCGATGGCGATTGATCAGAATTCCGAGTGGGCGAACTCGCTTAGTGATTGCCTCGCGAACCTCTTCTAGCGCACGGATGGCCCTGTCGGCAGCGACGACCGAGAAGATGCCTGGCTCGGTTACAATCAACACGCGATCACTGGCAACCCATGCTGTGCGAGTTAGAGCATTGATTGATGGCGGAGTGTCGATGATGACGAGGTCATACTGCTTCTCGATGGTGTGCAGTGCCTCTTCGAGTTTCCAGGTCTGTCGAACCGTTGGGTGAGGGGTGTCGTGGTGAATGCTGCGCGGGCTTCCGACTAGAACGTCGACAGATCCGGTTGCCACCTTGCCCCAAGTTGAAGATACGATTGATGCAGACACGACGTTGTGTTTGGGGTTCTTGAGAACGCTAGCAACGGTGTTTTTGAATTCCCCTACGGCGCCTAAACCGGTGGTTGCGTCGCACTGAGGGTCGAGATCAACCACAAGGGTTTTGAGTCCTTGAGCGAACGCAGCTGACGCCAAACCAAGGGCAACCGTGGTCTTGCCAACGCCCCCCTTGAGGGAGCTAACGCTTAGAACATGCACCTGAATAGGCTACCTTTTTATTTCAAGGGCCCAAAACCCACTGTTCGTAAATACGACCGAAGGAACCGATGTTCAAGAAGATTTTGGTTGCCAACCGTGGCGAAATCGCCGTTCGCGCCTTTCGGGCAGCCTACGAACTCGGGGCAAAGACCGTCGCCGTCTTTCCTTATGAAGACCGAAACTCGACCCACAGGCTAAAGGCCGATGAGTCATACCAAATTGGCACCGTCGGTCACCCGGTTCGCGCATATCTTGACGTTGCAGAAATCATACGTGTTGCTAAAGAGAGTGGCGCAGACGCGATTTATCCGGGATACGGATTCTTGTCTGAGAATCCAGAACTTGCCGAAGCGGCAAAGAAAAACGGAATTACTTTTATTGGCCCAAGCTCTGACGTTCTTGAGATGGCCGGCAACAAAGTCACAGCGAAAGAGTCAGCGATTCGCGCTGGTGTTCCGGTGTTGAAGTCAACCCAATCTTCTGCGAATGTCGACGAACTTGTCGATCAGGCTGACGCGATTGGGTTTCCGATTTTCGTCAAGGCTGTCGCAGGTGGCGGTGGCCGTGGCATGCGTCGCGTTGCTGAGAAACAAGAACTGCGCGCTGCTTTGGTTGAAGCTTCTCGTGAAGCAGAGAGCGCCTTTGGCGATGCTCGCGTTTTCTTAGAGCAGGCCGTTCTGCGACCTCGCCACATCGAAGTTCAGATTCTTGCCGATACCCACGGAAATGTCGTTCACCTGTTTGAGCGCGATTGCTCGGTGCAGCGCAGAAATCAAAAAGTCGTCGAGATTGCGCCGGCTCCGCTTATCGACGAAGAGCTTCGTCAAACTCTCTATCGCGATGCCGTAGCGTTTGCGAAAGCCATTGGCTATCAAAATGCCGGAACCGTTGAGTTTCTAATTGACACCGTTGGGCCGAATGCTGGCAAGCACGTATTCATTGAGATGAATCCGCGCATTCAAGTTGAGCACACCGTTTCTGAAGAGATCACCGACATTGACTTGGTTCAGAGTCAAATGCGAATTGCCTCTGGCGAAACTCTCGGTGACCTCGGCCTGACCCAAGAAACCATTCAAAGACACGGATTCGCAATTCAGTGCCGAATTACCACCGAAGACCCGGCAGCTAACTTCAGACCTGACACTGGAAAGATCACGACTTACCGTTCTCCTGGCGGAGCGGGCATTCGCCTCGACGGCGGAACCGTGTCGACCGGGGCAGAGGTGAGTCCTCACTTCGATTCACTTTTGGTCAAGCTGATCGCCAAGGGGCGCGACTTCAAGAGCGCAGTCAATCGCTCAGAGCGAGCTCTTGCCGAGTTCCGCATCCGTGGTGTGTCTACCAACATCGCCTTCTTACAGGCCGTTCTGGCCGACCCGACCTTTCAGGCCGGCGATCTGAGCACATCGTTTATCGACGAGCGCCCGCAGCTTTTCACGGCAGCACCTTCGCTCGACCGCGGAACCAAGATTCTGTCTTGGTTAGCCGATGTCACGGTGAACCAGCCGAACGGACCTCGCGCCGGCCACATTTCGCCATCGCAGAAGCTACCGAAACTTGATCTCACTGCCGATGCTCCGGCCGGTTCGCGTCAGCGACTAGCTCAGCTCGGCCCTGCCGGTTTCGCTGCAGATCTTCGCAAGCAGACGGCAATTGCAATCACTGACACAACTTTTAGAGATGCGCACCAGTCTTTGTTGGCTACGCGAATTCGCGGGCGCGACCTAATTCAGATTGCTCCGTATGTTTCACGATTGACGCCACAGCTTTTCTCGGTCGAAGCCTGGGGTGGTGCAACCTATGACGTGGCACTGCGTTTCTTGGGTGAAGACCCTTGGGAGCGCCTCGAGTCGTTGCGCGCTGCGATGCCAAACCTCTGCATTCAAATGTTGCTTCGTGGACGAAACACGGTTGGTTACACGCCGTATCCGACTGAGGTAACTGAGGCATTCGTCAAAGAAGCGGCTGCAGCCGGTGTTGACATCTTCAGAATCTTCGACGCGCTAAACGACGTTGAACAAATGAAGCCCGCGATTGATGCTGTGCTTGCAACCAAGACTGCGGTTGCTGAAGTTGCGCTTTGCTATACGGCAGACCTGCTCGACCCAAACGAAAAGCTATACACACTTGACTACTACTTGAAGCTAGCTCGCCAGATTGTTGATGCCGGAGCGCACATTATCGCCATCAAGGATATGGCCGGCCTGCTTCGCCCAGCGGCAGCTACCAAGTTGGTCACCGCCCTGCGAGAGCAATTCGATCTTCCGGTTCACCTGCACACGCACGACACCGCCGGCGGGCAACTAGCAACGCTAATGGCTGCCATTAATGCCGGTGTCGACGCCGTCGACGTTGCAAGCGCACCTATGGCGGGAACAACCTCGCAGCCATCTGCCTCGGCTCTTGTGGCAGCGCTAGAGCACACCGACCGTGACGCCGGCATCTCACTTGCTTCGGTTACTGCCCTCGAGCCATACTGGGAGGCCGTTCGCAGCGTCTACGCGCCGTTCGAATCTGGCTTGCCAGGCCCAACCGGCCGCGTATACAAGCACGAGATTCCGGGCGGTCAGCTATCAAACCTTCGACAGCAGGCAATCGCTCTTGGCCTTGGCGATCACTTCGAGAAGGTCGAAGACATGTATGCGGCGGCAAACGCGATTCTAGGCAGGCCGACCAAGGTAACTCCATCATCAAAGGTGGTTGGCGATCTGGCGTTGCACCTGGTGGCAGTGAACGCCGACCCAGCCGACTTTGCTGAAAACCCACAAAACTACGACGTGCCTGACTCGGTTGTCGGCTTTATGGCCGGCGAACTCGGTGACCTGCCGGGAGGCTGGCCAGAGCCTTTCAGAACCAAGGTGCTGCAGGGCAAGAACTTGAAGTTTGGCGTGACCCCGGTGTCAGCAGATGATCTAGAGGCAATTACCGCAGGCGATGCAAAACTGCGCCGCTCGATCTTGAATCGTCTCTTGTTTGCCGGACCAACGGCTGAGTTCACCAAGTTCCGCGAGACCTATGGTCGTCTCGACCACATCGACACAGTTGATTACCTGTATGGTCTCGAACCAGGGGTAGAGCACGTTGTTGAGATAGCCAAAGGTGTTCAGCTCTATGTAGGTCTTGAGGCTATTGGCTCGCCAGATGCCAAGGGTTACAGAACTGTCATGGCGACGCTAAATGGACAGTTGCGACCAATCAACATTCGTGATCGAAAGATCGCTGTCGACATTGTTCAGGCAGAAAAGGCCGATGTCTCGAATCTTGGACACGTTGCCGCTCCATTTGCCGGCGTCGTGACTCTGCAGACCGTAGAGGGCGCACACGTTGAGGTCGGCCAGCCGGTGGCTACCATCGAGGCAATGAAGATGGAAGCCACTATTACCGCTAGCGTTTCGGGGCATGTTCGCAGATTGGCCATCTCTAAGACCCAAGCGGTTGATGCAGGCGATCTGATTGTCGTTGTAGAGGCCGACCAGGCTTAGACCCTCGGCTAAACTAGACCGGATGTCGCGATAGCGAACATTTCTGGCATAGGAGCATTTGGTTTGGCAATTTGGGATAAGAAACCAGAAGACGACGATTTTCTGGCACCACGCCCAGCTGGTGCACAGTCAAACGAAGAGCAGCCAGTTCAAACTCATGCGCTCGCGGAATTAGCTGTCGACTCTGGAATCATCGACATCACACCAAGCACGCAATCTATTGAGATTGTTACCGAAGACGAACGCGCTACTCGAATCGTGGTTCCAACCACCGAGCCGACAAGCGACACCGGGCCAATCTCTAGACGTTCAAACTACTCGCGCCGAGACTCATTGCGCGGTGAAGCCTTCGATCAGCCTGAGCCTGCGGCAATGCTCACAGCGGACCGACTAATCGACACCAGCTCGAGAAACCGCCCAGCCCCTGAATCTGGCTTCAGAAAGTTCTTCTACTACTTGACCTTGAAGACCGTGAATCTTGGCGATTCGCTCAAGGTTCGCGAGCGCAAGGCCCTAGATCTGAGAATCGGTGCTGCCCTTGATGGCGGCGCAAAATTTGTTCCGGTGCTCACCCGAAAGGGCGGTGTCGGTAAGACCACCGTGTCAACCCTGCTCGGCATGGCCTTGGCTCTATCGCGCGAAGACCGAGTAATTGCCATCGACGCAAACCCTGACCGCGGCACCCTGGCAGAGCGAATTAGCAAGTCGACCAGATTCACCGTTCGTGACGTGGTCAACCGCGCCGCTGCAATCGACGGTTTCACCGACTTCTCAACCATGGTGTCTCGAGACGTGACTCGCCTCGATGTTCTTGCTTCTGACAGCGACCCGATGCTGTCTGAAGCTTTCAACGAGGGCGACTACAACGTGGTTGCCGACATGGCCGCTCGCTACTACTCAATCGTTCTAACCGACTGTGGAACAGGAATTGTTCACTCTGTAATGCGACCAACACTGCAGCGTGCAAATGGTTTAGTCATTGTTTCTGGTGGATCTGTCGACGAGGCAAGGCTTGCTTCTGAAACTCTTACCTGGCTCGAAGCAAACGGTTATGGTGACTTGGTGCGCAACGCTGTTGTCGCATTGAACACAGCAACCCAAGCAACGCAGTTGGTGAAACTCGATGAGATTGAGCAGCACTTCAAGACTCGAGTTCGTGCAGTGGTCAAGATTCCTTATGACGACGCTCTTGCCGCTGGTTCGGTAATCAAGTTCACTGAACTCAAGAAGGGCACCCAGCAGGCCGCGCGCGAACTCGCCGCTCTTGTTGTTGATGGTCTAAATAACCCACGCATTTAGCAATGACTGTCCGTGAAATTAGGTTGTTTGGCGACCCTGTTCTGAAATCGGCATGCGAGCCGATTGTTGAATTCAATGAGCACACCGTCGCACTTGTCGCAGACCTAATCGACACAACAAAACTTCCGGGTCGCGCCGGAGTTGCAGCACCGCAAATTGGAGTTGCGCTTAGGGCTTTCAGCTATCACGTGAATGGTGTTGTTGGCTATTTACTAAACCCCGAGATCATTGAGCTTGGGGGAGAGAAGCGCTTGGTTGACGAGGGTTGCCTTTCTGTTCCCGGATTGTGGCACAAGACACCGCGCCATGAACGCGCAACTGCCAGAGGTTTCGATATCGGTGGCAACGTCGTTGAGGTTAGTGGGTCGGGTTTGCTTGCTCAGGCATTGCAGCACGAGTGCGACCATCTCGATGGAATTCTCTATCTCGATCGTTTAGAGACAGATGAACGAAAGTTGGCAATGCGAGCATTGCGCGATTCAGATTGGTTTATGAACCGCTAGTCGTTTGCTCCGTAGATTTCTTCTACAGCTGATGCAAAGTCTTTCATGACCACGCTGCGCTTTAGTTTCAAGCTCGGAGTTAGGTGACCAGAAGCCTCGGTCAGTTCGCTGTCAATGATGACAAACTTTCTAATTGACTCTGCTCGAGAAACCAGCTTGTTTGCCTCGTCGATTGCGTTCTGAATCGCTGCGACGACAACTGGCGACTTGGATGCCTGTGCAACCGTCATGGTGTTGTCGCCACCATGGTTTGCAAGCCAAATTGGGAGCATCTCTGAGTCAAGCGACACGATTGCGCCGATGAACGGCTTCGCGTCTCCAATGACAACAACCTGACCGATAAGCGGGTTAGCGCGAAGTGGGTCTTCGAGAACTGCCGGTGCAACGTTCTTTCCGCCAGCGGTAACAAGAAGCTCTTTCTTGCGGCCGGTGATTGCAAGCATGCCGTCTTCGTCGAGTTCACCGATGTCTCCGGTTGCGAACCAACCATCCTTGAGAACTTCGGCACTGGCCGCTTCGTTTCGCCAGTATCCACGCATGATGTTGTGGCCGCGCAGCCAAATTTCGCCATCGTCAGCAATGCGAACACCGGTGCCAGGAAGCGGAGTGCCGACCTTGCCGATCTTGATTGAGTTAGTGCGCGAAATGGTAGCCGGAGCGGTTGTCTCGGTAAGACCGTAACCCTCTAGAACTACGACTCCGAGAGCCCTGAAGAAGTGACCGAGTCTGGTGCCAAGTGGAGCGCCGCCAGAAATTGCGTACTTCAGGTGGCCACCCATGGCCGCACGAATCTTTTTGTAAACCAATTTGTCGAAGACAAAGTGCTGCAACTTTAGTTTGAAGCTAGGGCCGCCGTGATCAAGTGACTCTGACCAGGCAACTGCCACGTTCGCGGCTTTTCTGAAAATCTCGCCCTTGCCGCCGGCTTCGGCTTTTTGCTCGGCAGAGTTGTAAACCTTTTCAAAGACTCTAGGCACCGCGAGCAAGAACTCCGGTTTGAATGATTCGAGAGACTTTGCAACGTTTCGAGCGTCTGGTTGGTGAGTGACACGGATTCCGCCGGCGATGCAGAGCACCTCGACGAAGCGAGCGAACACGTGGGCAAGTGGCAAAAAGAGAACTGTGCTGCGGCCTTCGATGATTACATCGTCAAGGTCGAGAATTGCATTCTTGCAAAGCTCCATGAATCCACGGTGAGTGAGTTCGCAACCCTTTGGTTTTCCGGTGGTTCCCGAAGTGTAAATAATCGTTGCGAGGTCGTGAATCTTCGCGATGGTTCTGCGCTGCTCAAGAACTTCGTTTGAAATGTCTTTTCCGCGCTTCTTGAGTTCAGTGAGGCAGTCTTGATCAAAACGCATCACGAGTCGAACTAGCGGAACGGCAGCCTTGATTTGTTCAAATCGTTCCGTGTGCTCTTCGTTTTCTGCGATTAGTGCCACTGAGTCGCTGTTTGAAAGAATCCATTCCATCTGTGCAGCTGAAGAAGTTTCATAAACCGGAACCGAAACGGCCCCTGCAAACCAGATTGCAAAGTCCATGACCGTCCACTCGTATCGAGTGCGACTCATGATTGCGACCGCTTGGCTCTGCTGAATGCCGCTTGCAATAAGACCTTTTGCAACCTGCTGCACTTCTGCGAGAAAGTCAACCGCGCTGATTGATGAATAACCAGATTCGGTTTCTTGGGCAAAGAGAGTGAGCGATGGGGTCTTTTTTGCTCGATCAACCAAGAGGTCTGTGATGTTCGAGTTTTCAGACGAGACAACTAGAGGGGGGAGCTCAAAGGTCCGCATTGGTCCTCCTTGACTAAATGGTTAGGCACAACTCTAACCGTTATTTTTAGGCCAAACGACCGCTGATACAGGGCTAAAATGGCTAAATTGACGAAAGGGATGGCTCGATGCACGCAGTCGGAATCGACATCGGTGGCACCAAGATTGCCGGCGCTTTGGTTGATGAATCGGGCCAGATTATTCGTGAGGCCCGAGTGGCAACGCCTGATGCCGGCGGCGACTCAATCGTTGAGGCCGTGGTTGCCATTGTGCAAGAGCTCGCAGCAGGCGAGTCGGTTATCGGAGTGGGTGTAGCTGCCGCTGGTTTTATTGACGCTGAGCAGGCAAACATTCTTTATGCCCCTAATTTGAGCTGGAGAAATTACCCTTTCAAGGCAAAACTCGAAGCTCTGCTTTCGTATCCAGTAATTATTGAAAACGACGCCAACGCCGCTGGCTGGGCCGAATTTCGCTATGGCGCTGGCCGAGGCACCAAGAACATGACCATGCTGACCATCGGCACTGGCGTTGGCGGTGCCGTAATTGCCGATTCAAAGATGTTGCGCGGAGGCTTTGGCATCGGCGGCGAGCTTGGGCACATTCGTGTGGTGCCAGACGGCAGACTTTGTGGCTGTGGAGCACACGGATGCATCGAACAGTATGGCTCGGGCACGGCTCTGCTCAGATCTGCGCGTGAACTTGCCGATTCTGCGAACGACGCTGGCGCAAGGCTTCGTCGCCTTCGAGACGAAGCCGGCGAGCTCAAAGGAGAGCAGGTTTATCAGGCAATTCTCGAGGGCGATTCTGGGGCTCTTGGCCTGCTAGAAGACCTCGGCTCTTGGCTGGGCCAAACCATAGCCAGCCTTTCGGCAGTTCTCGACCCTGAAGTCGTTGTAATTGGCGGAGGCGTTAGCGCCGCAGGTGAATTGCTTCTCGAGCCAATCCGCAAGGCATACCTGGCCAATATGCCCGCTCGTGGCTTCAGGCCAGAGCTGCAGCTAAAGGTGGCTGAGTTCGTAAATGACGCCGGAGTTGTCGGAGCAGCAGATCTCGTGCGTCTGGCAGCGGCTCAGCGGTAAAATAGACCTTCTACGCGCTTTACCGAGAGGATGCTGAGATGGCCTATTTCATCTTGAAGAACCTCATTCTCGGCCCGCTATTGAGACTCATCTTTCGCCCCTGGGTTCGTGGCATGGAAAACATCCCTGCATCAGGCGCCGCCATTTTGGCGAGCAATCACCTCTCTTTCTCTGATTCGATTTTCTTGCCGCTGCAGAGTCGTCGCCCTGTGGTGTTTCTTGCCAAGAGCGAATACTTCACGGGCAAGGGTGTTAAAGGCGCTCTAACCCGCTGGTTCTTTAAAGCCACGGGCCAGTTGCCAATCGACCGAAGCGGCGGCAAGGCGTCAGAGGCCTCCCTGAACACCGGTCTAAGCGTCTTGAGCCAGGGTCTCGTTCTAGGAATTTATCCAGAGGGAACTCGCTCACCAGACGGAAAGCTTTATCGCGGCCGAACCGGCATCGCACGCATGGCGCTCGAATCGAAAGTTCCAGTGATTCCAGTTGCCATGATCGACACAGAAAAAGTTCAGCCAATTGGAAAACGTTTTCCGAGAATTCGTCGCGTGGGAATCGTCGTTGGCCAGCCACTCGATTTCTCGAGATTCGACGGCATGGAAGGCGACCGCATCGTTCTTCGTGCTGTCACCGACGAGATCATGTATGAGCTCGCAAAACTAAGCGGTCAAGAATATGTCGATGCATACGCATCGTCTGTGAAAGAAAAGCGTGCCAAGTTGGCGCGACAGTAAAGTCAGGAAAAACCATGGCAGAAAAAGTTGTTGAAGTAGATCCAGCAGTCCTCGCTGGGCTCGACAACTATAAGAACCTGCCTGCAGTGCAGCAGCCCAACTGGCCAGACCAGCAGGCGCTTGAGGCCGTGCACCGCGAACTTTCAATTTTGCCTCCGCTAGTTTTTGCTGGTGAGGTTGACATCTTGCGCTCGAGACTCGCTCAAGCCGCTTCAGGAAAAGCATTTCTTTTGCAGGGTGGCGACTGCGCTGAAACTTTTGCAGATGCAACCGCAGACCGCATTCGCAATCGAGTGAAGACCATCTTGCAGATGGCATTGGTGCTTACCTATGGCGCTTCGATGCCAATCATCAAAATGGGTCGCATGGCTGGCCAGTTTGCCAAGCCAAGATCGAGCGATAACGAAACTCGAGAAGGCGTTACGCTTCCGGCATACCGAGGCGATATCATCAACGGCTATGACTTCACAGAAGAGTCACGCATTGCTGACCCAAAGAGAATCTTGCAGGCCTATCACACCTCGGCCTCGACGCTAAACCTAATCAGGGCATTCACCCAGGGTGGTTTTGCTGACTTGCGCTCTGTGCACGAATGGAACAAGGGCTTCGCCGACAATCCTGCAAACAAGCGCTACACCGAACTGGCTTCAGAAATCGACCGAGCTATCGCGTTCATGTCGGCATGCGGTGCTGACTTCGAGCAACTGCGCACGACTGAGTTCTACACCTCGCACGAGGGTTTGCTTTTCGACTACGAGCGCCCGATGACTCGAATCGATTCAAGAACTGGCACGCCATACATCACAAGCGGCCACTTCATCTGGATAGGCGAGCGCACTCGCCAGCTCGATCATGCTCACGTTGATTACCTCTCAAGAGTTCGCAATCCGATTGGTGTCAAGCTAGGCCCGACTACTCAAGTTTCTGACGTAATTGAGCTAATTGAGAAGCTCGACCCAAATCGCGAACCCGGACGACTTACCTTCATCACTCGCATGGGTGCATCAAAGATTCGCGAAGAACTTCCGAAACTGGTTGAAGCAGTACGCGACAGCGATGCCAACCCGCTTTGGATCACAGACCCAATGCACGGAAACGGAATTACCACCAAGAACGGCTACAAGTCACGTCGATTCGATGACGTCATGGATGAAGTTCGCGGATTCTTCGAAGTTCACCGTGCTGCCGGAACTTTTCCGGGTGGAATTCACATCGAGCTAACTGGTGACGACGTAGCCGAGTGTTTGGGCGGAAGCGAACATATTGATGAAGCTTCGCTTGAGCAGCGCTATGAGAGTCTCTGTGATCCTAGATTGAATCACATGCAATCACTCGAGCTAGCTTTCTTGGTAGCCGAGTCGCTCGCAAAGCGTTAGTGAGAAATCAAGGTAACGGTATTGCCGACCTTGAGTTTTGTTCCAACCGCGGCCGAAACCTTTTTCACTTTTGCAATTCCCCAATTGCTGCTGAGCTGATTGGTATCGACAACTACTCTGAGGCCCAGCGACTCGAGCAGAGTTTTTGAAGCGCTAATGGTTTCGCCGACGACCTTCGGCATGATCACGGTATCGGGACCTTTAGAGACAACCAGGTTTACTTCGCCACCTTTTCCGAGTGGTTCGCTAAGCGGCACGAGAGACATCGCTTGGCCCTTAGGTGTGCTGTCGCTGTATTCTTCGGTGACGGTCTTCACTTTTAGACCCGCCACCTCGATGACGTTTATAGCAGTTGCTTGATCCATGCCACTAACTAGCGGAATTGCACCAAGAGAAATTTCTAGATCTATCGGGGAGCCCTCAGGTATTTTTGCGCCGTCGCTGCCATCAAAGGCGTAGATGGTGCCAATCTGAGCCGAGTTAAACCACGAACTCACTTTGCCGACGGTGAATCCGTTCTGCAAAATCAGCCCCGTTGCCTCTACTAAAGTCTTTGAACTCAGGTCGGGTGCAGAGACTAACTTTGGCCCCGTTGATATTTTGAGCACGATCTTGCCGCCCCAATAAATTGCACCAGGCTGCGGTTCGGTTGCAATAACCAGCCCTTTAGAAACTGTCTTTGATGATTCTGAGACGACTTCAATCGAATCGCCAAACACTTTGAGACTTGCAATCGCTTGGGCTTGAGTTCGACTGGTCAAGTCAGGCATTACTTGAAACCCGCCTGGGCCTGAGCTGAACCACCAGCCAGCGCCGAGTCCGAGAAGAAGAACCAAAACGCTAGAAACCAAGGCCTTAGTAACTCGATGGCCGGCGAAAAGCGCAGTGGTTTGCTCAGCGGGCTGATCGATATCAATTGCGACTGTTGCGTTGTGGTCACCCGAATTTTCGTGAAACGGATTACTGAAGACCTCTGTTGCATTTGCGTCAACGTTAAGTGGCGCTGCCATAACGGTTGTCTGGCGCAACAGAGCAGTTTGCTTGAGTTGTTGAGTCAGCTGACTCGTCGCCTTGCCTGTATTCAATTCATTTTTTGCACGAATAATGATTCGATGCAATTCGATAGCATCTGCTGGTCGGTGTTCTGGCAATTTTGCCGTCGCCCAGAGCACGATTTCATCGAGCAATTCCGGAACCGCTGCATTAACTGACGACGGGGCTGGAACCTCGCTATTCGCGTGCTGCATGGCGATCTGCACCGCTTGCTCGCCTTGATACGGCTGCTTGCCAGTCAAAAGCTCGAACAGCATGATGCCGGCCGCGTAAACATCGCTGCGCGCATCGGCAAGGCCGCGTGAAACCAGTTCAGGGCTCAGATAGGCAACCGTGCCAACGACTCCACCAGTCTGTGTTTGCGCTGAAATTGGTCGAGCGAGACCGAAATCGCTGAGCTTGATTCGACCGTCGTCAGATAGCAAAACATTTTCGGGCTTGATGTCGCGGTGCAAAATTCCTGCGCCATGAGCCGCGGCAAGCCCCGCAATAATTGGCTCGAACACATCTAAAGCACGGCTAGCACTCAATGCACCAAAGTCGTCGAGGGCTTGACGAAGAGTGATGCCTGAAACATATTCCATCGCCAAGAAGACTGTGCCGCCATCTTCAGCTTGGTCAAAGACATTAACTAGGTTCGGGTGAGAAAGCTGAGCGGCAATTTTCGCTTCGCGAACAAATTTCTCGCGAAAGTTTTCATCATTTGCCAAGTGCGGGTGAATAACCTTGAGGGCGACCTTGCGGTCTAAGCGATTGTCTTCGGCGATGTATACCGTTGCCATGCCGCCGCGGGCAATTAGACGTTCAACCTTGTAACGCCCATTGATAACTTTGCCGACCAGGTCTGCCACTAGCTATCCTCGAGCTGATCTAGTTCGGCAAGCCAATTCCAAGCGCTCGGTTCCCACTTTGCGTATGCCGTTGGGTGCGCAGAGATTTGCACGGCTTGAGCAGCTTCTGTTAGCGACATTCGCTTCCAGCCAGAGATGTCTAGAAGGCCGCGAACATCTTTCTTTGTCGGGCTCGTTGGCCCGCCGAAAAAGGCCCTGATCGAGTAATCGATATTCATAATCTCGGTTTTAGAGCCCCAGTGAGCAGACGGTCTCTGTTGAAAGAGGCCAATTGAGTCACGGTCGCCAAAGCCTATGTTGCGCAAACTCGACTCTTGCATAGCGGTTGCCAGTGCAATCACGATGCCATAATCACCGATTCGCAACTCGCGCCCAACCTCGATGATTGCCGAGGCGTTTGCTCGCATTTCATCGGTAAGGGGAGTCAGTCTTGGGCAGTTCAGCGCCGAGTGCACGTTTGGAATAACCAACTTTTGCCCAATGAAAATAGTTGAATTCCAGGTGAGGTTGTTTGCCGATAGCAAAGCTTGTGAAGTCACTCCAAAAACAGCGGCCAGTTTGCTAATGGTTTCGCCGGCCTTGATTTTGTGAAAACCGTGGAACAGGCAGATGGCAGTCGGTTTTCCTACTTCGTTTCCAGTTACCGATGATGGGCTGTCTACATCGGCTGACTTTGCAGGAATCTCGAGAATTTGACCAACAAAAATTAGCGAGGTCTTAGTGAGTTTGTTTGCCTTCAATAGCGAGGCAAGAGATATGTTATGCAGCTTTGCAATCTGGCTCAACGTTTCACCGTTGGCTACCAAGTGTTCGTCGGCGGTAACGGTTCGATTTATAGTCTTTGCCGGAGTAACTTCTCTTACGTTTAGCTTTTGCCCCGGAAAAATCAGAGAGCGCTCTTGCAAGTTGTTTAGGGCAAGCAAAGTGTTTAGCTTCAACGAATATTTGTTTGCAATTTGAGAAAGTGTCTCGCCGCTTTTTACCTGGTGAAGAGCGGGGCCAATTGTTTTTTCGACAACCGAGGGATGCACGGCGTCTCTGAAAATTCTCAGAACCTGACCTGGCATCAAGAGAGACGACTCAGTTAGGTTGTTGATTTTTAGAAGTTCACGGGTGGTGGTTGAGAATTTCTTCGCAACGCCAGAAATAGTGTCACCGCTTTCGACGGTGTAAGTGCTCTGTTTCGAAATGGTGTTTTGCGTGCCGGTGTTGTCGGCTGCCTCGGAGGTCTGGCTGGCGGTTTCGTTTCTATCTGACGATGTGTCGTGCTGCTGGCTCGCATTTGCAGCATCTGCAATTGGAGAAATCGATCCGATTATTGATATCGGCAAAGTAGCGAGAGCCAGGGCAACCTTTTTAGGGTCTTGGCCACGTGTCTTGTCTTCGCCTGATTCGCTCATTTTTCCTAATGCTTCAGGGAATATCGTGCCATCTGAGGCCGTTTTTACCCGTCAAGCGCTTCGGTGTGGCAATCTTTACCTGTGTCAGATGTATTTTCTAATGTGTCAGCTTGGTTGACCGTTCCCGAAGCCGCCGAGTTGCTCGAGGTTCCACTCGGTCGTGTGCGTAGGTTGATCGAAGACCACCACCTAATTTCGATCAAGCGTGATGGCGTGCAATTTGTGCCTGCCGAACTCATCGTCGATAAAGAGCCGCTGCCAAGCCTTCACGGAACAATCGTGGTTCTTCTCGATGCCGGCTTTGACCTGAACGGTGCTATCGAATGGCTCTACACGAACAATGAGGTTTTGGGGCAGACGCCGATGGCAGCTCTTGTTTCAGGAAAAAAGGCCGAGATCAGAAGGCTGGCTCAAGCCCTGGCTCTATAGCTAGTGTGAGCGGTTAATAACCAATAGCGCTAGTTGCCGCAAGGCATCCTTGGCTTCGGCCTCTAGTTCGATTTTCTCAAGCAACTGCATCGACTCGGTGCCGAGTTGCTCAATTAGATCTTCGGTCTTCTTTAGAGCGCCGCAGCCGACGATGGTTTGCTGCAAGAAGCGAATCTGATCATCAGATAGTTCGCGAGAAGTCAACATCTCGTCAAAGACTCGACCAACTGCGCCATCGAGTGTCTCTCTTGTCAGGCCGACAAGTACAGTGCGTTTTCCTTCGCGCAGATCGTCGCCGGCTGGCTTGCCCGTAACTTGAGGGTCGCCAAAAACACCGAGAACGTCATCGCGAAGCTGAAAAGCCAGACCTAGAGGAATCGCGAATGCACCGAGAGCCTTGCGTTCTGATTGGTTCGCGCCTGCAAAAGCAGCGCCGATGAGCAGGGGAGCCTCGATCGAATACTTTGCTGTCTTGTAGAGCATCACTCGGTTCGCTCGAGCAACTGCCTCGCTTGGGTTTCGACTCGGTGCGGCGTTCTCTTCGAGAACGTCGAGATACTGCCCGGCCATAATTTCAACTCGCATGCGACTGAATTCTTCGCGGCAGGCTTGCTCAATCTCGGGCGTTGGTGCGTGTAGCAATGCGTTTCCGAAAATTTCGCTGCTCCAACTGAGCATCAGGTCGCCGACAAGAACAGAACCGGCTTGGCCGAAACGCTCTTTGCTTCCGGCCCAGGCCTCGGTTTCGTGCAGCGATTCAAAATTCTTGTGAACTGCCGGCTTTCCGCGGCGCGTGTCTGACTGGTCAAGCAAGTCATCATGCACGAGTGCTGCCGCGTGGAACATTTCTAGCGCGGCGCAGATGCCAACAACGGCTTCGAGTGATTGATCTCGCTGTTCTTGGGTCAATTGCAGATTGCTAGCCAGGTTTCCGGCCCATGACCAATAGCAGAACTGAGCTCTAAAGCGCTTTCCGCCTTGAAGAAGATCCTGGGCGAAGTCGACTAGCGGGTACAAGTCTTCTGAGATGAGGCCAAAATCACGTCTGCGGCTAGCGCAAAAATCATCCAGTTGCTTTTGGATGGCGTTTAGCAAAATTGAAGACTCGAGCACGCGACAAGCCTAACCTGCGGCATTTACAAAAACACGGCTCTTGCCTATGCTCAGAAGAGGAGGTCACCATGGGATTGTCAGAGAGCGAAAAGCGAGTTCTTGAAGAACTCGAACGCAATTTGTATGAAAATGACGCCGATTTTGCCCGCAAAACTAAGGCCAAAATCGACCAGGTCTCGTCGCGCGGGGCAAATTCTCCGGCCAAGGTGATCGCCGGCGCATTATTGGCAGTCATCGGAATCTCGATTCTGGTCTTTGCCGCAATCACTCAATTGCCACCAGTAGGCGTCGCAGGCTTTTTAATCATGCTTTTTGGTCTGCTAATGGCGAGTGCGAGTGCCAAGACGGGCGCTCCGAGCACAGGCTCAGCTAAGAAGCCAGCCAAGCAACAGGGCAGCTTCTTCGAAGATCGATGGAACCGCCGAACCGAAGACTAAATAGCCCAGGTTTCATAGCACCCGAAAATCGGGTGCTTTTTTCATTTAAACGGCCCATTTTTGGGAATCTTGTCCAATATTTGGCAAATTTGTGGGATTTTGCTCCACCGCTAAAGACCGCTAGATTATTGAGAATTTCATATCAAAACGTTATAAATATTCCGCAAAATGTGCCGTTTGTGGATAAAAGTGGTGTAAAGTGGAGAAATCGGGAGCATCGGAGCGAAAGGGGAAGCGATCGTGAATACACTCAGCGGCGCTTACTACCCAAAGCTCGACGAAAAAGGTCGCATCATTTTGCCGGCCAAGCTACGTGAATACTTCGTCAACGGCCTGGTGATGACCAGAGGACAAGACGGTTGCCTCTTGCTGTTCACTGCAGCTGCATTCGAGGCCAGAGCAGAGGTTCTCGCGCAGGCACCGATCACTAACCGTGAAGCCCGCAACTACGTGCGCATGTTTATGTCTGGCGCTCACTCAGAAACCCCAGACAAGCAGGGTCGCGTAACGATTCCGGTTGCGCTTCGTCAGTATGCGTCTCTGGTTCGCGAACTCACCGTTATCGGCGCTGGCAACCACGCCGAAATCTGGGATGCCACCGCATGGCAAAACTTTGAATCAAGTCAGGAATTCAGCTACTCGTCATTGGCCGAGGAGGTGATTCCGGGAATCATCTAGCCCTGAGGTTAGATCTCCACCCGTTCATCGCTGGCACTCTTCCCCGATGCCAGAAAACGCGAAAACCAAGCTCGCAGGAATGGATGGGGTTCTAACTTCAGGAAACCCGAAGACTATGACCTCACTTAAGCAGATTGATGAGATTCACGTTCCAGTGATGCTCAACCGCACCATTGAGATTCTTGGCGAATCGCTGAAGAAACAGAATGCGGTGTTGGTTGATTGCACGCTTGGTCTTGGTGGTCACGCCGAGGCATTTCTCGAGAGTTTCCCTGACTTGACCGTTATCGGAATCGATCGTGACACAACTGCTCTTAAATTGGCGGGCGAGCGTTTGTCTCGCTTCGGTCAGCGTGCTCTTTTCTCGCACGCAACTTACGACCAGATTCTTGATGTAATCGCCGAGCACGGTTTTGATTCTGTTCAGGGAATTCTGCTTGACCTTGGTGTTTCGTCGATGCAACTTGACGAGGCAGACCGCGGTTTCGCATACAGCTTCGATGCTCCGCTCGACATGCGCATGGATGCAACAGAGTCGCTAACCGCTGCAGATGTTGTCAACGAATACGACGAGAAAGATCTCGTAAGAATCTTCAAGGAATACGGCGAAGAGCGATATGCCAAGCCGATTGCCGCAGCGATTGTTGAAAAGCGCAACGCAGCAAAGTTTGTCTCTAGCGCAGCGCTAGCGAAGCTAATCGTCGACATCGTGCCGTTTATTCCGGGCAAGAGCAAAGGCCACCCAGCCAAGCGTGTTTTTCAGGCTTTGAGAATCGAAGTGAATCGCGAACTTGATGTATTGCGCGACACCATGCCTGCTGCCATCGAAGCCCTAGAAGTTGGCGGACGCATTCTCGTTTTGGCCTATCAGTCGTTGGAAGACCGCATTGTGAAGCAGGCTCTCGTGTCTGCGAGCCAGTCTTCTGCGCCAATCGACATGCCTATCGAATTGCCTGAGCATGCGCCAACACTTCGCCTCGTTGTGAAGGGTGCCGAAATGGCAAGCGAACCTGAAATCGAATCAAACCCAAGAGCTGCGTCAGTGAGACTGCGCGCGGCAGAAAAAATCCGGAGAGCAGCATGAGCGCAGTACGTTTGACTTCACCAGCAAGACCAGTTGCACGCCGTGCGGCTAGCCTTCGCACCGTTGCTCCGGCTGCCGGAAAAGCAAAGGGCAAGAAGGTTGCCAAGGTTGTCATCTTCGGTTTTGTAATCATTCAGGTTGTAAAGCTAATTCTCGACATCACCGTCTCGCAGAGCGCTTATGAACTAAAGAACCTGAAGCTCGAAAAGATTGCACTAACTACCCAAAGCGAAATCATCGGCCAGCAGGTTGACTCACTTAGCTCACAGCAAAACCTCGCTAACTCAGCGGCTTCGCTCGGAATGATTGCAAACGCAAACCCTGTTTTTTTGAGGCTCGAAGACCAGAAGGTTTTTGGCAAGCCAAAAGAGGCATTGAACACTGACGGTCGCGTAGCCAAGAACAACATTGCGAGTGCCGTGCTTGTTCAGCGCTCGGTTCTAACCGGCAACCCGACTGTTGATCAAAAAAACATTAACTCGAATGTCGCTCAGACCAGTCAGGTCAACCAGCCAGTAGCGTTTTCAAGTGGCGTAATTCCTGCCTCACCAACTCACTAACCTCAGCAAAGTAGGCGAGCATCATGAGCTACTTGCAACCGGGAGACCCGGCGAAGCGTTTGCGCCTTTTCATTTTGGCGATTGTCGTGATTGCTCTGCTGTTTATTGGCAGGCTCGTTCAAGTTCAGATTATTCAAGCCGATTCGATTAACAAGCAGTCGCTATCAAGCCGATCTGTAACACACACGATTCCAGCTATCCGTGGACAAATTCTTGACGCTACGGGTCGTGTTTTGGCTAGAACAGTTTTGAAGTACGACGTAAACGTTGCTCCGATAAATGTGAAGCCGCAGACCAAGAAGGTTAATGGAGTGTTGGTCGAGGTTCCGGTTGAACAACTCGTAGCCCAAATGGCTGGAATATTGGGGCTAACCCCGCAAGAGGTTTCGGCGAAGATTGCCGGCACGGGGCAATATGCAAACGTCGCTAAGGGTGTAGACGCAAACGTTTATGACCAGCTAAAGAAACTCGAGATCGATTGGGTTTACTTTGACGCACACCCATCACGCACCTATCCAAGCGGTGCTCTCGCAGGCAGCTTGCTCGGCTTCTTGTCTGACGGCAAGCCAATGGGAGGCATCGAGAGTCTTTACAACTCTTGTCTAGCGGGAGTCGATGGCAAAGAGACCTATGAAAAAGGCGAAGACGGAATCAAGATTCCTGACAGCGTCGTCACGACCACAAAGGCGGTCAACGGCCGCGATGTGCACTTGACGATCAACGCCGATCTTCAATACTTTGCCCAGCAAGTGCTCACGCAAAAGTGGGCTTCGCTCAAGGCCGACTGGGCCACCGCGGTTGTTATAGAAGTAAAGACCGGCCGAATCCTGGTTGCAGCCGAAGCACCAACAATGGACCCGAATGATCCGGCGGCATCGAGTGAGGCCTCGCGTCACGCTCGTGTCTTCGAATCGTCTTTCGAGCCCGGTTCGGTTATCAAGACGATCACCGCGGCGACACTCGTAGAAACCGGCAAGGCGACCCCAGCCACCCAGGTGATCGCGCCTTATGCCTGGACCGTGCCCGGTTCAAACGGTTACCGAGTGACCGACAGTCACGTGCATGGCAATGACAAGCTAACTCTGACCGGAGTGCTGCGAGACTCATCGAACACAGGAATCATGAAGCTTGGCTCTGCCGTCGATGCGAAGACTCGCTTTAGTTATCTGACGAAGTTCGGTATGGGCAAGAAAACTTCAATCAAGTTTCCGGGAGAGGCTTCGGGCTTCGTTCTGCCATTCGATCAGTGGGATGGCGTGAAGAAATACGTTTCGATGTTCGGTCAGGGATTCTCTGTTACGCCACTTCAGTCAGCCATGATGTATCAGGCGATTGGCAACAAGGGAGTTTTGCTTCAACCTCGGCTGGTAGAGGGGTGCGATGATCGCAGCGGAAACATTCAGACGCTGCCGATGCAACCTGGAAAACGTGCGGTGTCAGAGTCAACCGCGCGCACGACCATTGACATGCTTGAAAAAGTTGTGGAGCAGGGCGGCATTGGCCGTCATGCGGCCGTGGCCGGCTATCGAGTTGGCGGCAAGACCGGAACAGCGCAGATTACCGATCCGAACACCGGACAGTATGGAAGGCTTCACGCAATTTCATTCATCGGTATGGCGCCAGCAGAAAACCCCGAATATGTGGTTGCCGTAACCGCATACAAGTCGAGAACAGTGACCAATTCAATTGGTGCTACGCCGATTTTCAAGGCGATCATGCAGCAAGTTCTTCGAACTTACAGAGTTGCACCATCGACAACCAAGTCTGCGACTATTCCTACGGTGTGGAAATAATGAAAGAGTCGATTCCGCCGATATTGCGGCCAGAACACGTTGCGCCAGTTTCATTTGCTTCGGTGGTAGCTAACTTTCAGCTCGACTTTGCGCACGCAGGCGAGGCTGAGCTCTTTGGAATCAGTATGAACACCGCAGATCTGCGACCTGGCGACTTGTTTGTAGCCATGCCCGGATTGAAGACTCACGGCGCGGCTTTCGCGCAGAAGGCTATAGATGCCGGTGCCGTCGCAATCATTACCGATGCGAATGGGTTTGAACTGATCGAATCTCGCGAGGTTCCGATTGCCCTCCTCGAGCAACCAAGAAAACACCTTGGCGCTCTTGCCGCGGCGGTATACGGAAACACAGCCGAAGTCATGCCCACGACATTTGCAACAACGGGAACCAACGGCAAGACATCGACCAGTTACCTGCTCGAGGCAATTCTTAGACAACTCGGGCAAGTAACCGGTCTCACCTCAACCGCTGAAAGACACATCGCTGGCGAAGTAATCGTTTCGCGTTTGACGACCCCTGAATCAACCGAAATGCACGCGCTGATTGCGAGAATGCGAGAGAAGAAGGTTGAGTCGATTGCGATCGAAGTTTCTGCACAGGCCCTAACTCAACTTCGCGTCGATGGTCTGATCTTCGACGTCGCTGGTTTTACAAACTTGAGTCACGATCATCTAGATGATTACGGCGACATGCAGACCTACTTCGATGCGAAGGCAAGACTCTTTACGGCCGAGCACGCAAAACGCGGTGTCGTTTGTCTTGACTCGCAATATGGTGAGCAGATGCTTGAAGCTGCAAAGATTCCGGTGGTCACCATCTCTTCAAACGAGTCTGTTTCTAGCGACTGGAAAGTCTTGGTTACAGAAGAGCTGCCTTCAAAAACTTCTTTTATGGTGAAGTCACCTTTGGGAGAAGTACTTGAATCAAGCATTCCTCTTATTGGGGCACACATGGCTCATAACGCTGGTTTGGCTATTGCCATGCTTGTCGAGTCTGGAATTGCGTTCAGCAAAATCGCTAAGGCAATTTCAAGCGGCGTAGAAGCATATCTTCCGGGTCGAACCGAGCGAGTAACTGCAGCCACCGGGCCAGACGTCTTTGTCGACTTTGGCCACAGTCCCGATGCTTTTTTGAACACTCTCGCTGCGGTTCGAAAAGTCACCAAGGGCAAAGTAATCATGGTTTTTGGTGCAGATGGCGATCGCGATGCGACGAAACGCCCAGACATGGCGAGAGTTTCTGCAGAGGGTTGTGACCTTTTGGTCATCACAGATCATCATCCGAGGTTTGAAGACCCGGCATCGATTAGAGCAACTCTTGTCGAATCGGCTCGACAAGCACGACCTGAATTAGAAATCTATGAGGTAAGCCCGCCGGAGGCAGCAATTCGAAAGGCTGTATCGCTAGCACAACCAGGAGATTCGATTCTTTGGGCTGGGCCTGGTCACCAGGATTATCGAGACATCAGGGGAGTGCGAACCCCTTATTCAGCAAGGCAAGAAGCTCGCGCTGCCCTTTCAGAGGCAGGCTGGAAGTGATCCCTCTTTCGCTCGAGCAGATCGCACAAGCCGTAAACGGAGAACTCATCGGCAAAGATGCGATGGTCACCGGATCTGTTGAGACCGACTCTCGTTTGGTGAGTGCCGGTTCGCTTTTCGTTGCCAAGCCAGGCGAATTTACCGATGGTCACCTTTTTCTTGCAAGTGCAGAACAGGGTGGAGCGATTGGCGCAATTGTTGAACATCAAGTTTCTGATTCAGCGCTACCGCAAATTGTTGTGAGTGACTCTGTTGTCGCGCTTGGATTGCTTGCCAAATTTGTGCTCGGCAAACTTCGCGACTCCAACTCGTTGACCGTAATCGGAATCACGGGATCTAATGGAAAAACCTCAACGAAAAATATGCTTCGCGAAATCCTTTCGCTAGCAGGTGAAACGATTGCTCCAATCGAGTCTTACAACAACGAAGTCGGCGCTCCGATTTCGATGTTGAAAGCTAGTGAATCTACTAAATATCTTGTTGTTGAACTTGGTGCAGGCGGTGTGGGCAGCATCGAATATCTGGCAAACATGTGCAAGCCAAACATCGCGGTAATTCTCAAAGTCGGTCTTGCACACGTGGGTGAGTTTGGCGGAATTGAAGTTACATTTCAGATTAAGAGCGAACTTGCTCGAGCTCTCGGCAGCAATGATCTCTTGGTTCTCAATGCGGACGATGGTCTGGTTGCAAGCATGCAAGAACTAACAGAAGCGAAAGTGCATTGGTTCGGCACCTCTGAAAACTCTGGGGTTTGGGCTAGCGACATCGAAGTGACGCTTGCGGGCACCAAGTTTGTCTTTCACGTTGGGCCTGAAACGCATGAGGTGGTTCTAAACATTCTTGGTGAACACCAGGTTATGAATGCACTGGCCGCTCTTGAGGTGTCTCAACTGCTCGGTTTGCCAATTGGCGAGTCGATTGGCGCGCTTGAGCGCATGCAGTTGGCCGAGCGCTGGAGAATGCAACTCTTGCCTGGGCCAAAGGGTTCATTCATTATCAATGACGCTTACAACGCGAGCCCCGACTCAACCAAAGCTGCTCTGCAAACCTTGGCAACCCTCGGTCGTCAGGGGCATAGAACCATCGCTGTGCTCGGCGAAATGGCAGAGCTTGGCTCTCAAGCAGCAGAACAGCACGACGCGATCGGCCGCATAGCCGTGCGTCTAAACATCGACCAGGTTGTCGTTGTTGGTGAGCGCGCCAAGTTGATTCACATGGGTGCAAGCCAAGAAGGTTCGTGGGATGGCGAGTCAAAATTCTATGAGTCGATTGACGAGGCTTTAGAGGCTGTTCGTGGTTTGCTAGGTTCTGGCGATATCGTGCTGGTTAAGTCTTCTAAATCAGCCGAACTTAGACATCTGGGCGATGCCCTTGCGGAGGTGAATTAATGAGAGCGGTGCTTTTGGCTGGCGGAATCGCTATGGCCATAACTCTCTTTGCAACTCCGGCATTTATTTGGTTGTTTAAGAAACTTAATTGGGGCCAGTTCATTCGAGCCGATGGCCCACAGACTCACTTCACCAAACACGGAACTCCAACCATGGGTGGAGTTGTCATCTTTCTGGCAACGCTTGCTGGCTATTTCTTTAGCAAGCTTGCAAACTTCGAAACCCCGACAATTTCGGCACTCTTAGTCTTGCTAATGATGGTTGGCTTGGGGTTGGTCGGTTTTATCGATGATTACATCAAAGTTCACAAGCAGCGAAGCCTTGGTCTCACGGGTTGGCAAAAGATTCTTGGCCAGGGAATCGTTGCTGTCGCGTTTGCAGTTCTTTCACTTCAGTTTAAGAACGAAGCCGGCTTGACGCCTGCTTCGACCAAAATTTCGATCTTCCGCGATACCAACATCGACCTTATGGCCTTTGGAACAGTCGTTGGAGTCACGCTATTTGTGATCTGGATTTACTTCTTGGTTGCTGGCACCTCTAACGGCGTTAACATCGCCGACGGGCTAGATGGCCTTGCAACGGGTTCGAGCATCATGTCAATCGGCGCATTCGCCATTATCGGCTTTTGGCAATTCAATCAGAGCTGTCTGACGATCGTCGAAAACGTGGCATCCTGCTACACAACGCGAGACCCGCTTGATTTGGCAGTTGTAGCGTCGGCACTGGTCGGGGCATTAGCTGGGTTTTTATGGTGGAACACCGCACCCGCTCAAATCTTTATGGGAGACACGGGTTCTCTCGGCCTCGGTGGCGCATTGGCGGCACTCGCTATTCTCTCGCGCACCGAGCTGTTGCTCGTTTTGATCGGCGGAATCTTTGTTATCGTTACCGGCTCTGTGATCATCCAGCGCGTCTTCTTTAAGCTCACCAAGTGGAAGACCGGAACCGGCAGGCGAGTCTTCTTGAACAGCCCATTGCACCACCACTTTGAAATGAAGGGGTGGGCCGAAATCACGATTGTGGTTCGATTCTGGATCATCGCTGGGCTTTGCGTTCTGACTGGGATTGGCCTGTTCTACATTGAATGGATCTACGGCTAGAACTATGACTAGCCTCGAAAAACTCTCTAGTTGGCACTCCGATTGGAAGAGCCAAAAAGTTGTTGTCTACGGCGTAGGCATTTCTGGATTCTCGGTCGCTGACACTCTGAACGAACTTGGCAGTCAATTGCTGGTGGTTGCAGATCAAATCGATGCACAACACAAGGATTTGCTCGAAGTTCTTGGCATTCAATATCTCGAAGGCGCAGCTGAGAACGAGGCTATTGCCGCAATCAGAGATTTCAATCCAGACTTTGCAGTTGTCTCACCGGGCATCAAGCCAACAAATTTTCTTGTTCGATGGTTTGCAGGGAATTCGATTGAAATAATTGGTGACATAGAACTTGCCTGGCGCGTGCGAGACAAAGTAAAGCCAGCTGAATGGGTTTTCATTACCGGAACTAACGGCAAGACCACCACCACTCAGTTGGTCGAATCAATGTTGATTACTTCGGGCAAGAAAGCTCTTGCCTGTGGAAACATCGGAACCCCGGTGCTTGATGCGGTTCGTGACCCGCAGGGCTGGGATTTTCTGGTTATCGAAATTTCAAGTTTTCAATTGCACTACCTGAACCGCCTAGCTCCGCGAGTGTCGGCCTTGCTGAATATTGCCGAAGATCACATTGATTGGCACGGCTCGTTCGAAGAATACGCCGCGGCCAAGGGCAAGGTCTTTGAAGGAACTACCGGAGCAATCATCTATAACGGTGAAGACGGCAAGACAGCCGAGTTGGCTCGAAACGCAGACGTTGCAAGTGAAGACGTTCTGGCCGCAGCTTTCACCAGGGCGATGCCTGCCGATTTGCAGGTTGGCTTTATTGAGGAATTCCTAATCGACCGAGC
The DNA here is from genome assembly GCA_024645175.1 of Microbacteriaceae bacterium. Classification (GTDB taxonomy): domain Bacteria; phylum Actinomycetota; class Actinomycetes; order Actinomycetales; family Microbacteriaceae; genus Rhodoluna. The sequence continues at coordinate 34,875 of JAHEGB010000007.1, forward strand.
CTTCTATGGCTATCGCGCCGCCGAGTTGCCTGAGCTGGCAAGCCTCGAAGACATTGAGCAAATTGGCGTCGTTACGCCGCACCTGCTGGCGAACGTGTCGGCAGCTGCTGCAATCGCTAGGGCGTGCGATGTTGACGCGGCGTCAATCAAGGCGGCCATCCAAGCTTTCAAATTAGACAAACACCGCATTGAGTTCATCGAGGAGTTCGCGGGCGTCAAGTGGTTTGATGACTCGAAGGCCACGAACGCTCACGCGGCAGACGCCTCATTGAAGTCATTTGAAAGCGTTGTTTGGCTTGTTGGTGGCCTGCTCAAGGGCGTCGAAATCTCTCCTTTGATAAAGCAAAACTCATCGAGGCTGCGTGCCGCGGTGGTAATTGGCAAAGAGCGAACCGAAATTATCGAGGCCCTTGGCAACTGGGCGCCGCAGTGTCAGGTGATTGAAATTTCAGATCATGAAAATGACACTGTCATGTCGAGAGCGGTGTTGGCGGCGTCTGAAGTTGCCCAACCTGGCGATGTCGTCTTGTTGGCACCCGCTGCCGCTTCAATGGATCAATTCAAGGATTACGCAGACAGAGGAAACCAATTCTCAAGAGCTGTGAAGGAGATAGCAAATGCGAAATAAACCAATTCGACAAACCAAAAGGAAATCCGGCAAGTCGACCGCACAGCTATCTGATGTCACCGGTGCTGCGATCAGTCGATTCGGTGGCTGGCTGAATGGAACATTCAGGGGGCAGTCAAAAGCTTTTAACTTCTTGCTAGGGCTTGTCATCATCCTGGTGATATTTGGTTTGGTTATGGTGCTGAGCGCTTCTTATGTCGTTGCCCTTCGCAGTGGTTCAGATGCCTACTCGGTTTTCTATAAGCAGGGCATTTCGGCGGTGCTTGGTTTCTTAGCCATGGCCGTTATGGTCAGAATGCCGATTGCCGTGTTGCAACGACTCGCGCCGCTTTTCTATTTGTTATTTCTAGGCGTTCAGGTTCTCGTTCTGCTTTTTGGTTCGTCTGTCTATGGAAACAGAAACTGGATTAAGATTTTCGGAATCTCGATTCAGCCAAGTGAGTTTTTGAAACTCGCGCTCGTGTTGGTTATTGCCGGAATTTTGGTTCAGCGACGTGAGATGTTTGACGACTTCATGAACTCATGGGCTTGGGGTCTCGGAGCAATGATTCTGGCAACCGGGCTGGTTTTGGCTGGATCTGACCTTGGAACCGCGATGGTCATGTTCGGGCTGTCATTTGTGATGATGATCCTTGCTGGCATGCCGAGAAAGGTCATCTGGGGAGTGCTGATTCCCGTGGTGCTTGCGGCTGCGCTGTTGGCGAATACTGGTTCTCGCAAGGCTCGTATCAACGCATGGTTGTTTCCTGATGCGCCAGACCCTACAGACGTCGGTTGGCAGGCAAAGCACGGCATCTGGGCTCTAGCTGCCGGCGGTTTTGGTGGCACCGGTCTTGGTGACTCCAAAATGAAGTGGAGCTGGATTCCGATGATCGACAACGACTACATCTTCTCTGTAGTTGGTGAAGAACTTGGATTGGCAGGTGCAGCGACACTGATTTTGCTTTACGTCTTGCTCAGCTTCGCTCTGGTTCGCATTTTGAATCGCACCAACCGTCTTTATGAGCGTTTTGTGATGTTCGGAATTCTTTCGTGGATAGCAATTCAGTCGCTTATCAACATTGGCGTTGTGCTCAATTTCTTGCCGGTGCTTGGTGTTCCGCTGCCACTGATTTCTTCTGGTGGAACCTCGCTGCTAGCCACACTAATGACTCTTGGTATCGCGCTTGGTATTGAATCGAGAAACTCGAATCCGCAACTATCGACCAGCGGCCGCAGTCGCTCTCGCGTGAGCGTCTCTCGATGACAAATTATTTGCTAACCGGTGGTGGAACCGCTGGCCACGTTAACCCTCTGCTCGCGCTTGCCGATGCGATAACCAAAAGCAGTGAAAGCGACAAGGTGCTCGCGCTTGGCACAGCAGAAGGTCTCGAAACTAGATTGGTTGCCGAGCGAGGTTACGAACTTGCGACGATTGCCAAACTTCCGTTTCCGCGTCGATTGAATGTCTATGCCTTTAAATTTCCTGCTCGCTTTGCTGCTGCGGTCGCACAGACGCGATTGCTACTCAAACAGCGCAAGATCGATGTCGTCGTAGGGTTTGGCGGATACGCGAGCGCGCCAGCCTATTTGGCTGCAGCACTCGAACGTGTGCCATTGGTAATTCACGAGGCAAACGCCCTGCCTGGAATGGCAAACAAACTCGGTGCCGGGTTCGCAAAAGCGATAGGCGTGGCTTTCAAATCGACACCGCTTCGAAATGCTCAATTTGTTGGCATGCCGCTGCGCAAAGAAATCGAGGCTCTGGCTTCGAAGCAAGACAAGGTCGCCGCTCGCACCTTTTTTGGGCTAGACCCAGATTCGTTCACTTTGCTTGTTACCGGTGGTTCTCTCGGCGCAAAGAAAATTAACGAAGTAATCGAAGAGAGCAAAGATCTCTTGATTGCCGCCGGCATTCAGATTTTGCACATCGTTGGCGGCAACTCAGAGTTGGCACCGGTAAAACAGCGAGGCTACGTTCGAATTTCATATTGCGACCGCATGGATTTGGCGATTTCGGCGGCTGACTTCGCCGTGTCGCGAGCTGGTGCGTCAACGGTGTCGGAGTTCTCGGCGGTTGGCTTGCCAGCTCTTTACATTCCTTATGCGGTCGGAAACGGTGAGCAGGCACTGAACATTAAAGACTTGATGGCAGCCGAGGCAGCAATTTCTCTGCCTGATTCGAGGTTCTCTAGAGATTTTGTTGCTACCGAACTGGTTCCTCTGCTGAGCAGCTCGAAACGAGTTTTGGCAATGGCACAGGCAACCAAAACGTGTGGAACAGCTGACGGCACGGCACGTCTTCTCGCGCTTGTTCAAGGCGTGTTGTCAGCCCAAAAGGCCTAGTCTGCGCCTAACCTTGCTTAGAACATCATGATAAAACCAGACTTTAATCAACCGGTACCCGATGACTTGGGCGTAATTCACTTCATCGGCATTGGCGGCTCTGGCATGAGTGGAATCGCCCGCATTTTGATTGGCATGGGTCATCGAGTCACCGGAAGCGACTTGCGCGACACAGACAATGTGGCTGCTTTGAGAGAGCTCGGCGCAGAAATCTTTATCGGACACGACGAGTCTCACCTCGGCAACCCTGACACCGTTGTCGTTACCTCGGCTCTGTGGCCAACCAATCCCGAATATCTGCTTGCTAAGCAGCGGGGAATTCCGGTCATTCACAGATCGCAGGCGCTTGCATACCTAACCTCGAAGAATCGAGTAGTTGCCGTGGCAGGGGCACACGGAAAAACCACTAGCACTGGAATGATTATCACCGGCCTGCTCAAACTAGGAGTTGACCCAAGTTTCGTCAACGGCGGAGTCATTGCAGCACTCAACTCTTCTTCGGCAAAGGGAGAGTCGGAGCTTTTCATTATCGAAGCAGATGAGTCTGACGGGTCTTTCTTGCACTACGACACGGCTGTTGCGCTGATTACCAATGTCGATGCAGATCACCTAGACCACTACGGAAGCGAAGATGCGTTTGAGCGAGAGTTCGCTCGTTTTGCAGAGGGCGCTAAAGAATTCATCGCTATCAACTCTGATGATCCGGGTGCAAAACGGGTAGCCCGACTGATTAGCGACAAACGAGTTCTAACTTTTGGATTCGATAAAGATTCTTCTGTCAGGCTCTTTGATGTTGATGCCTCGGGGGCAGAGGTTACATTTAGCGTCGAGATAGATTCAAAGATCTTGCACGGTGAGTTAACAATTCCGGGTGAGCACAACGCAATCAATGCTGTTGGGGCTTTGACCGTTCTTTACGGGCTAGGTTTCGATCCGGCAGATGCACTGACAGCCATCGGGCACTTCAGAGGCACCGATCGGCGTTTTCAGCTTCACGGTGAGCGACGAGGTGTGCGTGTTTACGATGACTTCGCGCACCACCCAACCGAAGTTTCAGCAGCGCTCAAGGCGGCCCGTGCGGTGGTCGGCTCAGGAAAACTCATCACCGTGTTTCAACCCCATCTTTATAGCCGAACCCGCATGATGCATGACCAGTTCGCTCAAGCCCTTGCTGCAAGCGACAAGGTAGTGGTGCTCGACATTTACGCGGCTCGCGAAGACCCTGAACCAGGGGTGACCGGGGTCTTAGTTGCTGATTCGTTCGAGAATCAAGCACAGGTTCACTACGTGCCGAACTGGGATGACGCTCCGGCGATTGCTGCATCGCTCGCTGAGCCGGGTGACTTCATAATGACAATGGGTTGCGGAGATGTCTATCGCATGGTTCCGCAACTCATCGAAGCGCTAGAGAAGTAAGTTGAAGCGCCCGACTAGTCGCGGCCCGCAGTCGCGAAAACCTGTTGCACGACAGCAGCCTTCTAGAAGTGTCAAAGTAACTAAACGCTCAATCAAGGCCAGCGGGCGTTCACTTCGCAAACCGAAGGCAACAAACAAGCTGTTTGCGCGAATCTTTAGCAGGTCGAAATTTGCTGCCAACCGCGTTAAAATTGACAGAGACACAATCGTGCGTTTTAAGGCAAGGCCTAAGCAGACCAAAGCGATTGTGCTCACCGCGCTTGGTTCACTGGTGGCTTTGATTGTGCTCGTGCTTGCCACGATTTTTACGCCTTTGCTTGCAGTCGAGAACATCAAAATTACTGGCCTGCAGAAGATTGACGAAAAGAAAGTCGCAGCGGCGGTGAAGTCGCAAATTGGAATTCCGCTTGCTCTTGTGACTCAGCAATCGGTTGCAGATCAACTTTCGCGCTTCACTTTGATTGAGAGTTTTTCTCTGGTCAGTGAATTGCCGCACACGCTTCACATCGCGATTTCAGAACGTCAACCAATTTGCATTGTTGATGTTAGGGGAGTCAGTTACCTCTATGACCCGGCTGGCGTTCGTCTTGGTCAGGCAAGCTACAAAGATACTTATCCGAGAGTATTAATCAAAGGCGAGCCCAAGAACAGCGTGAGCTATTCCGAAGCAATTGATGTTTTGCTTGCGCTTCCAGCAAAGCTATTGCCGCGAATTTCTGTAATTGATGCAAAGTCGAAAGACGATGTAACAATGCAGCTGCGCGGCTACGCAGGGCAAAAAATTATTTGGGGAGACGCCTCACAGGCCGCGCTCAAGTCAAAAGTTTTGGCGGCGCTAATCGCGAATCAGAAGCCGACAGATCGAGTCACATTTGATGTTTCGTCGCCGACTGCTCCGGTTGTTCGTTACCGCTAAGACACGCCCACGGATATGCGCTATTTGGAACCTAACTGGCCGTAGTTTCTAGGCGCAGTTGTAAGAGTTGTGCCGAGTTTAAGCCTCATCCGGAGGTTTAAGGTTTTCTCTTCAATTGGACGTGAAAGCGTCGTGGCTTAGTCGGAGGAATGTCGTGGGTTTGAACCAGAACTACCTAGCGGTAATCAAGGTTGTTGGTGTTGGCGGTGCCGGTGGTAACGCCGTAAATCGCATGATCGAAAAGGGTCAACGCGGTGTTGAATTCGTCGCGATCAACACCGATGCTCAAGACCTCATCATGTGTGAGGCCGATGTAAAGCTCGACATAGGTCGTGAATTGACCGGTGGGCTCGGCGCAGGTGCAGACCCAACAGTAGGCAAGCGTGCTGCTGAAGACCACGAAGAAGAAATTGAGCTCGCCCTGCGTGGCTCAGACATGGTCTTTGTTACCGCTGGTGCCGGTGGAGGTACCGGAACCGGAGCTGCGCCAGTAGTTGCAAAGATCGCAAAGCGCCTCGGCGCACTAACCGTCGGTGTCGTTACCCGTCCGTTTGCAGTCGAGGGCCGTCGTCGTGCAGAAAACGCCAACGCCGGAATCGAAGCGCTTCGCGCCGAGGTCGACACCCTGATTGTTGTTCCAAACGAGCGCTTGCTTGAACACACCAACCAGTCATTGAGCTTGGTAGAGGCCTTCAATATCGCAGACGATGTTCTGCGCGCAGGTGTTCAGGGAATCACCGACCTAATCGTTACTCCAGGACTCATCAACGTTGACTTCGCAGACGTGCGCTCTGTTATGCAAAGCGCAGGCTCTGCTCTCATGGGCATCGGAACCGCAAAGGGTGAAGACCGAGCAATTCGCGCTGCTGAGGCTGCGATCTCTAGCCCACTTCTTGAAACCACCATCGATGGCGCACACGGCGTTCTAATGCTTGTTCAGGGTGCTCAAGACATGCGTTTGCACGAAGTAAACGAAGCCGTGCGCATGGTCAACGAGGCAGTAAGCCCAGAGGCCAACATCATCTTCGGTGCAACAATCGATGACACCCTCGGTGACGAAATTCGCATCACTGTGGTTGCGGCTGGTTTTGATCCGGCAACCCAGAAGGTTCGTCCAGTTGAGCGTCGCGTTGCAGTTGATGAAGCACCAAAGCAAGCTTCAGTATTCGATTTGCCTTCGGCAGCGGCTGCAACAGCGCCAGCCGTGGCAGCAACCGCAGCGGGTTTTGGTTTCGGCATTCAGGTGAATGAATCAGTATCTGACGCAACGGGTGTTATTGACACCGTTGAAGAAGACATCATCGTTTTTCCGAAGAAGACAGATGACGGGTTTGGCGACGACCTAGACATTCCCGACTTCTTGAAGTAACCGATTCAGGTGTCGACTCTCGCCGAACGCTACGAGTCGGTTTCGGCCGAAGTGGCAGAGGCAATCTCGGCATGCGGCCGAGCGCAATCTGAAGTTGAGTTAATCGTGATTAGCAAGAATCACGGGGCTGAATTGGTGCGCGAGTTGCACGCACTTGGGCAACGCCATTTTGGCGAAAATCGCGATCAAGAAGCGAAGCCTAAAGCCGAAGAAACCTCAGACCTGCCAGGCCTTGTTTGGCACTTCGTTGGTCAATTGCAGAGCAATAAGACAAAATCGGCACTCAGCTACACAAGCGTTTTGCACTCGATCGACCGAGCATCGCTTGTGAGCAGCCTAAAACGTGAGCTTCAAGGCCGCCCAGGGCGGCTCGGTGGCTTCATTCAGTTGAATCTCACCGATGACCCGGGGCGAGGCGGAATCGAGCCCAAGCACCTATCCGAGTTCGCCTCATCCGTGTTAGAGCTTGAGTCTTTCGACTTGCTCGGCGTTATGGGCGTGGCGGCCCTTGATAGAGACCCACGAATCGACTTTGAGACCATTGCCTCGGCCAGCGCTGAGCTGCAGAGGCTTGAGCCCAAGGCCCGGTTCATCTCAGCCGGCATGTCGCACGACTTTAGACAGGCCATTGAATTTGGCGCGACACACCTTCGAATTGGCACGGCAATCACGGGCAAACGTAACCTTTAGCCATATCCTGAAGGTCAAGGTTTATCTAGGAGGTCCACCATGGCTCTAATGTCAACTGTTCAAAACTGGCTCGGATTGGGCGACGAAGTCGAAGCCCCACAGCGTCCACAGGTCGCAGCCGCAGAATCACGCATGTCTGCGCCGAAGATCACCCAACTTCGCTCACGCCGCGGGGCAGAGCAGAGTGAGATTTTCTCAATCGAACCAGACTCATACCTTTCGTCTGGTGAAGAGATCGCTAGCCACTACCGTGATGGCGTGACCGTAATCGTGAACATGGCCAAGTTGAGCGAGTCAGAAGCACTTCGCATGGTCGACTTTCTCTCAGGTCTAAAGCTTGCGCTGCTCGGAAACATCAAGCGCATCACCAAGCACGTCTACTTGTTGACTCCGATGAACGTGGGCATCAACGACCCTGAGCCTGCCGAAGAAGTTGTCGACGGCCTGCTAATTCAGCCGTAGCCAATGTCGATCGTGGTTGTCGCGCTCTGGTGGGCGTTGCAGCTTTATTTCTACCTGCTTATCGCAAGGTTTGTAGTTGATCTCGTTCTGTCTGTTAATCCGACTTGGCGACCTAGAGGCCTGATTCTGGTTGCGACAGAGATAGTTATGACTCTCACTGACCCACCGCTGAAGTTAGTGCGCAGATTCATCAAGCCGTTGCGCGTTGGCTCAATTTCGCTTGATTTCGGTTGGACACTACTCTTGCTGATTGTCTCGCTGCTGCAAAACTTGCTTGCTCGCCTCGCCTGATCGAGTACTAACAGGGATCATTCGAATCTGGGGCAGTGGTTTGCCTAGGGTAATCTTGGTAAAGCCCAAACAAGAGAGGTAAACATGCCGCTTACTCCAGAAGACGTAGTCAATAAGCGTTTTCAGCCGACTAAGTTTCGCGAGGGTTATGACCAGGATGAGGTCGATGACTTTCTTGATGAAATCGTCGTGGAACTTCGCCGTCTGAATCAAGAAAACGAAGATCTTCGCCAGCGTCTGTTGGCTTCAGAAGCCCGCATCGCCGAGCTTCAGCGCAGCGGCGCCGGTTTGGCTGATCAACTAACCAGCTCTGTGCCGGTTACCCCAACTTTCGGAACGCTCGCTCAGCTGAGCGAACCAGCTCCAAGCAATTTTCCGGTTGCTACCGACCCATCTCAGATCGATGGAAACAGCACCAACAATCTTTTGCAGATGGCAAGAAAACTTCACGACGACCACGTTCGCGAAGGAATTAGCAAGCGCGACGCGCTGATCGCAGAGGGTCATGCGACAGCAGCTCGAGTCATTCGTGAAGCAGAAGCTCAGCAAAGAGTCGAGCTAAGCAAGTTTGAACAAGAGAAAGCTGTGCTTGAGCACACGATTCTCGAATTGAAGAGCTTCGAACGCGAATACCGAATCAAAATCAAGGCTTACATCGAGGCTCAGCTGGCAGAGCTAGAGCACCAGTCGGCTTCTGACATGCCAAGCAGTCAAGAGCAAAACCAGCAAGCACCATTCGGTCAGGCTGCACCGCAGACTTTTCAGCTCGGTCAAAATTCAAGCGACTACTTTTCAAACTAATGTCGTCAGCTACTCGCAAGAACCTATTTAGAGTTTCGATTGCTCTGCTGATTGCGGCAGCCTTGGCTATTGCGGATCAACTGATTAAGAATTTGATTGTTGCAAATTTTCACACCTTCGAGGTCAAACCATTTCTTGGTGACGTGGTGAAACTCACATACGTGCTTAATGACTCAGCAGCTTTTTCGCTTGGCTTTGGTGCTACCGGATTATTCACAATCATTTCAAGCGTCGCAACACTCGGTTTGATTTGGTTCATTGCGAAAAAGGCAGAGACATTCGGCTGGGCAATCATGGCCGGAGTTTTGCTCGGTGGAGTTGTTGGCAATCTAATCGATAGATTCGTTAGATTTCCGGGAGCAGGTCTAGGTCGCGTCGTTGATTACATTCAAATTCCGTTCAACTTTCCGGTGTTCAATCTCGCCGATATGTGCATTGTCATAATTGCTTCGCTAACGGTAATTCGCGTGCTGCTCGGCCACACAATTGGCAAGGTCGGCCAAGCGACTAATGACTGATTCGCGGCTCATTCCGGTTCCACCAGCTCTCGATGGCGAACGCGCAGACGCAGCGGTTGCAAAGATGCTGGGTCTCTCACGATCAGCCGCATCTGCAATTCTCGAAGGTCACGGTGTTCATCGCTCGGGAGTCTTGGTTGGAAAGTCAGACCGACTGAGAGAAGACGACCTTCTTGAGATAGTTATGCCAGAGGTTAAAGACCTGCTGTCGGTTCGCCCAACCGAGGTAGAGAATCTCAAAATCGTTTATGAAGACAAAGACCTGGTGGTTGTCGACAAGCCGGCTGGCGTTGCCGCGCATCCATCGGTGGGCTGGGATGGCCCAACTGTTGTGGGCGCTCTATTGGCAAGGGGAGTGCAAGTCACAACCTCTGGGGCCCACGAGCGCCAGGGAATTGTTCAGCGTCTCGACGTTGGTACAAGCGGACTCATGATGGTTGCCAAGACTGAGATTGCCTATTCGAGGTTGAAGCAGGCATTTCGAGACCGTGCGGTGCACAAGGTTTATCACGCTGTTATTCAAGGTCACCCAGACCCATTTGAAGGAACGATTGACGCACCAATCGGCAGGCATCCGCGAGCAGAGTTTAAATTTGCCGTGATGAACGACGGCAAGCCGTCAATCACCCACTACAAACTGCTCGAGGCATTTGCCTCTGCCTCTCTGGTCGAGGTAATTCTTGAGACCGGTCGAACCCACCAGATCAGAGTTCACTTCAGTGCTTTCAAACACCCGCTGCTTGGCGACACCATGTATGGAGCTGACCCAACCCTGGCAGCAAGATTGCACATCGAGCGCCAGTGGCTTCATGCCGTTCGTTTGAGTTTCATTCACCCAACTTCGGGTGAGCAGGTTGAGTTTGAGAGCAACTACAGCCCAGACTTGGCCGATGTCTTGGAGCGTTTGAGAACCAACTAGGTTTATTCTTGCGTTTTGGTCTCGCAGCGGTGCATAGGAGGGGTTCGTGACGAATAACGATTCATTCGTGCACCTTCACGTCCACACCGACTATTCGATGCTTGACGGTGCCGCAAAAATCAAGCAGCTAATCAAAGAGGTCGCCGACCAGGGCATGCCTGCCGTTGCAATTACAGATCACGGCAATATGCACGGCGCTTTCGAGTTCTATAACGCTGCAAAAGTTGCTGGCGTGAAACCGATCATCGGGCTAGAGGCTTATGTAGCGCCGGGTGCAAGTCGAACCGAAAAGACCGCGGTTCGCTGGAACGACGGTGGCGAAGACGACGTTTCTGGAAACGGTGCTTACACTCACATGACGCTGGTGAGCGAAACCACCGAGGGAATGCACAACCTCTTCAAGATGTCTTCGTATTCGTGGCTCGACGGAATCTATTACAAGCCTCGAATCGACCGAGACCTCATGCAGACCTACGGCAAGGGTCTCATTGCAACTTCAGGCTGTGCCGGTGGTGAGATTCAGACCCGCTTGCGAGCCGGCCAGTATGGCGAGGCCAAGCGCGTGGCCGGCGAAATGCGTGAAATCTTTGGCAAAGACAACTACTTCATCGAGATCATGCAGCACGGCATTGACGTTGAGAAACGTACTTTTCAAGATCTGATCAAACTTTCAAAAGAACTCGATATTCCGCTGCTGGCCAGCAATGACTTGCACTACACGCACGCCACAGATGCAGAGTCGCACGAGGCGCTGCTTTGCGTGCAGACTGGCTCGAATCTCAACGAGGCCAAGCGCTTCAAGCTCGATTCAAACGAGTTCTATGTCAAGTCGGCAGCCGAGATGCGAGCGCTGTTCGCGGACTATCCAGAGGCGTGCGACAACACCCTGCTGATTGCAGAGCGCGCGAACATCACATTTGAAGAGCGCAAGCTCATGCCAGAGTTTCCGGTGCCGAAGGGTGAAACCGAAGACAGCTGGTTTGCGAAAGAAGTTCATCGCGGTTTAGCAGAGCGATTCAACGGCAATGTGCCGAAGACCCACACCGACCAGGCCGATTATGAAATTGGCGTCATTGTGCACATGAAGTTTCCGAGCTACTTCTTGGTTGTTGCTGACTTCATCGCTTGGGCTCGCAATAACGGTGTGCGCGTTGGTCCTGGACGTGGTTCGGCAGCTGGTTCGATCGTTGCCTGGGCACTTGGCATCACCGACTTAGACCCAATCGAACACGGTCTAATCTTTGAGCGTTTCTTGAACCCAGATCGTGTGTCGATGCCCGATATCGATATCGACTTTGATGACCGTGGTCGCGGCGAAGTAATCAAATATGTTTCTGCGAAATATGGGGCAGATCGCGTAGCTCAGATTGTCACCTTCAACACCATCAAGGCGAAGCAAGCGCTCAAAGATGCTGCGCGAGTTTTGGCCATGCCATATTCGGTTGGCGAAAAACTAACAAAGGCGCTTCCGAAGATGGTTCTCGGCCGAGATGTATCGCTCACCGAGGTTGTCGAGAAGAAGATTGACGGCAAAGAGAACGAACGATTTAAAGAAGCGGCAGAGTTTCGCGACCTGATTGAAACCGACGAAGACTCGGCGAAGGTGTTCAACCTGGCTCGTGGCCTCGAAGGTTTGAAGCGAGGTTGGTCTGTTCACGCCGCCGGTGTGATCATGTCGTCTGTTCCGCTTATCGAAGTCATGCCGATGATGAAGCGCGAAGACGATGGCGCGATCATCACCCAATTCGACCAACCTTCTAGCGAGGCCCTTGGTCTTCTGAAGATGGACTTCTTGGGACTTCGAAACCTAACAGTGCTCGAAGACACGCTTGCCAACATCAAGCAAAACCGTGGCGAAACCGTGGTCTTAGAAAAGTTAGACCTGAATGGCGACGCCAAGACTTATGACTTGCTTTCGCGCGGAGACACCCAAGGAGTGTTTCAGCTCGATGGCGGCCCAATGCGCAGCCTGCTTAGGTTGATGAAGCCTTCGAAGTTCGAGCACATCTCGGCTGCTATTGCGCTCTATCGCCCAGGACCAATGGGCATGGAGTCGCACACAAAGTATGCACTTCGAAAGAATGACCTGCAGGTCGTTGACTCGATTCACCCCGAACTCGAAGGCCCGCTATCTGAAATTCTCGATCCGACATACGGGCTAATCGTCTATCAGGAGCAGGTTATGTCTGCCGCCCAGAAGGCAGCAGGCTTCTCACTCGGTAAAGCAGATAACTTGCGCCGAGCCATGGGTAAGAAGAAAAAAGAAGAACTCGACAAGATGTATGACGAGTTTCAAGCGGGCATGAAAAACAACGGTTATTCAGATGAAGCCGTAAAAGCTCTCTGGGATACGCTTCTGCCTTTCGCCGACTACGCGTTCAACCGCGCACACAGTGCGGCCTACGGTGTCATCTCGTATTGGACCGCCTATCTAAAGGCAAACTACACGGCTGAATTCATGGCTGCTTTGCTGACTAGCGTCGGTGGTTCAAAGGACAAGCTCAGCATCTACCTTTCAGAATGCCGCAAGCTCGGAATTCAGGTGTTGCCCCCGGATGTAAACGAATCGGTCGAGGCATTCGCGGCGGTTGGCGACGACATCAGGTTTGGCCTTGGCGCTATTCGCAATGTTGGTCACAACGTTGTTGAGGCGGTTGTCGCAACTCGCGCAAGCAAGGGCTCATACAAGAACTTCAATGACTTTCTAAAGAAGGTTCCGCAGGTTGTCTGCAACAAGAAGACCATCGACTCGCTGATCAAGGCTGGCGCGTTTGATTCTTTGAATCACGCTCGCAGGGCGCTCTCAGAAATACATGAGCTTGCCGTCGAATCTGAAACTCTCACCAAGCGCAAAGAGGCGCAGGGCCAGATGGATCTGTTCTCTGGAATGTTCGACGAAGTTGAAGGATTGGCTGTGACCATTCCTGATCGCAGCGAATGGCCAAAGCGCGAGAAGTTGGCATACGAACGCGAAATGCTTGGCCTATACGTGAGCGACCATCCGCTCGCCGGTCGTGAGGCACAAATCGCAAGATTTAGCGAAATCTCTCTTGCCGAGCTGCAAGAGAATGAGCGAATTCAAGATGGCCAGGTGCTGACCATTGCCGGTTTGGTGACCAGCATCGAGCACAAAGTAGCTCGTAACAGCGGCAACCCTTATGCCATCGTGAGCATCGAAGACCTCGACAGCGAAGTTACCGTGATGCTGATGGGCAAGACCTACGGCGAATTCGGCCGAATGCTAAACGCTGACCAGTTCGTAATGGTTCGCGGCCGAGTCAGCCAGCGTGATGACGCTAAGAACATAAACGCTCAGCGCATCGAAGTAATCGAGGCTGTGGCCGATGGATCTTCAGAACCGGTTTTGCTTCACATTCGTGACTCGCAGGCAACCAAGCCAAACCTAGAAGACCTTGATCGAACTCTGCGCGCTTATGCGGGTGAAAGCGAAGTTTTTGTGAACATGCTTAATTCTCAAAAAGTGTCAACGAGATTTAAGTTGCAGCCAACCGTGCGTTTTTCTGTAGCGCTAATTTCTGAAATTAAAGCAATCTTCGGTTCAAAGGTATTTATTGGCGGTGACGACCTAGTCGACCTCAACAGCAGTCTTGTAGGCCCGCTGGTGGTAGATCAGGGGATTCCCTTCAGCTCCGACCAAGCCTTCTTCAATTTCGACGATAACGACGGCATTCGCTTCGACTGAGTGAATCTCTCTAATCTTTGCGATTAGCGCACCAGAGGCTGTTTGAAAGATCGGAAGATTGTGTGGGCCGCGTTTCCAGTCGTTGTCTAAGAAACGCAATTCGTGGGCGGCAGCCATCTTTTTTGCAAGATCTACATTTTCAATAGTTAGCGAGTGAATCGCAACGTACTTAGCCGCGCACAATGCCGGCCATGAGCTAGAACCACTCGCAACGTTGAAGCTAGCAAGCGGTGGGTTCGCGCCAAGTGAGGTCATCGAAGTCGCTGTAAAGCCGACTGGGTTCTCGTCGCTGTCTAGCATCGTGATCACTGATACGCCAGAGGCGTGCTTGCGAAATATGGCGCGAAGCGCTTCTGCTGGATTCGACTCTTGGATAAAGTTCATGGTTCTTCCTGACTTTCTGCATCAAGGTTACTCTGCACAGGAATCTGCAGTTCAATCTAGAATTGCTATGACTTTAGAAACGGTGGGTTCGAAATGCGCATTCTTGATTTGCGAGGAGCCCAGTTATCGCTGAAAGAGCTCGCAGAACTTGCTCCGAGGGCAGCGCTCGACATCAGTGAAGCAGCCATTCAGATTCAACCGCTGATCGAAGACGTCAGACAATTCGGATCTGACGCGGTAATTAGAGCCACCGAAAAATTCGACGGTTTCACACCTTCGTCGCTATTAGTTTCGCAAGATGAGATCGACGCCGCCGTTAGTGGCTTAGATGCCTCCCTTCGCACCGCAATTGAGACCGCAATCGAGCGTGTGCGTTCAGTGAGCATTGACTCGCTTTCGCGCCCTAGCGAAACTCACTTCGAGGCTGGCGGCAAGGTCTCTCAACGATTTGTTCCAGTCGAAGCGGTTGGACTCTATGTTCCTGGTGGGCGCGCTGTATACCCATCCAGCGTTGTGATGAACGTTGTTCCGGCTCAGGTTGCCGGGGTAAAGCGTCTTGTAATTGCGACGCCCGGGCAAAAAGAGTTTGGTGGCCGACCGCACCCAACAGTGCTTGCGGTGGCCGGACTTCTCGGAGTTTCTAACATTCTCGTAGCCGGCGGAGCAGCCGCTATTGCTTCATTAGCGTTCGGTCTAGAACAAATTGGTCTTGAACCGGTTGACCTGGTCACTGGCCCAGGAAACATTTATGTAGCCGCTGCAAAACGCCTTTTGCGCGGTCAGGTTGGAATCGACTCTGAAGCCGGCACCACTGAGATTTTGATTCTTGCCGACGACTCGGCAAACGCGAAGTTTGTTGCAAGCGATCTGATAAGCCAGGCCGAACACGACGACGCTGCCGCTGCCGTTCTAGTTACCGACTCAGAGCAGTTGATTAGCGATGTTCAAGAAGAGTTGAAGAAACTGTCGAGTCAAACCGCGCACTCCGATCGGGTGCAAAAGGCGCTTGGCGGGCAGCAGAGCGCTCTTGTGCTTGTTGATGACCTTGACGCAGCAATAAATTTTGCCAACGGCTATGCGGCCGAACACCTCGAATTGATGACTGCCCAAAACCAATCCGTGCTCGGCAAGATAGTTCACGCCGGTGCAATTTTTGTTGGAGACTATTCGCCGGTCAGTCTGGGGGATTACATGGCGGGTTCGAACCACGTTCTGCCAACTGGCGGCAGCGCCAGGTTTAATGCCGGGCTCAGCGTTGCAACTTTTCTTCGCCCACAGCAGGTAATTGAGTACTCTCGAAGCGCTCTCGAGGTCTTAGCGGCGCAGATCGACACCTTTGCCAAGGCTGAAGGTTTGCCAGCTCACGGCGATGCTGTGACCGCCCGTTTTTCTTCGTAAAAGCCCTTATTTGAGCGCGACACGCCGATTTTTGGCTTAATTTGCATCTGAGAGCCATAAACCACAAGATATAGGGGCTGGCTTGCAGAAAATGTCTATATGTTGTGGGGATAACTCCCCAAAATCTGTGGATAACTGGCCAAAAACGCGTGATTTCAAGGGTTCGAAGGGGATTAAGACATGCACTGTCCGTTCTGTCGCTACCCAGATTCACGAGTTATTGACTCTAGAACCTCAGACGATGGCTCATCAATTCGCCGTCGCCGTGAGTGCCCAGAGTGCAACCAGCGTTTTAGCACCGCAGAGACCGCGAGTCTCATGGTTCTAAAGCGCAGTGGTGTGCTTGAGCAATTCAGCCGCGAAAAGATCGTGAATGGTGTTCGCAAGGCCTGTCAGGGCCGCCCGGTCACCGACGCAGATCTAGCAATTTTGGCGCAGGCGGTAGAAGAGAGCATCCGTGCCGCTGGCACAGCTCAAATCAACGCCAACGAAGTTGGCCTAGCGATCCTAGAGCCGCTGCGAAAGCTAGACGAGGTTGCCTTCATGAGATTTGCGAGTGTTTACCAAGGATGGGAAACCCTCGAAGACTTCGAAGCCGCAATTGGTTTGCTGAAGATCGAAAGAGAAACAGACAGACTCACCGGCATCGACCTAGAACCACAGAACTAAAAAACTAAAACAACTAAGAAAGGCAAAGCAGTGACAGACACCACAGCTTTCAGCGGAGCGCAAGGCGCCGCAGGCGGAACCGGTAAGGGAATTACCATCAACCGCATTTACACCGTTCCGGGCGTTCACCCATACGACCAGGTCACCTGGGAGTACCGCGACGTGGTGCAGACAAACTGGCAGACCGGCGAAACCATCTTTGAGCAGCGTGGCGCAGAGTTCCCAGAGTTCTGGAGCATCAACGCGAGCACCATCGTCACCACCAAGTACTTCCGTGGTGCCGTTGGCACACCAGAGCGCGAGTACAGCCTTCGCCAGTTGATCAACCGCGTTGTGCTTACTTACACTCAGGCTGGTCGCGACCACGGTTACTTTGCCACCGAAGAAGACGCAACCATCTTTGAGCACGAGCTCACCTACATGCTGTTGAACCAGGTCTTCTCGTTCAACTCGCCAGTATGGTTCAACGTTGGCACCAAGAGCCCGCAGCAGGTTTCTGCTTGCTTCATTCTCTCGGTTGACGACTCAATGGACTCAATCTTGAACTGGTACCGCGAAGAGGGAATGATCTTCAAGGGTGGTTCAGGTGCTGGTCTAAACCTTTCACGCATTCGTTCATCAAAGGAGCTTCTAAAGAACTCTGGCGGCTCGGCTTCTGGTCCAGTTTCGTTCATGCGCGGTGCTGACGCATCTGCAGGAACCATCAAGTCTGGTGGAGCTACTCGTCGTGCAGCCAAGATGGTTGTTCTTGACGTTGACCACCCAGACATCGAAGAGTTCATCGAGACCAAGGCCCACGAAGAGAAGAAGATTCGTGTTCTTCGCGACGCAGGCTTCAACATGGAGCTCGGTGGCAAAGACATCAACTCGGTTCAGTACCAGAACGCAAACAACTCAGTTCGTGTAAACGCAGAGTTCATGCAGGCAGTCGAGAACGGAACCAACTTTGGTCTTCGCGCTCGCACCACTGGTGAAGTTGTTGAAGAAGTAGATGCTCGCGAACTATTCGCCAAGATCGCTGACGCGGCTTGGGAATGTGCTGACCCAGGCATCCAGTACGACGACATCATCAACGACTGGCACACCACTCCAGAGTCAGGTCGCATCAACGCGTCGAACCCATGTAGCGAATACATGCACCTCGACAACTCGAGCTGCAACCTTGCATCGTTGAACCTTCTCAAGTTCTTGAACCCAGACGGCTCATTCGACACCGAGAAGTTCACCAAGGCAACCGAGTTGATCTTCACCGCTATGGACATCTCGATTTGCTTCGCAGACTTTCCAACTGAGAAGATCGGCGAGACCACTCGTGCGTTCCGTCAGCTAGGAATCGGTTACGCGAACCTCGGTGCATTGCTAATGGCAATCGGTGTTCCTTACGACAGCGAAGAGGGCTTCGCACTAGCAGCAGCAATCACCTCATTGATGACCGGCGCTTCATACCGTCGCTCAGCTGAGTTGGCTGCAGTTGTTGGCCCATACGACGGCTTCGAAAAGAACAAGGATGGCCACGCTCGCATCATGAACAAGCACGAGGCTGCAAACGCAGAGATTCGTGCGGTGTCGGCAATCGACGCTCAGGTTCTTGAAGCGGCAACCGAGCAGTGGGCTCTCAACACCTTGATCGGTTCAGAGAACGGCTGGCGCAACTCGCAGGCATCATTGCTTGCACCAACCGGAACCATCGGTTTCATGATGGACTGTGACACCACTGGTATCGAGCCTGACTTCTCACTCGTGAAGTACAAGAAGCTCTCAACCGGTGGATCGATGCAGATCGTCAACCAGACCATTCCATTCGCATTGCACCGCCTCGGTTACTCGCAAGAGACCATCGAAGCGATCATCGATCACATCAGCACCAACGGTCACGTAGTTGACGCACCTGGTCTAAAGCAGGAGCACTACGCAATCTTTGACACCGCTGTTGGTATCCGCGCAATCGAGCCAATGGGTCACGTTCGCATGATGGCAGCTGTTCAGCCATTCCTTTCGGGAGCAATCTCAAAGACTGTGAACATGCCAGAGACCGCAACTCGCGACGAAATCGCAGACGTTTACTTCCAGGGATGGAAGCTAGGCCTCAAGGCACTTGCGATCTACCGCGACAACTGCAAGGTCGGTCAGCCACTTAGCGACGCTAAGGCAAAGACCGAGACCAAGACCGCTGATGCTCCTGTAGCAGCAACCGGAATGTCTCACCCAGTTCGCAAGCGTCTGCCAAAGTCACGCCCATCATCAACCACATCGTTCACCGTAGGTGGCGCAGAGGGTTACATGACTGCTGGCTCATACCCAGACGGTGGTCTAGGCGAGGTCTTCTTGAAGCTCGGCAAGCAGGGTTCAACCTTGGCCGGCGTCATGGATGCCTTCTCGATCGCAGTTTCGATTGGTCTTCAGTACGGAGTTCCACTTGAGACTTATGTTCAGAAGTTCACCAACGTTTCGTTTGAGCCTGCCGGTCTAACCGACGACCCAGACGTACGCATGGCGAAGTCGCTGATGGACTACATCTTCCGTCGTCTAGCTCTTGACTACCTGCCATACGATGTCCGTTCATACCTAGGCATTCAGACGTCGGCAGAGCGTTCAGCGGCTCTCGATGCAAACCCTTCATACGGTTCAGCGTCAGCAGCAGTTGACATTCAGCAGTCGGTCGAAATCGAAGAGACTGTCGAAGTAGCTGCACCAGTTGCAACTGCACCACAGAGCATCGAAATTGGCGAGAAGCGCGAAGTTCACTCTTCAGCCGAACTGTTCGAGATGCTTCAGGGAACCGAGTCTGATGCACCGTTGTGCTTCAACTGTGGAATCAAGATGCGCCCATCTGGTTCATGCCACGTCTGCGAAGGCTGTGGATCAACCAGCGGTTGCAGCTAAACACTAAAGCTCAGCACGGGGTCGGCGATTACGTCGGCCCCGTTCTGTATTTAACCTGCGGTAGCCTTTAGACGTGTTTTACAAGTTGATCTTTAATGCGTTCTTTAGGTTCATCGACCCTGAGCGAGCGCACCACCTGGGCATGTTTGTGATTCGTGTGCTGGGTGCAACCGGGCTGTCTGGTTTATTGCGCAGCAAGAGCGCCCACCCGGTTGACGCAATGGGCTTGCACTTTGATTCACCGTTCGGTTTGGCAGCGGGTTTCGATAAAAATGCTGTCGCAATCAAAGCGCTTGGCGACCTGGGGTTCTCACACGTTGAAGTTGGCACCGTGACGGCAATCGCTCAGAACGGCAACGACAAGCCGAGACTCTTTCGCCTAATTGAAGACCGTGCTCTCATCAATCGAATGGGTTTCAATAATGAAGGCGCGGCTGCTGTCGCAAGGCGAATTGCCAAAACCAGACTTCGCTACGGAGCGAGCCTTCCGGTAATCGGAATCAACATTGGCAAGAGCCGCGTAGTCGAGGTTGAGAACGCTGTTGATGACTATAGAACTAGTGCCAGATTGCTCTCTCCTTTGGCAGACTACATCGCCGTAAACGTGTCATCTCCAAACACGCCTGGTCTGCGATCGCTGCAGACTACAGAGGCGCTGAAGCCCATTCTCGAAGCCGTTTTGGCCGAGTCGGCTGGCAAGCCTGTGCTTGTCAAAATTGCTCCCGATTTGACTGATAAAGAGATCACCGAAGTAGCCAAGCTCGCAAAGAAATTGAAACTCGCTGGTGTGATTGCGACCAACACGACGATTTCGCGTGACGGTCTGAACACCAGCGCGGCCATTGTTTCAGAAAAAGGCGCTGGCGGTTTATCTGGCGCTCCGCTCAAGGCTAGATCGCTTGAAGTACTTGACCTTTTGAAAAAAACACTCGACGATGACTGTGTCGTGATTTCTGTTGGGGGAGTCGAGACCGCGGCCGAAGTGCTTGACCGCCTTCGACACGGAGCAACTTTGGTGCAGGGTTACAGCGGATTTATCTACGAGGGTCCGCTTTGGGCTCGCAAAATTAGGAAGGGCATGAATTGACAACCGTAGTTCTTTGGGCCGAGCAGCTTGAAGTCTCTGCCGATTTTTATGCCGCGTTGCTTTCTGCCGAAAAGTCAGATCAGTCTGCAGACTTTGTTCGAATCTCATCTGACGCGAACCAAATTCTTTTGCACGCTGTTCCTGCTGAATATCGTGAAGGGGTTTCAGTGCCGCCGGCTATCCGTGAAGAAGCGGTCATGAAGCCGGTTTATCAGGTGACGTCAATTGCTGCCGCTCGTGCAGCAGTGCAGGGGCTAGCAGGGCAAGTCTTTGCGACAGATCGCGAGCAAAGTTACGGCACAACCAAGTACTGCGACGGCTTTGACCCAGAGGGCAATGTGTTTCAACTAGCCGAGGGCTAGAAAACTTAAACCAAACGAGTTTCTGGGGCCTTGGTTTCGCGTGGGTCGAAGACCGCCACTGGCTCAAGAATCTCGGCAACATTGGCCATGACATCGGCTGGAATTTCTACGCCAACCGCTGCAATGTTCGAAGCAA
>JAHEGB010000038.1 GCA_024645175.1 Microbacteriaceae bacterium
TGCATGGCTTAACTCTGCCCTATTTAGTGAGATTCCGCATTTCTCAGGGCTTCGACAACGTCGATGGCATCGGCTGTGGCAATGACGTTGTGAACACGGATGCCCCACAGCTTTCGCTGCAGGAGCAGAGCGGTGAGCACTGCGGTTGCAACATCGCGGCGCGCGTTGCTGACCTCTCCGGCTTCGTCTGGTTCGAGAACACCTGCAATGAATCGCTTGCGAGATGCGCCGACCAAAATTGGCAAGCCAAGTTTTTCGAGTTCGTCGAGGCGAGCAACGATCTTCCAGTTTTGTTGCATGTCTTTTGCAAAACCCAACCCCGGGTCGATGATGATTTTGTCGCGGGAGACTCCTGCTGCGATAGCTGCTTCGACTCGAGCCGACAGTTCTGAAGCAACATCGCGAGCAACGTCTTGATATGCGTTGAGCGTGTTCATGACATCGCTGAATCCGCGCCAATGTGAAATTACAAGAAGTGTTCCTGTTTCGGCAGCGACGGCAAACATGTTGTCGTCTGCAAGACCACCCGAAACATCGTTGATGATTGTTGCACCAGCGGCAACCGCTGCGCGTGCGGTTTCTGAGTTCATGGTGTCGATGCTGACTCGAGCACCGCTGTCGATAAACGCCGCATCTTTTGTAATTCGCTCGATGATCGAAATCACTCGACGTTGTTCTTCGTCGATTGCAACTCTTTCGGCACCTGGTCTGGTTGATTCGCCACCGATGTCAATTACGTTTGCGCCGGTCGCTAGCAAGAAGCGCGCGTGGTTGACCGCGTCGTCTTCAGCTGAGAACTGACCGCCATCGCTAAAAGAGTCTGGGGTGACATTCAAGACACCCATGATTAGCGGTCGGTTAAAAGGCATGGCTATTTGGCAATCAGTGCCATGACCTCGGCACGCGCGATTGGCTCTGCGTATGTGCCTCGGGCAGCCATGGTTACGGTGTTCGCCTCTGGTTGCCTTGCCCCACGCGAAACCACGCAGTGGTGGCGTGCCTCAACCACAACTACAACCCCCGCTGAACCGGTTCCGGCTTCGATTGCGTCAGCGATCTGGGCGGTGAGGTTTTCTTGAAGCTGAGGTCGCGATGAGACGATTTCGACAACCTTTGGCAGGCGACCGAGCCCAACAACGCGACCGGCCGGCAGGTAGGCAATGTGAGCAACGCCCGTGAACGGAAGCAAGTGGTGCTCACACATCGAAACGAACTCAATGTCTTTGAGAATCACAACTTCGTTTTGTTCGGCCGCGATGGTTTCGCCAAGCGCAGCTTTAGCATCGACACCGATTCCGTTGAAGAAAACGGCGTATGCCTCGGCTACTTTTTTTGGAGTTGCCAGCAGGTCGCCACGATTCGGGTCTTCGCCGATTGCAGAAAGCAATTCGACGACGGCCGCTTCGATGCGCTGCTGGTCAACCATTACTTCTTCTTCGTGCGTGAAGTCGAAGCGCGCTTTGTGGTTGGCTTGCGAGTTGGTTTTGCGCTCTCAGCCGCTGCAGCTTTCTTCGCCGCCTTCTGCTTTGAAGCAGTTGAGCCCTTTGTTGGAATCGCGATTGGGCCTTGCTTTGAAACCGGGCGCAACTTGCTCGATAGCCACTGCTTGCGCTTTGGCAACTTCTTTACGTTCTTGAATAGAACTGCGATTTCGTCTTGGTTCAAAGTTTCGCGTTCCATCAATTCTTTTGCGAGAGCGTCAAGAATTTTGCGGTTAGCGGTTAGCGCCTTGTATGCATCGTTGTGTGCTGCTTCAACAATTGCGCGAACTTCGGCGTCGATTGCCTGAGCGGTTGCCTCAGAGTAATCGCGCGCCTGCGCCATATCGCGGCCGATGAAAACTTCGCCACCGTTTCCATAGCTCACGGCACCGATCGAGTTGCTGAAACCATATTGGGTAACCATCTGGCGAGCAATCGAAGTTGCCTTTTCGAAGTCATTCGATGCACCGGTGGTTGGGTCGTGAAAGACGATCTCTTCTGCAACACGGCCACCCATTGCATATGCAATTTGGTCGAGCAGCTGGTTGCGTGAAACCGAGTAGCGGTCTTCGAGCGGCAACACCATCGTGTAACCGAGCGCGCGACCACGAGGAAGAATCGTGACCTTGGTGACCGGGTCGCTGTCGTTCATCGAAGCTGCAACTAGAGCGTGACCGGCCTCGTGATAGGCGGTGTTCAGGCGCTCACGGTCTTGCATGAGGCGAGACTTCTTCTGTGGGCCGCCAATTACGCGGTCGATAGCCTCATCGAGGGTCGCGGCGGTGATCTTCTTCTCGTCTTGGCGGGCGGTCAAAAGAGCCGCCTCATTCAAGACGTTCGCGAGGTCTGCACCGGTGAAGCCTGGGGTGCGACGCGCAATCAGCGCGAGATCAACATCGTCGCCGATTGGCTTGCCCTTTGAGTGCACTGCCAAAATCTTTTCGCGACCGGCAAGGTCTGGTGCGGTTACACCGATCTGGCGGTCGAAGCGACCTGGGCGCAAAAGCGCAGGGTCTAGAACGTCTGGTCGGTTGGTTGCCGCAATCAAGATGACGTTGGTCTTCGATTCGAAGCCGTCCATCTCGACAAGCAACTGGTTAAGAGTTTGCTCACGTTCGTCGTTGCCGCCGCCGATGCCGGCACCGCGCTGACGACCAACTGCGTCGATCTCGTCGACGAAGATGATTGCAGGTGCTGCCTGCTTTGCCTGGTCGAACAAATCGCGAACGCGAGATGCACCAACACCGACAAACATTTCTACAAAGTCAGAACCTGAAATCGAGAAGAACGGAACTCCAGCTTCGCCAGCAACTGCTTTGGCAACCAGAGTCTTTCCGGTTCCGGGAGGGCCGTATAGCAAAACGCCGCGCGGAATCTTTGCGCCAACTGCCTGAAACTTTTCTGGCTCTTTTAGAAACTCTTTGATTTCTTGTAGTTCTTCGATCGCTTCGTCTGCGCCTGCGACGTCGGCAAAAGTTACTTTAGAAGTTTCTTTGTTTACGAGCTTCGCGCGTGACTTGCCGAATTGCATCGCACCGCGAGCACCGCCACCGCCAGCACCAGACATGATGAACCAGAAAATCGCACCGATGATTAAGAAAGGGAAAATGCTTGCGAGCAGCGAGATGTACCAAGGAGTGTTTGGCACTTCATCGTTGTAACCCTTGTCGAGAGTTGCGGCTGCGACAGCGTCAACAACTGACTTGCCGCGGTCTGCAACATAGAAGAACTGAACGTCTTTGCCGAACTTAGGGTCGGCAACTTTTAGCGTGATGTCAACGCGCTGGTCGCTCTCGAGCACCTTGATGCTCTGGGCCTTGCCGTCTTCGATCATCTGCATGCCGACGCTGGTGTCGACCGTTTTCACGCTCGAACCGCTGATCATCGATGAGCCGATAATCAAAACGATTACGGCAGCAAGAATCCAGACAAATGGGCCACTGAGAAGCTTTTTTATTTTCACCGGATAAGGCTACCTGCGGGCTCTGACGTCTGCCAAAGTTGTTCGCCGTAGGCGTTAGGGCTTAGCTGTAGGTTTTTGGGTCGAGAATCGCGACACCAGGCAGGGTGCGGTAGTTCTCGGCGTAGTCGAGGCCATAGCCGACCACGAATTCGTTAGGAATATCGAAACCAACCCACGCCACATCGACCTGAACCTTTGCGGCCTCTGGCTTGCGAAGCAGGGCAACGATTTCTACAGATGCCGCGCCGCGGGCCTTTAGGTTCGAGATCAACCAGCTCAGGGTCAAACCCGAGTCGATGATGTCTTCGACAATCAAAACGTGGCGGCCGAGAACATCGGCGTCGAGGTCTTTGAGAATGCGAACCACGCCAGAAGACTGGGTGCCGTGGCCGTATGACGAAACTGCCATCCAGTCCATCTGCACCGGAATCTGCATTGCGCGCGAGATGTCAGCCATGAACATGACCGCGCCCTTGAGCACGCCGACGAGCAAGACATCCTTGCCTTCGTACTTCTTATCTAGTTCGCCGGCAAGCTCGACAACCTTTTCGCGAATTTGTTCTGGGGTGACAAGCACCTTGGTGATGTCGTTTGCGACTTTGTCGAGATCCACTTAGCAGGCTCCTGGTTTGAGTGTCTTAGCTGTTTTCAAAACTATATGTCTTGCCGTGCGTTCTACTCTAACCCCTGGCAAGGCAAGTGGTTTCTGCCCGTGCCAGTCGTCGACTAGGGCATCAATTGCACGGATGTGCACTCGCGCAAACTCGGGTGCTTTCAAGACGCCGAGTGCCAATGCGATAACTCGGTGGCGAATCGCAAGCGGCATTGCAGCAAAATCGTCAATCTCGATTTCGAGCCAGGTCGATCGAGCCTTCACAAATTCGTTGTAGTAGTGCTCGGCTAACTCCGCGAGCGCGGATTCGTCTTCGCGCAGTTGCTCTGCGGTTCGAGCAAGTGCATCGGCAACACCTGGGCCAAGCTCTGCTTCGAGAATCGGCATCACGTTTTTGCGCACTCGCACTCGCGTGAATTTTTGGTCGCTGTTCTGCGGGTCAATCCATGCGGTCAGGCCGCTGTCTTCGCAGAACGCAACCGTGGTCTCGCGCGAAATGGCGAGCAGCGGTCGCAGGTAGCGACCGTTTAGCTCTGCCATTCCGTTTAGCGAGCGGTTGCCCGAGCCGCGAGCGAGGCCGAGCAGCACGGTCTCGGCTTGGTCGTTGAGCGTGTGGCCGAGCATCACGAACTTTGCGTCGAATGCTGCTGCGGCTTCGTCGAGTGCCTCGTAGCGCGCTGCTCGCGCTGCCGCCTCTGGCCCACCCGAAGTTCCGACGGTTACCGCTCGCACGATTACCGGCGACCCGCCAAGTTCTGTGAGGGTGCGCATTGTCTCTTCGGCTACCCGCTTTGTCGCCGCTTGCAATCCGTGCTCGACAATCACGGCACCGACGGCGATGCCAGCGCGCTTGCCCTCGAAGAAAGCTGCAGCCGCGAGCGCCAGCGAGTCTGGCCCACCCGAGCAGGCAACCAAGATCTGGTCGCCGGCGACTACCCCGTGGCGCATCCATGCCTCACGCACCGCGCGACGCACATCGGCGATCGCGGGGGTTAAACGTGGGCGCTGTGGCATGCCGACCTATCTGCTTTGGGCTATCGGTAAAGTTGTTGCCATAAGCCTATTGAGGAGCAACATGCCATACGAAGCCGTCATTGAGATTCCACGCGGAAGCCGCAACAAGTACGAAGTAGACCACGAGACTGGTCGAGTTCACCTAGACCGCGTGCTCTTCACGCCTTTTGTTTACCCGGTTGACTACGGATACTTCGACAACACCCTCGGTGGCGACGGCGACCCGCTAGATGCTCTCGTTCTTCTTGAGTTCCCTGTTTACCCAGGTGTGGTCGTTTCGGTTCGCCCAGTTGGCGTGCTTCCTATGGAAGACGACGGCGGCATCGACGAGAAGGTCGTCTGCGTTCCTGCTAGAGACCCGCGTTGGGCACACATCCAAGACATCAACGATGTTCCTGAGCAGACCAAGAACGAACTTCTTCACTTCTTCTCTCACTACAAAGATCTAGAGCCTGGCAAGTGGGTCAAGGTTGGCGAGTGGGCAGGCAAGGATGTTGCCGAGAAGCTAATCGCAGAAGCCATCGAACGCTACAAGCACTAATGGCTCGCGACTACAGCGGCAAGACCGCACTCATCACCGGAGCAAGCTCTGGCCTCGGAGTTGAGTTTGCAAATCAACTTGCCGCTCGTGGCGCGAATCTAGTTCTCGTTGCTCGACGCAAAAATCGTCTGCAGGCTGTTGCCGATGCAGTCAAGCTTGAATACAAAGTAGATGTGCAGGTTGTTGTTGCCGATCTCTCAGAAGTTAGCGCTGCCGACAAACTCTTCAAGTCGCTTGCTCGCAAAAAACTCTCTGTTGATGTTTTGGTCAACAACGCAGGCTTCGGAACCTTCGGCAAATTCGAAAACGAACCGATCGAAAAAATCAGCGAAGAGCTACGCCTAAACATTTCGACCCTCGTCGAATTGTCACGCTTGGCATTGCCATCGATGTTGAAGAAGAACGACGGCGTGATCATCAACGTTGCAAGCACCGCCGCTTACCAGCCGATTCCATACATGTCGGTATACGCGGCTACCAAGTCATTCGTGCTTTCATTCACCGAAGCACTCTGGGGCGAACTAATCGGAACCAACGTCACCGCGATTGCGCTGTCACCTGGTGGAACCAAAACCGAGTTCTTCGAAGTTGCCAGCAACGGAAAAGCCCCTGATGGTTTGGGCAAACTTCAAACAGTTGAAGAAGTAATCACTGTCGCCATGAACGCGCTCGACAAAAAGACTGCACCACCGAGCGTCATCTCTGGCGCTTCGAATGCTGCTCTCGCATTCTCTGGTCGATTCATCCCTCGACAGCTTCTTATCAAGGTCGCCCGCAAAATGTTCGAATCAAGGAGCTAACTGTGAATCTAGAAACTTCATCAATTGACGTCGGCATCATCACTCTGCTCGACAACTACTTCGAGCTAATGCACGCGCAAGACATGAGCTTGTTCGACCAGGTTTTTCACGAGAGCGCATAACTGTTCGGTGTTCCAGATGGCACGTTGAACATTCGCTCTTTCGAGGTATACAAGGATGCGATGCTGAACCGCCAGTCACCCGCAGAGAAGGGTGAGGCTCGTCGCGATGAGATTCTGTTTGTCGACCAACTCAACGACTCTTTGGCTGTCGCTCGCGTTCAGCTCGAGATGATGGGTGGCGTAATGCAGGACTACCTGAGCTTGCTCAAGATCGACGGCAAGTGGCTAATCGTTGCTAAGACTTGGGCTCGGGTCGGCGAGGCGAGGCCATAGCCTGGCGCGTTAAAACTGCGAAGCTATCGCAGTTTTAGCGACAGGCTGGCCGAGACCACCACTGGTGGCGATTAACCCAAGCGCCACGCTGCCGCGCTCCTACGGAGCGCTTGGTCTTCCGGCATACGGGAACATTTCACCCCAACGAATCGGAACGATTCGCACGGTGCGAGCTGGGTTCGGCGCTTCGAGCATCATGCCACCGCCGACATAAACAACCACGTGATATTTGTCGCCATCAAAAGCCGACTCAACCGAATACCAGAGCAGATCGCCCACCTGCATCTTGTTTAGAGGAACCAACTTGCGCGCCTGCGCCATGGTTCTGAACTGGTTTGTCGCAGAGTGAGTGCCTATGTAAATTCCCGCGGCAGCGTATCCGGCTTTTGTAATTCCTGAACAGTCCCAAACGTTCGGACCCATTCCGCCGAGAACATATTTTTCACCAAGCTGCTGACGCATAAACGCAAGTGCAACATTAACTTTGTCACTGTTCGCATCGCCAACTGTATAAAGCTCAGGTGCATCCATCTTTGCGCTGCCCGATTGCTGACGACGTTCTGCAGCTAGACCTTCCGCACGTTGACGTTCAAGTTCGGCAGATGTGTTTTGCAAGATTGCAAGTTGCGCATAAAAAGTTCTGTTCAACTGCACATTTTGGTTAACCAAAGACTGTGCCGTGTTCGCTGCAAACTGTGCGGCGTCATATGCGGTTTGT
Source organism: Microbacteriaceae bacterium (assembly GCA_024645175.1). GTDB lineage: Bacteria > Actinomycetota > Actinomycetes > Actinomycetales > Microbacteriaceae > Rhodoluna. Next base: position 7,526 of record JAHEGB010000038.1, read on the forward strand.
GCCGTTGCTTTTCTCGCTGCAAGTTCAACTTTTGCTGCTTGCAATTCGTCTGCGAGTGACTGCGCATATTTCTGCTTCGCAATCGAGCGCAAATAAATTGTGTTGCTGCTTTGCGCCAACTTGTCTTGAGCGCCGAGCTGATATAACAAGTCGCTTGCTTTGTTCGAATTCAAGAAGAGATTCAATGAAGTGCCGGCAGTTCCGCTTCGATACATCTGCCCGGCAATCTGCCCGAGTTGTCGCATCGCCTGGGTTGCTTGGGCCATTGCCGCATCTGCCTGAGCCTGAAGAGTTGCTACCTGGGCTGCCTTCTGGTCATAGGCGTCTTTCGCAATGCTGTATGCCTCGCCCTTAATCTGAGCCACGCGTTCGGCGGCATCGGCCTTGTCGGTTAGGTCAACGATGATCGCCTCGATGCGCTTGATCATTGCCTTCTTGGTCGACACCTTCTTCTTGGCCGCCGCCACCTCGGCTGCCGAAGGGTAAGAAGGAACCGGGGTTGGCACGGCCCATGCGTCTGGGCTTACATAAGAAGTAGTCAAGAGCCCAAAGATCGCGACAAATGCCAAAATGGCGCGCGAAATCCGTGAGGTCATGCATCAAATTTACGTTGCCGCCCTTGATTAGAGGCTGAACGAAATCTGCGAATCGGCTTCGGCTTGCGGTTTCACCTCTAATCCAAGTAATCTTGACCCTTGGTGCTATGAAGTATCGACTTTGTAGGCCCCATCGTTTAGTGGCCTAGGACGCTGCCCTTTCACGGCAGTAGCACGGGTTCGAATCCCGTTGGGGTCACCATTTCGATAGTTGTAGCGTCATTAGGTCCTGTAGCGCAGTTGGTTAGCGCGCCGCCCTGTCACGGCGGAGGTCGCGGGTTCAAGTCCCGTCAGGATCGCCAAGTCACTGGCCCTTCGAGAGAAGGGTTTTTGACTAAGGCGCAACGAAAGTTGCGCTGGGCTCTGTAGCTCAGTTGGTAGAGCGAACGACTGAAAATCGTTAGGTCACCGGATCGATGCCGGTCGGAGCCACGAAGACACACTGATATTTCACGATCAGTGTGTTTTTGCTTTAACCACTACTTAGATAGCCCGATAAATTGAACCTGTGCTGACAGTCATTCTCGGATTCACCACAGCGGTGGTTTATGGCTTCGCCGATTTCTTCGGCGCGATTGCTGCGCGCAAAATTTCTTCGATCACCGTTACCGCAGTCAGCGGCTTAGTTGGTTTTGTTTTTCTCTTATCGCTCGCACCTTTCATAGGTGCAACTTTCTCGCAGCAGGCAATCATCACCGGTGCTGCAGCGGGAGTCGCTTCTGCGATAGGAATCAGCGCTCTATATGCGTCACTGGCAATTGGGCCAATAAGCATCGTTTCTCCGATGGCCGCAGTTTGCGGAGCAATCGTTCCGATGGCTTTCGGGTTTTTTCTCGGAGACCGATTTGGGTGGTCAGCTCTAATCGCCATCGCAATGGTTCTCGTGGCGGTTGTCTTAGTTGGCTTCGTGCCCGGGGTCGACGTAAACCGCCCAAGCGCAAGAGGACTGATCTATGCGGCAATAGCCGGTTGCGGCATCGGAACCATTTTGATTGTGCTCAAGTTCTCTCCAACTGACAGCGGCATTGCATCGATCATGGTGATGCGTTTAGTTAGCGCCATTTTTCTAAACCTCTTTCTTTTCGGCTTCTGGCTGAAAAGCCGAAAGTCAGCAAAAGCCACTAAAGAGAAGGTGCAAAGCAAGTTTTGGTGGGGCGTCGTAGCAGCCGGACTCTTCGACTCGAGCGCCAACATCTTCTTCACGCTGGCATTGCGCTCTGGTTCGCTTTCAGTGGTTAGCGTGCTGACCGCGCTCTATCCGCTTGGCACGATCATCCTGGCTCGCTTGGTTTTGAAGGAACGCATCGCAAAAGTGCAGATGGTTGGAGTTCTGCTTGCTCTCGGCGGTTCGGCCATTCTTGCCGTAGCCTAAAGCAATGACAAAAACCCGTAATCGCTGGATTGGCCTCGTATTTATCTCGATGGCCATCTCACTGGTCATCATCGATGGCACTATCGTCAACACAATTTTTCCGAGCATCATCAAGGACTTGGTGCTGACCAGCACTGACATTCAGTGGGTTCAAGAGAGCTACGTGCTCGTATTCGCATCACTTCTCTTGGTCTGGGGTTCGCTAGCTGACCGCATCGGTCGCCGCCGCATGTTGATCATCGGTCTTGCGATTTTCGTTCTCGCTTCGGTGTGGGCCGGAACCACCGATAGCGCTCAGGCGATGATTCTTGCTCGCATCGTTCAGGGTTTTGGCGGCGCGATGGTTTTGCCAACAACTCTTTCTTTGGTTAACGCAAACTTTCAGGGCAAAGAGCGCGGAATCGCGTTTGCTGTTTGGGGTGCGACCATCGGTGGAATGGTTGCGATTGGTCCGGTTCTCGGCGGTTGGCTAACCACCGTTGACTGGGTTCTCGACTTCGGTTCTGTGGTTGTTGACACCTGGCGCTGGGCTTTCGCGATCAACTTGCCTCTCGGCATCTTGGTAATCATCGGGCTCTTGATTTTTGTAAACGAGTCAAAGCAAGAGCAGCGCGAAGGTGGGCTAGACATCGTCGGCGCACTTCTTTCTGTTGTGATGTTCGGCACTTTGGTTTTCGGTCTCATCGAAGGTCGCGTCTATGGCTGGTGGAACCAGACCGACAACGTGTTCAAGCTTGGTGACTTCTCTTGGCCAACAGACACAGTTTCTGTAATTCCAGTTTCACTCGCAGTGTCACTCGTCTTCATGGTGATCTTTGTTCTGTGGGAGCGCGCTCGTGAAAAGGCTCACAAGAATGTTCTTCTAGACCTTCGACTCTTCAACGTTGCGTCTTTCAGAAACGGTTCGATTGCAGCCCTCATTATTTCGATGGGTGAATTCGGTTTGCTATTTGCAATTCCACTCTGGTTGCAGAACGTTGATGGCCTAAATGCACTATCGAGCGGTTTGGTCTTGCTCTGGCTTGCTGGTGGAGCATTCTTGGCTTCAGGTGTAGGTGGCGCAATGTCAGGTCGCGTCTCGCCTGTTACCGCGGTTCGCCTCGGTGTTGCTCTTGAAATGATTGCTGTCTGCGGCATCGCTATTGGTGCGGCTACAACAACCGGATGGCAAGGCATCGCCGGCTACCTGTTTATCTATGGAGTCGGTGTTGGTCTTGCTACCGCGCAGTTGACCGGCGTAATCATGGTCGATGTTCCGATGGACAAGATTGGCCAGGCTTCTGGTTCACAGAGCACCGTTCGTCAGATCGGTTCAGCTCTTGGCATCGCGGTTCTCGGAACCACTTTGTTCACAAGCACCCAGCTTGCAGTTGCAACCAACATCGAAGAACTTTCGGTGTTCAAGGGTGCGCCTGCGGCTCAGGTCAAAGTTTTCGCAGACAACACCTCGCAGTTGGTTGTCGATTCTGCCGGTGCAATCTTGCCGACCATGCCTCAGTACTTGCAGTCAATTGGCATGCCACAAGATCTAGCAACCGACATTCAGATTCAGGCCCGCGAAGGTTTTACCGAGGGTGTTAAAACCACGGGATGGGTTGCCGGCGGATTCTTGGCTCTCGGTTTGCTATCGACTTTCAACTTGGGTGCTCGTCGCAAAAAGACCGACCTCAAGAAGTAGTCACTTCTCAACGTAGAAAGCTAGCGATGCAACTCACGCCGCGTGCAATCTCGCTGACTTTTGTTGGAGGCGCACTCGGCACTTTATTGCGCTGGCTGCTCGGTGAAACTTTTGACATGGTCGCAATGCTTTGGGTTGCAAACATGCTTGGCACTTTGATTCTTGGTTTCGCAAACGCTCACGTTTGGTTCAACAGCGATAACCGCAAAGCTCTTTGGGCAGTCGGCTTTTGCGGCGGCTTCACGACGATGAGCGGTCTCGCGGTTTGGCAGCTCTATGGCACATTCAGTTGGTTTGCCATCGCCGCGATGTTCGCGATCGGCTTGCTCGCATACTTCGCAGGTTCTTCGATCGGTTCACGGATGAGCGCGAAATGAACACGCTTGCACTTGGCCTTGGCGTCGCACTGTTCGGCGGTTTTGCATCGGTGCTTCGTTTGGCGTTGAGTCGCTGGACCGGCTGGCTTCCTTGGGGCATTCTGTTTGCCAACACAGCGGCCTCTCTGCTCGCGGGCTTCGAGTTGATCGGCTCTCAAACACCTAACCCCTTGGCGGTTGCCGGCATTTGCGGTGGGCTCTCGACCTTCAGCACCTTTGCGGGCCAGACCGTCGAATTCGCAAAAGCGAAGCAGTTTGGCAGGGCGGTTATCAACATCGCAGCAAACCTGCTGTTGCCTTTCACAGCCGCGCTCGCACCGCTAGCCCTGGCAACGGCTCTGCTAAACTAACCGCAGATTTTGTTTCTAATTAGTTCCCGAGTCGGTTTTGGCTCGGCCTGAATTTCGTTAGGGGGCTCGCCATGGGGCGTGGCCGTCAAAAAGCTAAGAACACCAAGGTGGCTCGCGAGCTGAAGTACTTCAGCCCAAACACCGACCTCACTGCGCTAGAGCGCGAAATTGGCACGACCAACAACGATGACCAATACGAAGACAAGTGGGCAGATCTTTACGACGACGAGGCTAAAGAAGCCGAGGACGCCGAGCAAAGCGATTCATCTGATGACAGCACGGCTGGCGACCCTAGCGACAGCTCCGGCGATGCAGGTTCTTCTGACGGTGGCGGCGCTGACTAAGCGCTTCTAGAGCAACCCGGCTGCGGTTGCGCGGTGCACAATCTCAGCGCGACGGTGTGCATTCAATTTCTTTGAAGCATTTTGCAGGTGAAACTTCACCGTGCTTTCACTCAAGAAAATTTCATGAGCGATTTGTTTGTTGCTCAATCCTTTGGCAACAAGTTTGATTACTGCCAATTCACGATCGGTTAGATGTTCTGCTGCACCACGGGTTGATCCGAGACCACGTGCGACCATGCTGCCAACGCCTTTGCCAAGAACGGTCTCGCCATCTTGAACGGCTTTCACGCCCTTGCCGAGTTCATCGGCTTTGACTTCATCTTTCACCAGATAACCGTTTGCGCCTCGACGCAATGCTTCGATCACAATCATTTCGCTGAGGCTCTGGGCTAGAACGAGAATCTTTGTGTTCGGAAATCTCTCAACGATTTCTTCGCAGAGTTTCAAACCTCGAGTTGTATCGTCGCCCAAATCTAGATCGATTAGCAGCACGTCTGGGCCATGTTCGTCAACGGCATCTAGGGCAGCTTCGTATGTTGTCGCTTCTGCGACAACGGCCATTCCGGCATTGCGTTCGAGAATTGAACGAATGCCCACTCGAGTGATTACGTTTCGGTCGGCAACGACAACGCGCGTTTTGGCATTGGGCGAGCGCCTGCCAAGCGACACATCACTTCGAACGTCTGCGTTCATAATTCTGAAGAATACGCCCAAACTAGCCACCTGTCCATATGGCTAGGTAGCGAACTAGCCGTTCTGATTGCTTACGGCTAGTAGCGGGGTTTGCCGCTATTTCAAGGGGACTTGCGGGCGTAAATTGCCAATTATGAACGCTGACAACGGTGTCGGCTTCGAAAGGACAACGAAATGACCGTTTACGCACAACCGGGCCAAGCCGGCTCGGTAATGGAATACAAGCCTCGTTACGACCACTGGATCGGCGGAAAGTATGTTCCTCCTTCATCAGGTCAATACTTCGAAAACGTC
>JAHEGB010000040.1 GCA_024645175.1 Microbacteriaceae bacterium
CCGCGGTACTCGGTTAGAAAGACGGCAGATGAGCTTTTGAACGCGTCAGTAAGCTCGGCTACGGTCTGAACCTTGTTCGCCATGGCACTCCTTGATGATTTATGCCGGTAGCCCCAGAAAGTAAAAAGCTCCGAGCGCAGAGGCACGGAGCAAAAAGTCTCGAAACGAGAATTCACTTCATACACCTGCGCGGGCTGAGCTTTTGCTCTCTTCGTCGGCGCAAGCGAATCTCAGAAATTTCTTCGATTTGCCTACCCCGAAACCGGCGGTCTTTGGCTATCCCCAAGTTTATGGGGTCGCCCCGCGCGAGCGCAAGCCCAAGTTGCCCAAAACCTACTTATTGGTCAGCTTGTTTGTTGTGTAGATCTTGTAACCCCAGGCCGGCAGGGTCACGCTCTGGCTCGAAGCCACCTTGACGGTCTTGTTGGTCGCATAGTCAAAGAAGCTGCCGGCGTTCTTGCCCCAGGTGATTTTCACCAATGTCGGCTTGGCGCTCAGGTTCACCGCAACCAAGACCTTCGACTTGCCTGCCGTGCGCACATAGGTGCTCACTTCGAACTTGTTTGACGGCACCTCGGCAATCGAGCCAGCCGCCGCACCAACAGCGAGGGCTGGAGTCTTGGTCTTCAGCTCGATCAGCTTTGTGTAGAACGGGGTCATTGGCGAGGTCGTGGCCGGATAGTCGACCTGGTCTTTTTCGAAGAACTTGAGCATCTTGTTCATGCCCACCTCTTGGCCCGTATAGAGCAGCGGCGCGCCGGGCAGCGTGAACGAGATAACCGCTCCGGCCTTGACGGCGGCAATGCTGCCGAGGCGGGTGTATTCGGTTCCGCTCCACGAGTTTTCATCGTGGTTGGTGATGAAGTTCATCGGGTAGTTGCCCTTTGGGTAATCGTTGGCGATTCGGGTGATTTCACCGCTGATGGTGAAGCCGTCGGTGTTGCCGCGACTCATGCCGTTGAATGCATCTTTCAGCGGCCAGTTATATGCGCTCGTGAAGTTGGTTCCGATGGTCACTTCGCTCGGGTTCGATTCGGCGAGCATCCAGAGCGGTTTGATTGCAGTCAAAGTTGCGGTTGCGGTGTTCCAGAAGTCGTTTGGAACTCCACCGGCTACGTCACAACGAAAACCATCGATGTCATATGTGTCGATCCAATATTTCATCGACGCAATCATTTCTGCGCGCATCGCCTGATTGCTGTAGTTCAAATCTGCAACGTCTGTCCAGTCTGTTCCGGCAGGGTGAATAATTTTTCCGGTCGAATCTTTTGTGTACCAATCTGGGTGCGCAGTAATCCACGGATTATCCCAGCCGGTGTGGTTAGGCACCCAGTCGAGAACAATTTTGAAACCTAGGCCGTGCGCTTTTTCGACTAGCGCTTTGAAATCAGCAGCGGTTCCATACTCAGGGTTGATGCCTTTGTAGTCGGCAATCGAATAGTAAGAACCGAGAGCTCCCTTGCGCTCTTTCACCGAGATTGGCTGAATCGGCATGAACCACAAAACCTTGACGCCGAGTTTCTTGAGTCGGTCGAGGTGAGTTGAGAATGCGTTGAAGGTTCCCTCTGCCGTGTATTGACGCACGTTCACTTCATAGACGGTTGCGTTTGACATCCATGTTGGTGAGGTGAGGGTCGAAGCCGCGTTGCTCGGTGCCGAGGTGGCAACGCCGCCAACCAAAACGAGTGCTGCAACGACGAGAGATGTGAGAACTTTTCTAATGCGCATAAGGCAACTGTAAGCCGTTAAACGGCAACGCCGCCGACTCGAAAGTCAGCGGCGAAGCCTTGAAGTGCTTGTGTTTAGCGGGCGCGGTCGAAGCTGCGCTTCTTGTCACCGAACTTGCGGTCGCCACCGCGGCCGCCTTCGCGGCCACCTGAACGGCCACCGCCACGGTTGCCCTGGTATCCGCCACGACCGCCATCGCGACCACCTGAACGACCGCGGTCTCCGCCGCGACCTCCGCCACGTGAGTCACCGAAGTCGAGATCTTCTTGAGCAGGAGGTGGAGCAATCGGGCCAGCAAGTTCTTCAAGCAACGGGTTGCTTGGGCGAACTTCGGTGAAGATGCCATCACGCTCTGCGCGGTTAAGAAGGTCTTCCATGCGACGACGACGGTTGCGTGGAATCAAAGTAATAACTGTTCCCTCCTTGCCAGCACGACCGGTTCGGCCTGCGCGGTGCAAGTAAGTCTTGTATTCCTCTGGCGGATCAACCTGAACAACTAGTGCAACATCGTCAACGTGAATTCCACGCGCTGCAACGTCTGTTGCAACTAGAACACGAACGTGTCCCTTGATGAAGCGCTCTAGGTTTCGGTTGCGCTGGTTCTGGTTTAGGTCACCGTGCAAACGCGCAGCAGGAACACCTGCAGCGGTCAAGCTTTCGCTCAAACGCTCTGCGGTCATCTTGGTGCGAGCAAAGATCAAGCTCTTGCCTTCGCCCTGAACCAAACGCAAGAGAACCTGTGAACGGTCTTCTTGGTCAACGGTTAGAACGCGGTGAACAATGTTTGCGGTGTCGTTAACCTCGTTCGGAACTTCATACACGAATGGTGCCGGAAGAAACTCGCGAACAAGTGCGTCAACTTCTTTATCAAGAGTTGCCGAGAACAATAGTTTTTGTGAATCGCCACATGCACGCATGATTCGCTTCACTGGCTCGATGAAGCCAAGGTCACACATGTGATCTGCTTCGTCGACAACAATCGTCTCAACTTCGCTTAGGTCGATGATGCCCTGAGCCATTAGATCTTCGAGACGACCAGGAGTCGCAACGACGATGTCGGTTCCGCGGCTCATCATGTTTTCTTGACGACGCTGAGGAACACCACCGTAGATGCAAGCGGTGTAGAAACCGACAGACTTGGCAAGCGCGTTTGCCGTGCGGTCGATCTGGTCTGCAAGCTCACGAGTCGGCGCAAGAATCAGCGCACGTGGCTTGCCTGGCTTGCGAGGAACCGAACCGGCTGCAATCAACTTGGTGATTACCGGAACAGTGAACGCAACGGTCTTGCCCGAGCCGGTCTTTCCGCGGCCGAGAACATCCATGCCGCCGATAGCTGCAGGGATAGTCGCTGCCTGAATAGGGAACGGAGCGGTAACGCCCATTGCCTCAAGTGCGATGAGCATCTTCGGGTGCAAGTTCAACTCGGCAAAGCTGCCGGCGATCTCAACGGTCGATGCGTCAACGCTCTCTAAGCGCTCAAGCTTCTGGTCTTCAAAGAAGGCCTTCTTGTTTGGGTTGCTCTTGCGAGCACCGTCGAAGGTGCGGTCGCGATCGCGGTCACGGTCTACGCGGTCTGCGCGATCTGGACGGCCGTTGGTGCTGTCGTCGCGGTAGTCGCGGTCGAACTTGCGTGGACGGTCGTCAAACTTGCGTGCTGGGCGCTCGGCTCGGTCGAAGGTGCGCGCTGGACGGTCTTCGAACTTGCGAGCTGGGCGCTCGTCGCGTGCACCGCGGTCGTCACGCGCTGGGCGTGAGTCACGGTCGAACGTGCGTGCTGGACGGTCTTCGAAACGACGAGGTGCGCGGTCATCTCGTGCAGGTCGTGCGTCGCGTGAATCGCGTGAGTCGCGCGATGGGCGTGAGTCACGGTCAAAAGTGCGTGCCGGGCGGTCTTCCCAACGGCGTTCGCCGTCGCGAGCCGGACGTGATGGACGCTCTGAACGTGAGTCGCGGTCGAATGAACGAGCCGGGCGGTCGTCGCGGGTTCCGCGTGGTGCGCGGTCGTCTACCTGAAACTTGCCACGGCGTGCTGGTGGAGTTGGGCTCCAGTCGCGGCGCTTGTCGCCACCTGCTGCTGGGCGGGCATCGCGTGAGTCGCGTGAATCACGAGCTGGTCGAGCATCGCGGTCGTCGAAACGACGAGGTGCGCGGTCTTCCCATCGTGATGATGCAGCGCCGGCCTTTGAAGCGCGAGGCTTGCGTGGGCCGCGGTCGTCGGCTGCCGAAGCTGCACGAAATTCTGAACGACCTCCGCGACCATCTTCGCGTGGCTTGAATTTTGAGGCACCTGCTGCCGATGAACCCTTGCGGTGACCGGTCTTCGGTGCTGCTGATGATGAGCGCGCTGGTTTTCCCGCGCGCGCGTTTGAGTCGCCAAATTTTGGCATGTTTTTTCCTTTTAATTTGTGTTGATCGCGCAGGGAGTAGCTGCTTGATCGCGGGCTAGTCGAACTGCGCTATACCCAAACACGAGAGGAACATCTGCAAAACGGCAGATTCTCAAATAAAGGAAAGACTGGTGCACCTTGTGCACTGCAAACGACTACTGTCACGAATTCGTAACGTATTTAGCCTAACCGCGCACCGCGCGATTGCCAAGGACTTTTTTGAACTAAATCAAGCCACGGATAGTGAGCTCAGCGTGCAACTCTGCATCTGATGGCTCAACCAAGAACTTGCCGTCTGCGAACTGAATCACCGGGATGTTCTTGCGGCCGGCGATTGCCTCTGCTTCTGCGGCGAACTCTGGGGTGTGCTCGACATCCTTGAGTTCATATTCGACACCGAGGGTGTTCATAAGTGACTTCGAACGACGGCAGTCGCTGCACCAGTCGGCACTGTAAAAGGTAACTTCACTCATGATTTCTCCTATCGAAGACGGTTGCTGTCTGCAATGTTAAGCACATCTCCGTCAAAGGTTATTCCCGTTAGGTCTTTGACCACAATATCTGCAGGGCCATCTAGGGCCATAGCACTGACTCCGACGATCAGGCCAACCCCTGCTGCGACGGCCGCCTCTGCCCCGGAAATTGCGTCTTCGAAGACAACGCAGTCTTCGGGTGCAAAGCCGAGACGCTCGGCTCCGAGCAGGTATGGGTCTGGGTGTGGCTTGCCGCGTTTCACATCGGCTGCCGTCACGAGCTCTGCCGGAACCTTGATGCCGGCGGCAATCAATCGCGCGCGACCGAGGTTTGGGTTCGCTGATGTGCAGACAGTCCAGAGACCATCGCGCAAAGAAGATGTCAGCTCTATTGCACCTGGCAAAGCAATGGTTTCGTGCGCGGTGTCTTGTTCGAGTTGATTGATGCGATTATTCGCTTCTTCAAAAAGATCTGGCGAGGCTATCCATTCGCGCACTTTGTCTTCGGCACGTTGGCCAGCATTGATTGGGTCATTCCAATTTATGTGCGGCGCATATTCACTGCACCACTGCGCCCAGGCAACAATTGCGGCAGCGTGCGAATCGACAAGAACTCCGTCATTATCGAAGAGCAAACCGCTCGCATAAAACTTCACTTGCTAATTGTTGCAGCGTCTAGGCGTCGACTGAATCTTTGCGCTTGCGATGACGCTCGGTGATGCTCACGTAAACACCAATCACGGCGAGCAGCAACAGAACCTTTGCCGGCGCAAGATCTTGCAACCACCACTGAAGCGACGGCATCGAAACGGTTGGTTCGTTTTCAACCATGCCTTCGTACCACTCAGGCCAAACCTGAAGTTTATAAAGCGCGGCCGAACCCATTGCGAATGCCATAAAGGTCACTGCAACTCCAAAGACAATTGAGAGCACAAAGTTGAGAGTTGCCGCACCTGCCGCGAGCGCGGTCTTTGGTCGTGGTGCCTCAACACGAGCCTGACGTGCCTGCGCAGCAAATCGGGTTCCGGCAATGACTCCGACGCCAACGATTGCGATGATCAGCACCCAAACCCAAGTGTCGAGATTGGTGCGAGTCGCGTCATAGACGAACAAGCCAACAATGATCGCGAAGGCGGTGCAGAGAATCGGAACCGCGTATCCGAGGGCAAGCGCCTTCTGACGTTCGCTCATCTTTGGCTTTTCTTCGCCATCGGCAACCGGGCCACCGACTCTAAACACAAAAGCCTTGAGCAGCACGAACACGACAATGGCAGTTGCCAGGATGATCGGCAGGTAGGTCCAGACAAAGCGCTGGCCGATGTTTGAACTCTGGCCCGCAAAGTTGAATGCACTCAAGAAGCTGCTGAGCGCGAAGATCGTGGTGGCCGCGAGGCTAATCACTACCGCGAGAGTGCCGAAGCGAAGGGAGGCCCGAGCTAACCCGTCTGTCTCATCGGCAGCATATGCCTTGTGCGCCCAAGTGTGGCCAAAAAGTGATGCAAAGCCGGCAACGGCAAACGCCGCCAAGTAGATGTAATTGCTCGGCTTAGCAATTTCGCCATAACCCTCGTGCCCGAGCATGGCTACCCAGTTGGCGACCATGAACAGAATCCAAGTGAAAACAAGACCTACAAGAGGCAGGGCGATGGCTCTATTGGCTAATGGAAATTTCTTCATGTTTCAACGCTATACCCGCGGCAATAAACTGACGACATGATTTTGGTTATCGGCGAAGCACTCATCGACTTGATTGAGAATCGCTATCAGGCAGGCGGCTTCAATGCCGTTGTCGGTGGCGCGAACGCAAACGTGGCTCTCGCCCTTGCTCGCCGAGGCACCAAACACCAATTCTTGGGCCGCATCTCAAACGATCGTTTCGGCAAGATTATCCGTGAGCGTCTCGAGAGCAATCACGTTCAACTCGAGCACAGCGTCGAAGCACAAGAGCTAACTACCCTCGCCGTTGTCAGCATCGACTCAAATGGTGTGCCTTCTTATTCGTTCTATGTAAACGGCACGGCCGACTGGGGCTGGACCGAGGCAGAATTGCCCACCGATGTCGAACTCGAGAACATGCACGCAACCGCGATTCAATTCGGTTGCCTCACCATGGCGATGCAGCCATCGAGTGCCGTTATCGAGAAGTGGGCTCGCGATCACTTCAACCAGAAATCTGTGACCATTTCGCACGACATCAACATGCGACCAGCTCTCGGATTCGATGCTGCCGAAGAGCGCGTGCGTGTTGAACGGTTGAACCAGATTTCGCACATTATCAAAGCCTCCGATGAAGACATCGAGTGGCTCTATGGCCTAGACAAGGGTGCCGATGTCGATGGCATCGTGGCTGACTGGATTGGCGACACCGAGCGCATCGTGCTGGTAACCCGCGGGGCCGATGGCACCTCGATTTATCGCAAGCGCACCGCTCGCGTCGATGCGCCATCGCGCAAGATCAACGTTGTCGACACCGTCGGTGCTGGCGACACATTCTGCGCCAATCTTTTGGGTCAACTCAGCGACGTCGACGCGCTTGGCAGCGACCCGTTCGATCGTCTCGAGAACTTGAGCGACGCCGACCTGCACGAGTATGTGCGCGTTGCTGCGGTTGCCGCCTCAATCACTTGCGAGCGCGCCGGTTGCGAGCCACCAACCTCGGCAGACTTGGCCGAGACCCTGCGTAGTCTTTAGAACATGGATCCACTAACTTTTGCAACCGTCGGTCTTTTCGGTCTGGTCGGTTTCAACATCGCTGCTGCCTGGGTGACCGGTCGCACCGCTCGCAGCAAGGGCTACAAGTTCGCGGCATTCTTCGTCTTCTCACTGGTGAGTTGGTTCATCACCGCCGTGGTTGCGGTTTTCATCAAGCCCAAGGGCGACAAGTCGGCTAAAACCCGCTTGAACTCGGTGGTCATGCTTGCAATCGGAACCGTCGTCGAATTCACCGGCCTCGGCATGCTGCCAGAGGTCTCAGAGAACTTGACCGACGAGCAGCTGCTCGAAATATTTGCGAGTCAGAGTTCGGTCGGCGCAATCGCCGTTGCCCTAGCCGGAGCTTTGATTGTCGTCGGCGGAGTCGCCAACGACTATCGCAGCAACAACGCCTAGGCGAATCACCTAGCTGGCAATCTTGCCACCCACATTTGACGGCGTGGCGAAAATCAGAAATGTCGGAGGTGGGGGTTCATATTTATTCTCCGTTTCGATTTGGGGGAATCAATTTGTTAGCGAGAGGGGCATTTCATGTCTGATTTCTGGGATTACCGCGGCTGGGAACGCCGTGAAGAGAACAACAACTGGCAAGACATCCAGGGTGACAATCTCGAATACCGCGCCGACGGCCTTATGAACCTCGCGATGAACAACGGCCTCGAAGACGACTCGCTCGAGAAGACCATTGTCTACTTGGCGTCGGCTAACGACATCAACCGCCAGATCGAGCGCCTGCCCGAACTGCTGCACGGCCTCTTGGCGCTAGGCGACTGCTACCTCAAGCAGGGCAAGGCCGATGAGGTTCGTGCCGTGGCAATCGAGGCTCAAAAGATCGCCCTCGAAACCTTCAATGACAAGGCTCGCGCCTATGCCATTCACATGCAGGGCTACAACTCTTTCGTCACCAAGAACTACAACGAGGCGGCGCAGTTTGCCATCAACGCCGGCGAAATCTATGAAGAGGCCGCCAGCTACGACGAGGCCTGCGAGGTTTACATGGCAGCCGGTCGTCTCTATCGCTGGCGCGGCGAACGCGCAAAGTCGATTGATGCATTTGAGCGTGCCCTCGCGGTCGCCCGAATCGAAAACAGCCTAGAGAACATCGTGCACGCCAAGGCTTGGCTCGCCTTCGTTCAGGCCCGTGTTGAGCGAGTTGTCGATTACGAAACGATCGCGGCAACACTAAGCCAAACTCAGTCGCAGATGCAGATGGCAAAACCGAAACTCGGAACCACTCGTCGCTATGAATTGGCATATGCCTGGAACAACGTCGACAAGAACCCTGCCGAGGCATTGAAGCACTTTGACCACTGGCTCGAGCAGGCTCGATTCAACAAAGTCATCAACGACTCGGTTGAGGCAATGCTCGGTCGCCAATATTGCTTCGCGCACATGTTCGCAAATGAAGAGATGATCAAGGCTGCGCTATCAGTTTTGGCAACTCTAGAAGACATCGAAGCAACGGTTGATCCGCTCGAGGCAATTACCCCGCTCAGTGGTTTCTATTTTGCAACAGAACAATTCGTTGAGGCAGAACAGCTTTGGGTTCGCGGCAAGGCAATTGCAGAAAAAAACAATGCATCTGTCGAAACCTTGAAGTACTACGACCAGATGATCGCGATGAGCATTTCGGAATATGCCGAACCTGCGCGCGCACTTTCTGCACTCGAGAGCAGCCTGCCTAAGACAGTCGAAGTTCCGCTGCCCGTCGAATTCGAATATGCGCTTGCCAAGAGCTACGCGAAAAACAATCGCACCACCGAATCGCTAATCGTCGTTGATCGTGCGCTAGAAAACATGGCCGAAGACGAAAAGGGTGAACTTGAATATGCCGAATTGCACGAGCTGAAGTGCGAGCTCTTGGCAAAGCAGGGCAACTTGATTGCAGCCAAGAACGAAGCGAAGCTGAGTTTCGATGCCTATCTGCGACTCAATCAGTTCGAGAAGGCGAAGCACTTGAACGCCACCTATTTGCTGCCACAGCCGGGCGATGCACACCCCGAGACCGGGGCTATCACCCTCGGAAACTGGGGGTAGTCGCTGGTTTGTGGCTAGGCAATGAAGATGGCCGCACCAAATTTGGTGCGGCCATCAGCCATTTCAGAAAGCTTCCAGTCAAGAGTTAGCTCGTCATAGAGCTTTGAGCCAAAGCCCTTTCCGGCCTTGTTGACCGGAGCTTTGCCGTTGTTGACGATTGAAAGTTCGATTAGCTTGTCGGCAATCTTCGCTTCAACTTCAATCTCGGTAGCTTGGCCGTGCTTGATAGCGTTCGAGATTCCCTCGCGCAAAACCTCGACGACCGCCTCGCTCAATAAAGCGTTTTTCTTTGTTGCCTGATACACGCTCTTCGAAATGTTCAAATAAATCTCGCAGGTGCCAGCCCAGACATCGCTAATTTGCGACAGAACACTCTTTAGGTCAGGCGATTCGATCGAGTCGAACTTGAGAACAACCAGTGCGTTCTCGAGGTCCGCTGTCACCGTCTGAATCAATTTCTTCGATGGTCGCACTGCCTGAGCGAGCCTCATTGCCGATGCATAGAGCGCTGCCTGAACCGGGCCGTGCAATACCGTTGCGATGCGTCTGCGATTCAACCAAAGTTCACGTCTCGCCTGCGAGTTCAACAACTCGAGTTGTGCATTAACTTCGCGCGCCGCATCTTCAGTAGCGGCGCGATGCGTCTGGCGAAGCTGGCCGATGAAAACACCGAGACCGATGATGATGGCAAGGGTGACAATGCGCCCCGTTGGATAAGTGCCAGCCTCTAGGTTTGCTAACGCAATCGCATAGCTCGATGCGAAACCTGCGGTTGCAAAAACTCCGAGTTGCAGAATGAGTGCTGGCAATGTTGAAAGTGAAAGCCTGCGCAGCACAACGGCAAACAGCTCAATCACTGCAGCTGAAACAAACGCGAAAATACTGAGCGCAATAAGTGCATCTTGTCGATAGAACACCAGGGCCGCCGGAGTCGAAACCAGAGTGATTAAGACCGCCGACCAGAATGGCAGCATCATTTTTGCGACCTCGATGTTCGCGTCAAATCTGAATTCTTGACGCAAAGAAATCTTCGCTCGGCTAACCTCGGCCACCTCAAGGTCTGAAGAATTCTCTGCAATATCGAGGCTGAGAGGGCGAACTATGTCGTCAACAGTGGCACGCAGGGCCTGAACCTCTTTGCCCATCTCGGCCGCCTTGGCTCCCTTGAGGTTCTGCATCAATTCTTGAATCACGGGTGAAAGCAGGCCAGAAACGCGACCGGCAACCTCGGCGTTCTGACGCGAGATCTCGCCTCTCATCGAGCTAAGCCGCTTTTCGAGAACCAAGCGGCTGGTCTCTAGTTCGGCAAGGGCCAAAGAGGCTCGCACCGAATTTGAGACCAAAACCGTCACCAGAGACAGCGAGACAAACACGAACATCGGCGAGCCAAGCAGTCGATAGCTCCACTCCTCGGGGCCAATTACGCCGGCTTCATTGCCGATGGCAAAGATTGTTAAGCCTCTAAGCAGGCCAGCACCCACAAACACGAGTGCATAGACAATCGGCCTAAGTCTCTTGCCAGCAAACAAGACGCGAACCAATACCGGAATTACCAACATTGCCAGGTAGCCGCAAATCGAAATTAGAAGCCAGGTTGCAAAGTTTCCTCGTTCGCGCCCAAAGTCGAGCACAAGGTTAGACAAAACAATCGGAACAACAGCCGCGACAAGCGTTTCGGTGCTAACCGCATAGGGACTAAAGATCTGCTGTAGCGCTCGAGTGATTCGAAACCGCGGTGTCGATGCAGAGTTAGGCATTATTCACCCGGACGAGTCGCAATAAAGAATTTCTTCACGGCATCGACGCGTGAGTTGCCTTCGTCTTGAACATCAATGTCTAGCGCTTCGAAAATTCGGCTAATCATTCCCTCAACTGCGCGAACGCTGGTTCCGCGAGCGTCTGCAATCTGCTGGTTCGATAGGCCATCTGAGATTTGCTTGAGAACTTCGAGCTGCTTTGATGACAATTCTGCAAGTGGTCGATTTGCATCGAGATCGTGTCGATAGCCGCTTGCATCTTCGTTTTTCAACACCGAGTTCAGTGCATCAATCAGTTCGTTAGCGTCTACCAAGTTCGACTTGCGCAAATATGCTGCATTCTTCGGCACGCTCTTCGAATCTTTGCCTGCCAACCTTGGATCTGGCAAGTTAGTCAAGAAAATGATGGCGATCTCGGGGCTCTCGGCAAGCACCGCGGCTGCCAAATCGAAACCGTCAGGGCCAGGGCCTAGTTCAATGTCGACAACCATTGCGTCAGGGTCTACGGCTAGGTGCACGCGCTTCGCATCGGCAGCGTTGGCAGCGGTGGTTACTTTGAACCCAGCGCTTTCTAGCGTCTTGCCAATGAGGTCGCGCATGAGCGGCTCATTTTCAACTACGACGACGTGTCTTGAATACATAACCAGCCAAGCCTATTAGGCGGGCAAAACCTTGAGGGTCTTGAGTGTCGGGTCAGCGACGAACTTGATCATTACTCCCATGTCTCGCGCCTCAAACAAGGCACCGAGGGCCGCTTCGGTGATGCGCTCGCCTGGAGAGAGCACCGGAACACCTGGTGGGTAAGGGCAGATCATTTCGGCAGAAACTCGACCAACGGCATCTTTGCTGTCGACCACTTCGTAGTCGCTAAAGAACGCCTCACGCGGAGTGACAACAACCTCAGGCTCGATTGAGAACGCCGGAAGAATCTCAATCGGTCGCGGGGTTCCACGGTGAGCATTCACCGAGGCAATGATGCGACGAATCAAATCGTCAACGCGCTCAGGGGTGTCGGCAAAAGTAATCATCGGAATGATGATGTCGCGGTTTGCCATCTCGACATCGATGTTTGCGGCAAGCAAATCTGCTTCGACTTTGTTTCCGTCTGCACCGCAACCAGAAAGCAAAATAACTAGCTTCAACGGGTCGATGTATTCACCATCGATTACATCGATGCCTTCGGCAACCAGAGCTGCGCGACCCTTTTCGGTTGCATCGATTACCGGGTCAATCAGTTCGTGACCGTGACGCTCGAGCAACGCACGCGCTGCATCGATAGACGCAAGAATTCTGCCAGACATCGAAGTGGTCTGAGTCGAGTCAAACATTTTGTTAAAGCGAGCTAGGTCGACATACTGCGAGTTCACCAAAACAAAACTTGCTTGCGAATAACTTGGCAAGGTTTTGTGCGCCGAGGTAACAACAATGTCTGCACCTTCGCTCAGCGGGTGGCCAGGCAACTCTGGGTGAAAACCGTAGTGCGCTGCCCAAGCGGCGTCGACAACAAGTGGAATTCCATATTCGTGCGTGACCTTAGCCAAACGCGGAATGTTCGACATGGTGCCTACATATGAAGGTTCGCCGATGAGAACGGCTTTCGCATCTGGGTGCGCGGCAAGGGTTTCGGCCAAGCGGGTCGATGGCAAATATTCCGGAAGTCCGGTTGCCGGGTTGATCTCTGGGCGAATCCAAACTGGAACAACACCGGCATAAACAAGGCCAACCAAAACCGATTTGTGCAGTGTGCGCGAGACGATGACCTTGTCGCCAGGCGAGGCAACGGCCATGACCGCGGCATGGTTCGAGCCAGATGAGCCATTTACGCCGAATCGGCAGAGGTCTGCTCCCCAGAGCTTGGCGGCAAGCGCTTCGGCCTCGAGAATCAGGCTCGGAGAAATGCGGTGAGGGTGGTTGCCCGGAAGCACCGGAATGTCACCGTCGACGACGGTGCCGGTTAGGTCGTTGCGGCCTTTGTGGCCAGGGATTTGAAACGGTGACCGATCGGTCTCCATATCGCGAATCCACGCATCTAATAGGGGTGCGCTTGAGCGCAAGCCCATTGGGT
>JAHEGB010000002.1 GCA_024645175.1 Microbacteriaceae bacterium
AACGGCTAGGCTGATTTTGGCTTAGACGCTGTGTCCAAGTTTATAGTTAGTGAAATCACTGACCCCGAGCGATATGTAGGCAAAGTTGGCTGAAAACTTCTTCTTCACCAATGCCTCTGGCCAGCGAGTCAATTCAACAGAATTCGCAAAATCTCTGCTTGCGACTGCAGCCGAGCCGTTCGATGCAGAGCTTGCCAACCGCATTCGCGCTGAGGGCAACTGGCGCAAGAACTACCAGCACTACTTCTATGCGGTCGGTCGAATCGAGTTCGCTGATCGAAACGCAGGTTTCGAGATCTCGCGAAGTGGCCTAGACCAGCTAGGCAGCCTGCTTGTCAATCAACATGGGCAGTCGCTGAATGGTCTGGCAAAGGCAGGGTTTGCGGCCAAGGCCCTGGTTCGAAGTATTCGCATCAAGGGCGAAGGTGTGCCCCAGAGACTATGGGCCGAGTCCAACGATTCGCTAAGTGCCGTTGCAAACACCTGGCATGAACGCGGACTAGCCGAGGCAGACGTGGTCAATGCGTTTGAGTTTTTAGAACAAAACCCTGAGTTGCCGATTGCAAGTGACTTGTTGGTTGCGCTTGCGGGCAATGCCGAATTGTCTGCAACGCGTGATTGGCTTTCGCTCGGTGGTCGAGTTGCAGTTATTGCGAGACCGAACCAGAGAGCTTGGCGCGAACTAATTGAATTCGCCAGAACGACTGCGGGTGAGTTGCTAATTCCAGTTTCTAGCACGCGTCATTTTTCAAGCGATTCAACCGATGAGCAAATTGCAGAGGCTGCCGGTCTCAATTTTGTCGACGAAATCGAACAGACCGCGAGTTGGCTGCACGACCTGTCGCGTCTAGATTCGCGTCTGGTCTTGGCTAGCTATGCATACGTGGGTGGTTCGAAACAGATCATCGCCCAAGCCGCGCAAGACGCACTAATTGCCGTCGCTTGTGAGAACTTGGCAAAAGCAAAGGTTGCGTTGTCGTGGCTGGCAACACCGCTAGACATTGTCAACGCCGAACCAGCTCTCGCAGAAAAACAGTTCGCGGCCTATGCCATTAGATCTGCTGTCGAAAAAGCACGTGATGGTTTCTGGTCGCTGTTTGGTCAATTGAAAGCGGCCGCTGCAGAAACCGTAGTCGACGGCGCAGAACCATTCGCGATCTTTGACGCATCATCGGTTCGTCAGGGTTCGAGCTATTTGCTCGCAAAGCACAGTGAAAAGTGGCGTGCGCTTGTCGCTGCGCGACAGGGCCACCTGACATCATTTACGGTCGCGCCACCGGCCAAAACCAGGTCTGTGCTCAGGGTCAAGATTCTTGAAAAGACCTACCGGGGTCTATGGAGGTTTGGGGTCGAACCTTTCAGCGCCTCAGCCACCAGCCGAGCAATGGCGCTGATCTTGCTCAGAAACCTGCACGACCCAAAATCGCCTGCCGCCCCGCAAAACAACGCAAAATCGCCGCTGGCGATGGTTTCGGCAACCGCTATCCATGGAGGAGTCTGGCGACTCGGCTATCACCCAGAGTCGATCTGGGTGCCGGCAACTGTGCTTGGCTGGTTTGCGAAAAAGACACGCCTATAGGTGCATTAGCCTGAGTTCACCCGTTGTTTACCTTGCGTTTATATGATGAACGCGCTCTAAACGACGGGCACCAACTCACCGAAAGGTCCTAATGGATTCAGCGTTCTTGGTCGTAGCAGCGGTTGTAGCAATCGCGCTGTTTTTCGACTTCACAAACGGTTTTCATGACACGGCAAATGCCATGGCAACCCCAATCGCAACGGGTGCTCTTCGCCCAAAGACTGCAGTTGCTATCGCAGCCATCATGAACTTAGTTGGCGCATTTCTCGGCACGGCTGTCGCTAAGACGATCTCGACCGGAATGTTTAACGAAGGCGTTAACGTTCTTCCGCAAATGGTGTTCGCAGGACTAACCGGTGCAGTGGTTTGGAACTTGCTCACTTGGTTCTTGGGTCTTCCTTCATCTTCATCTCACGCGCTTTTTGGTGGCCTCGTCGGAGCCGGAATCGCATACTCAGGTTTTGCATCGATCAACTTTGCAAACATGGTTGAGAAGGTTGTTATCCCGGCGTTGTTCGCACCTTTCATTGCAGCGGTTGCGGCGTTCGTCGCTACTCGTCTGGCATACGTAATCACCATGCGAAGCGACGCACAGCGAGCAGCTACCGGCATTGCAACCGGACGCGGCAAATATCGCTACGGTCAGTGGTTCTCGTCTTCGCTTGTTGCGCTTGCGCACGGAACCAATGACGGTCAGAAGACCATGGGTGTAATCACACTTGGATTGATTGCTGGCGGCGTAATTTCTGCAGACGCAGGAGTGCCGCTTTGGGTAATGGTGTCAGCTGCGATTGCTATTGCAGCCGGAACTTATGCCGGTGGTTGGAGAATCATTCGCACCATGGGTTCGGGCCTTGCAGAGATCAAGCCTGCCCAAGGATTTGCTGCTGAAACCTCAACTGGTTCGGCAATTTTGGCATCGAGCATCTTCGGCTTCGCGCTGTCGACCACTCAGGTCGCCTCTGGCTCTGTAATCGGTGCTGGTCTAGGTCGTCGCGGTGGCGCTGTTCGCTGGAGCAAGGCGGGTCAGATTGTTTTGGCTTGGTTCTTCACGCTGCCAGCCTCTGCGCTTGTTGGTGCGGCATCGGCATGGCTAACCCACATCGGAACCGTCGGTTTGATTATCGATGGCGTATTGATGATTGCCGTTTCGATTGCGATCTTCCAGGTTTCTCGACGCAACAAGGTCAACCACCACAACGTTCGCAGCGAAGTTGAGGGAGCGGCTAAGACAGTTGCCTCACCTCGCCAGGTTCGCAAAGAGGCTGAGGCCGCCGCTGCAGCTGCCAAGAAGGCCGCTAAGAAATCAACCAAGAAGGGCGGCAAGAAATAATGAACATCGACTGGAACAAATTTGAAATGGTTGCAATCGGCGCCATCGGTTTCACCTCATTCATGGTTGTCGTCTATTCGTTCGGCGTTAGATTTTTGACCAACGCTCAGAACCAAGAAGCAGCCGCCAAGAAGGGCGACGCAAAGGCTGCGCGTAGTGAGCTAGCAAACCGCATCGCGGCATATGCTTTGTTCGCACTTTCAGCTGCTGTATTGGCATACGGAGTATTCATCATGTTCGAAACGATGTATACGAAGAAATAAGTTCGCAATTGAAAAGACCCCGTCATTTTGATGGGGTCTTTTTCTTTTAGAACAGTCTCAACCGATGTGCTGTTTCGGTGAGTTCGTCTCGAACGCTCGGGTGCGCTGCCTGTTCAATTAGGTTTCTCGCTTGCTGTTCTTGCGAGTGCCCAAATATGTCTGCGACACCGTTTTCAGTAACAACGTGACTGTGCTGAAAGCTCGTGATGTTCTCGGTCAAACGACCCACAATCGTGCTGACGCTTGCCTTCGGGTGCCAAGACTGCAATGCCATGAATGATGCTCCGCCGCGCGCGTGCAATGCACCAACGATGAAGTCAGTTGAGCCGCCAAAGCCGCTATAGATCTGCCCGTTCACGTGACTTGCATTGGCTTGGTCATACAGGTCGATTTGCAAAGCCGAGTTGATAGACGTCATTCTTGCCTGCCGCGCAATCTGGCCCGGGTCGTTTGTCTTCTCTGTGCGCAACATTCTCACCTGACGGTTGAGGTGCAACCATGAATAGAGCTCTTGAGAACCAAAGACAAAAGAAGCTGTTATCGGCATTTCTGCGTCGAGTGCGCCTGACTTGTGCATCGCGAGAACGCCATCCGAGAACATTTCTGTCCAGATGCGCATGCCCTTTCGATTGGTCAAGGTTCCGAGCACAGAGTCGGGAATCGCACCGATGCCGAGTTGCAGGGTCGAGCCGTCTGCGATCATCGAACCGATGCGCTCGCCGATGTTGCGAGTCTCGTCTGTGAACTTCACTTCGGGCTTGGTTGCTAGCGGTTCGTCGACCTCGATGTAGTAGTCGATTTCGTGCTCATAGAGCTGCGAATCGCCATAGGTGTATGGCATCTGGGCGTTGGTCTGGGCAATCACCAAGCCGCCGCGCTGCCTAACCGCTTCAATTGCCGCAGGCAGAATGTTGACCTCGGTGCCGAGGCTGACTGTGTCGTGCCTAAGGCTCGAGGTGTGAATCAATACAACGTCTGGAACGTAGTGGTCGCGAAACAAAATCGGCACAAGGCTAAGGCGGCTTGGAATGTAGTGCAGGCGCGGGCTCTTGCGCATTCCGGGGCCAACAAAGGCAGACTCAAAAGTTACGCCATCGCGGTCGGGAATTCCGGGATGCGCATTCAGCATGTGCAGCTTGAACTCGGCGACGCTCGAATCGAGAACTCGAAGAAGGGTCATCGGTGAGGCGAAATTTCCTGAGGCGACAACTCTTGGGTTTGCTGGCAAGTCAGCAAGAATTCTCGCCAGTTGAGATTCGTTGATCTTTTTCATTTAGCACCTCCGCCTTGAGCCTAACTCGCTGGCCAAGTGCGAGGCGAGTAAGGTTAGCCTCAAATGGATAAATCACTAAAACGAATCGGCCTGCCAGCTCTCGTTGCTGCAGTCATCGGGCCTATCCAAGTTGTTCTTGGTTTCAACCTGGCGCAGTTGCTATGGCCTGAGTTTGACCCGATTCGCAAAACCATCAGCGATCTTGCTGCAAATGATTCGCCGGTTCAGGTGCTCATGACCTCGTTCTTTTATCTCGGCGGAACGCTTTCGATAATCGTCGCTATTTATGCCCGCAGTTTTGCTCTGCCAGGTCGCATCGCTATTGCGCTTGCTGGCCTCGCAACCTATGGGCTTGCGTTTTTCACAACACCTAGTCAAGACGGTCACTCTGATGAACATCGCATTTTTGCAATTGCTTCGTTTGTCTTGTCTTCTGCGTGGCCGCTATTCGCGATGCGCTTCGATAAACGCTATGCCTGGATTATTCGCCCGACCGGAGCGATTCTCGGAACCGCGCTGATGACAATCGTTTCGCTAATTTTCTTAGCAAGTTGGACAGACCCGAACTCAACTCTCACAGGTCTGTGGGAGCGAATCATCGCGGTTGGTCAGACCTGGTACATGGCCTTTGTTATTTGGTTCTGCTGGCTAAGCGAGAAGAAAGCTGCCGCTCGGTAGATCTTTTTCATCGTTCTTGATTGCCTCAATCATTCGTGCGACAACTGCAGCTGGTTCGAGGCCGGCGCCGAACGCTGGAGCCTGACCGAAAATCGCTCTGACTGCCAAGCCGGTTTCGGTGTGACCCGGTCTTGCGTCGATCCAGCGAATTGAAGCGCGTCGAAGTTCGCGAGCTGCGGCTTGGGCATAGCCGAGAAGTGCGGTTTTGCTTGCCGAATAAGCGGCGAGACCAGCCATTGGTGACTCGGAAATAACCCCCGAAATCGAAAGCACGAATGGCGCATTGCCGGACTCTGCCGAGCTGGTAAGCGCTGGCAAAAGAGCAGAGACAAGGTCGACTTGACCCAGAAAGTTCACGCGCATGAGTCGCTCGCGCACCTCGGCTGGGGTTTCGACAATCGAGCCGAATGCCACTAGGCCAGCGGCTAAAACGACTCCGTCAACGCTGCCGTGATTGGTCAATACGTGCTTGGCGAATCGCTCAATTGACTCTGCGTTTTCGAGGTTCACGTCGCTGCTTGAGGCAGAAATCACCACTGCACCGCTCTTGCCAAGTTGCTGAACGAAGTGGCGACCGAGTCCACCGTTTGCGCCGATGACCAGAATGGTCTTGTTTTCGAGAGTTGCCATGATTGCCTTTCGTCAGTACTCAACTGAACCGACTATCCGAACCGGCTATTCCCTCAAATTCGGGCTTAGAGATATAAATCGATTCTCGATTCAATCAGTTTCTGAAGCGAGTTGACGCTGCCAGAGAGCGCTTTGAGGTCAACTGCGTCTAAGAACATTGAAATTGATTCATCTGGATACTCCAAAAGAATGCATGGTTCGCGACCTTCTGATGCTTTCAACTCACGCTCGTTACGTTCGTTCAAATGAATCATGCGCACCGAAATCGAATGTCTCTCGAGCAACTCACGCTCTAGTGCTTTGAATGAGCTTTTCTTTTTAATTGGTGAATGCGAGATGTCGCAAAGGCTGCAACTTCTGGTGCCAATTAGGTGCCCAAAGAAATAGGCGAGTTCACCGACTATTCCGCCGTCGGCTTTATAGACACCGATGAGAGTTGCCCTAATTTGAGTCATCGTCTCAGTTCACAGACTCTGGGTCGTCGATGAACTCGCGCACCTCTTGCGGGCATCTGCAAGACTTTGCGATTTTTGCAGCCCAGGCATAAGCCTCTTCTGAGTCCTTCACTTCGAGAACCGAGAAGCCACCTAATACAACGTCGCTTTTGGTGATTGGCCCTCGAGTCACTTTTCCGTCTTCGGCAACGACCACCGGGTCAAAGGTGTGAAACCCACCACCGAAGATCCAAACTCCTGCCGACTTGGCTTCGCGAACAACAGCGTGCGATTCATCGGCAACCTGCTGCCATTCGTCATCGGCAACCTTCATGTCGCCGTCGTTGAACGAAATAATGAATCTAGGCACTGTGCCTCCTGATTTGGTTGGTTTCGCTTGCTGCTAAGCCAAAACTTTAGTCTGGCTCGGCTAAAGTTTCAGCATGACAAATCTTGAACCCCCAGTAATCGAGCCAATGCTCGACCCAGCTCCGACCGTTCTGACCATCGAAGAGGTAGTCGTTGGCGATGGAGCCGAAGCCCCAGCGAACTCAACCGTCAAGGTGCACTACCTCGGCGTTGACTACGAAACCGGCGAAGAGTTCGACTCTTCATGGAGCCGCGGAGAGGCAATCGAGTTTCCGTTGAACCGCCTGATCAAGGGCTGGCAAGAGGGCATTCCTGGTATGAAGGTTGGCGGTCGCCGAACACTAATCTGCCCACCCGAGTATGCCTACGGCCCAGTTGGTGGAGGTCATCGACTATCTGGTCGCACTTTGGTGTTTGTAATCGACTTGCTCGGTGTGAACTAGTTCTTAGAAGTAAAAAAATCCTCGGTCAATGACCGAGGATTTTTCTTTGGTAGGCCCCGTCGGGATCGAACCGACGACCCACGGATTAAAAGTCCGTTGCTCTAACCAACTGAGCTAGAGGCCCATGTCTGCCGAAGCAAACGCTGTTTAGTCTATCAACCGCGGCGTGATTGCCTCGTGGTTCTTTCGGCGGCTAGGCCACTCGACCACGAGCATCGCCACGACCATCAGCGCTCCGCCGAGAAGCGTCTTGAGCGTCAAGACTTCTTGGCCAACCATCACGGCAATCGCAGCTGCAAAGACCACCTCAGACGTCAATATGATTGCCACCCGCGAGGCATCCATGATGCCCTGGGCCCAGGTCTGAACGAAGAAAGCCACCGAGGTCGCAAGCACCGCGGTGAAGAGCACGGCGAACCAAACATCACCAGATGGCGGTGCTTGATAGCCATCAACTAGCGCACCAAACCAGCAGACGACGGCAGAGGTGCCGAGCTGCGTGATGGTGAGAGCATAGGCATCGCGACCCGGGCTCCAAGCACCGAGCCCGACGATGTGAGCCGCAAACAGGGCAGCGCAGATGACTCCCCAGATCTGTGCGAGCTCAATTGATACTCCGTTAATAGAAATCAGTGCGAGACCTGCTGTGGCAAGTGCGACGCCGAGCCAAACCTTGCGCGCGATTTTTTGTTTCACAGCGAGCCAGGCAAAAATCGGAGTCAGCACAACATAAAGGCCGGTCAAGAAACCGGTGATTGCCGCAGTGGTCTGTTGAAGTGCGATGGTCTGAGTGATGTAACCGAGGCCGAGCAGTGCGCCTACCGGCACGCCGACTTTCAACATGTCGCGATTGATTTTCTTCAACACTGATGGGCGAATCAAAATCATCACTAGGGCCGCGATGGTGAAACGGGTTGCGAGAAAATCGAAAATTGGTTGTTTCTCAATTGCCGGTTTCATCAAGACAAAAGCTGCACCCCAAACTACGGCGACAGAGATCAACGCAGGGGCGGCGATTAGGGGAGTCTTTTTCATGTGACCGCTATCTCTTGCCAAACGCGGCGTTCTTTGCCATCGACGGAAACACTAATCCGTGCATTGGCCAAACTGCCCACCAATAGAGATGACCCCACAAACCGCGAGGCACATAAATTGCGCGCTGCACAACTTTGCAACCCTTGCCATTTGCGTTTGGAATGACAGACCACTCGAGCCATGCTCGACCCGGCATCTTCATCTCTGCGCGCAGACGCAACAGGTTAGGTCGCTTGATTTCTTCGACGCGCCAAAAGTCGAGTGCTTCTCCGACCACCAGGTGATCTGGGTCTCGGCGACCGCGACGAAGACCAACGCCACCAACGAGTCTGTCCATCAAGCCGCGCAACTGCCACGCCCAGGTCGCGGTTGAATAGCCGTGGTCGCCACCGATGGCCTCAATGCGAGTAAAAACCTGCTCGGCAGACTGGGTGCTCTCAACGGTGCGAACGTCTGTGTAGAGGCTGCCACCGGCCCAATCAGGGTCTGTCGGCAGCGGGTCTGACGGCGCGAAAGGCACTGAAGCGTCTGTCCATCGGGTTTCAACGCTCGAGGTCTTCAATCGGGTCAGCGCAAGCTTCACGGCGGTCTTGAATGGCGTAAGCCCGCTCTTCGGGTCAGCGATCAATTCACGGATAGGCCCGTTGTCTGCAATTACGTCATTCTTCAAGCTGTCGACGAGGCGACGGGCCAACTGAAATGGAACCGGAGTAACTAAGCCAACCCAACCACTCGAAAGCTTTGGGGTGAGCACCGGAATCGGAATAATGATGCGTCTGCGAAGACCGGCCGCCTCGGCGTATTGCTGCATCATTTCGGCATAGGTGAAGAGATCTGGGCCGGCAACGTCGAAAGCGCCGGTGATTTTCTTGTCAATCGCAGCTGCGCCAACT
The DNA here is from genome assembly GCA_024645175.1 of Microbacteriaceae bacterium. Lineage (GTDB taxonomy): Bacteria > Actinomycetota > Actinomycetes > Actinomycetales > Microbacteriaceae > Rhodoluna. The sequence goes on from JAHEGB010000002.1 coordinate 8,931, forward strand.
AAATAACGAAGAACGTCGCGAATTGCGATTGGTTGAATCTGGTTGAGCACCCACTTTGGAGTCGTCATGATTGGCAAGCGTTCGGTTAGGTAACGCAGCATCTCGAAAGATGCCGAACCAGAACCAATTACGACTCCGGCGCGAAGTTCGATTGTTGGCACACCTGAATTTCGAAGAATCTCACCGGTAAGTGCGCGCGATGCAAGATGCGGAGAAAGCTCTTGACCCTCGGTGATGATTCCGCCGAGATAAACGATGCGCTTGAGTTTGTTCGCGAGAGCAGCTGTCGCAAATTTCTCTGCGAGAACTTTCTCTTCTTTTTCAAAATCATCGGTGAGATTCAGCGCGTGCAACATGTAATAGGCAACATCGACAGATTTCAGAGCGGTGTTTAGTGCGGCAATGTCATTTGCATCGCCCTCAACAACCTCGACTTTTGAAATCCACGGATAGTCGCGAAGTCGATCTGCTTGTCTTGCGAACACGCGAACTCGATAGCCAACTTCGAGAAGATGAGTGACAAGGCGTCCGCCGATGTATCCGGTTGCACCAGTGACCAAGACCAGAGCGGGCTTGCCGGTTCGCGTTTTTAGCGGTTTCAGGCCCTCTGTGATCTCACTCATTTGTCTAGTCTGCTACCAAAATCGATTCATGAAGTTCGACTGCTACCGCGCGGGGTTTCTTGCCGCTGTGGTTCATGTGCACGACGAGCATTTGGCCGGGGCGAAGGCTGGTGGCGGCATTGATTTCTCTGCGAAGATCGAGCGGCGCAAATGACGCGATGGTCTTCAAAATGGTTGGCAGCGATGGGCGGTGAGAGCAGATGACTGAAGCCTTTGCCTGCTCGATTACGTCTTCGACCACATTGCTCGTTCTGGCAGGTCGCTTGGCATTGCCTAGTTCGCTCAGCTGAGAGCGCTCAATCACGGCCAACTTGCGCTTCTGGGCAAACGGCAAAACTGTCTCGCGGCAGCGCTTCCATGGGCTGGTCACCACGTGCTTTACTCCAAATGCAGAAAGCGGCTTGATCAGGGCCTTTGCCTGCTGTTTTCCAAAGTCGTGCAGCGGTCGCTTGCCGTCGTCAACGACCTTGCCGCCCTTCCAGTCTGAGCGGGCCATGGCTTTGGCGTGACGCAGCACGATTAGCGGCTTGGTGGCGAGCAAGCCACGGTCGTGAAGGTCAAGCAGTGCGTTCAGCGGGTGTTGGTCGAAGTCGTAGCTGAGCAGTTTTCGGGCCTGCTGCGGGGTCTTCCAGTCGACCTTTGCCACTTCTTCGCTTGGCTCAAACTTGCTGTTGGCTAGGGCCTTATCTGAAACGTGCGCCGCCCAATAGTGCACCTCTTTGTCGGCACCGTTTGGCAGTGGGTAGTGAATTTCAGCGAGGTGCACGCCAAGTGCGACCTTGAGTCCGGTTTCTTCGCGAATCTCGCGAACCGCCGCTTCTGCAACTGTTTCGCCTTTGTCGAGTTTGCCCTTTGGCCAACTCCAGTCGTCGTAGCGTGCGCGGTGAATGATCGCGACCTTGAGGTCGCCCTTATCTATGCGCCACAGAATGGCGCCGGCTGCAACGACTCTCATCTAGCATTTCGCTTCGAGTGCACAACTTTCATCAGCTGATCTTGAACGTCAATCAAACGCGTTCCGTTTTCACCAAACTGGTGGCGAGTCCAAACACCGTCAGACTTCAAACCCCAAGATGCCGATTCGTTCGACATAGCTAGATCGAATAGGTCGTTAATTTCACGGATGTGATCTGGCTGAACTAGTCGCACCAGTGCTTCGACTCTGCGGTCGAGGTTTCGGTGCATCATGTCGGCAGACCCGATGAACACCGCTGGGTCTCCGCCGCCGTTGAATGCAAATGCGCGAGAGTGTTCAAGGTAGCGACCGAGAACAGAACGCACCTTGATGTTTTCGCTCAAGCCGGCAACACCAGGTTTAAGCGCACACATTCCGCGAACCAAAATCTCAACCTCTACTCCGCCTTGCGATGCAAGATAAAGCGCGTCGATAATTTTTTCGTCGACGAGTGAGTTCACCTTGATGCGAATGCGGGCATCTTTGCCTTGCTTCTTGAATTCGATTTCGCGGTTGATGTAATCAATCAAGCCATCACGCACACCGTTTGGCGAAACCAAAAGCGTCTTGAACGATGCGTCTGGCGCGTAGCCCGAAAGCTGGTTGAACAGACGAGTGAGGTCTTCGCCAACTGCTTCGCGCGAAGTGAGCAGACCATAGTCTTCATAGAAGCGCGCGGTCTTCGGGTTGTAGTTTCCGGTTCCGATGTGGCAGTAGCGACGCAGGGCGTTGCCCTCTTGGCGAATAACCAGAGCCAACTTGCAGTGGGTCTTTAGCCCGACGATGCCATAAACCACGTGCACGCCAGCCTGCTCAAGCTTGCGAGCCCAGGTGATGTTGGCCTGCTCGTCAAAGCGGGCCTTGATCTCAACCAGAGCGAGAACCTGTTTGCCAGCCTCGGCTGCGTCAATCAGGGCATCAACAATTGGGCTGTCACCGCTGGTGCGATAGAGCGTCTGCTTGATTGCCAAAACATTCGGGTCGGCAGCTGCGGCTTGCAAGAAGGCAACGACAGAGGTGGTGAATGACTCGTATGGGTGGTGCACCAAAATCTCGCGCTGACGAATCGCAGCGAAGATGTCGATCTTCTCGTCTTCACCGGCGTGCAGATAGCGGTTAGTGATTCTCGGATGAATCGGGTAGTGAAGTTCTGGTCGCTTCAAGAATGCGATCTCGCTCAAGCCGGTTAGGTCAAGCGGTGATGGCAAGTGGTAGACATCTTCATCTGTGATGTCGAGTTCGCGCATCAATAGGTCGAGAACCTCTGGGTTGATGTCGTTGGCAACTTCGAGGCGAACCGGAGGGCCGAAGCGGCGGCGAAGCAATTCTTTTTCAAGCGCAACCAAAAGGTTTTCGCCTTCGTCTTCGTCAACATCGAGATCTTCGTTTCGGGTAACTCTAAAGGCGTGGTGCTGCATGACCTGCATTCCCGGAAACAACTGACCCAAGAATTCGCCGATGATGTCTTCTAGCGGAACATAGCGAGCTTCACTTGAAGATGAGCTGGTCGGAATTCGAACAAATCTCGGAAGCAGCGGCGGAACTTTTACACGAGCGAAGTGGTCGGTTTCGTTCTCGACGTTTCGAACAACGACCGCAAGGTTGAGTGATAGGCCAGAGATATAAGGAAACGGGTGGGCCGGGTCAACGGCAAGCGGTGTAAGCACCGGAAAAATCTGATTCTGAAAATAAGTGTGCAGACCCGACTTCTCGTGGTCGTCGAGTTCGTGCCAGCGAACCAAGCGAATGCCATTCGCGCGAAGCGCAGGTTCAATCTGATCGCGAAAGAGGTGAGCGTGGCGTTGCTGAAGTCGGTGAGCCTCTTGGCTGATGCGGGTTAGCACCTCTGCCGGAGCAAGGCCTGAAGCCGAGTTTTCGGCCAAGCCGGTTGCGATGCGGCGCTTCAGACCCGCAACGCGAACCATGAAGAACTCATCCAAGTTCGAAGCAAAAATGCTCAGAAAGTTGACGCGCTCGAGCAGATACAGGTTCGGGTCTTCTGCAAGCTCTAGAACTCGCTGGTTAAAGGCCAACCAGCTGGTTTCGCGGTCTAAAAAGCGGTCTGCGGGTAGGCCGTTCGACTCATCAATGAGGTCGATTGCCATGGTTTCGTCAGACATGCTTCAAGTCTGCCACGAATGGCTTAACGGGTGGTAGCCGAGAAGTTATCTTCAGTTGCTGCCGTGAATCGGTAGCCGACGTTGTGAACCGTGCCAATCAGAGACTCCAGGTCGCCCAACTTGGCGCGCAGGCGTCGAATGTGCACGTCGACGGTGCGTGTGCCGCCGAAGTAGTCGTAGCCCCAAACTTCGCTAAGCAACTGATCGCGACTAAAGACTCTGCCCGGATGCTGCGCCAAGAACTTGAGCAGTGCGAACTCTTTAAATGTGAGGTCAAGCGGTTTGCCGTGAACGCGAGCCGTATAGCTCGCTTCATCGATTGTGATGCCCGATGCGTGAATCTCATCCGGGCTCGAAGTCTCTTGTGCTCGAGCGATGGTTAGTCGAATGCGGGCGTCGATTTCGGCTGGCCCGGCCGAATCGAGAATGATGTCTGAGGCACCCCACTCGCCAGAGATGCCGGCGAGACCACCCTCGGTCACTACGACAATTAGGGGAGTGCTGAGACCGGTGGTGTGCAAGATTTTGGCAAGTGACTTTGCGGCCGCCAGATCGCGGCGGGCGTCGAGAAAAATGAGGTCTGCGCTCGGGGCGTTTACGAGGCTGGCCGGTTCGGCGGCAATCACCCTAAATCGGTGACTAAGCAAATGCAGGGCGGGCAGAACTTCTGACTCGGCCGAGGCCGTCAAGATCAGAAGTTGGGCCATTTCTCTCCAAACAGTTGGCTTAAGCATAGCCAAGCAAAATGCGGGCTTAAGGCATGATTAGAGCGTGAAGCAGAATTGGCTAGAGATCATCTTGATCTGGGTGATGGTTGCCGTGATGACGGTCGCCCTTGTCATCAGTTTGCCGCGGTCGGTCATCCTTGGCCCATTCGCCGCGGTGCTCGCCGGTTCGCTCGCCCTGGTCTCACTAATTCAGCTGTTTAGGGCAGAGCCAAAGGGCTTCGTTCGTCGCCTGGTTTATGTTGGCGGCGGCAGTTACCTGATTCTCACCATCGCTACGGCCTATGTCTGGCTTAGACTTTAGTCATGAAGCTAACGCTCGAAATCTTTTTTACCGGCCTGCTAGTGCTTGCATCTCTCGCAATCGCAGGAGTTTCTGCTCTAGTGCTCTACAAACTCTTCAAGGGCCAGAAGTAGTTGTTCGTTCTTCCAGAAGACCTGCCTCTGGAGCTCACCCCATTCGCTTTTCTCGTCGGAAAGTGGGAGGGCACCGGGGTCATCAGTTACAAGGCTGATGGCGACGAATCTGAGGCAACCGAACACGAGTTCAGACAGCGCCTCGAATTTGCGCACGATGGCCACAACGTTCTTACTTACATTTCATCGGCCCAAATCATGGATGCCTCCGGCACCAACCTGCCAAGCGAAATCGGCTACTGGAAGCTCGCTCGACCTTCAGAGCCGGCAGACCACGGTCCTGGGCTATTGCTTGGCGAGGGCGAACCTTCGTTGAAGTCGCACGAAGATCTAGAGAAACTGCGAAATGCCGAAGGGGGCTTTGACATTCACGTTTCAACTCTTCAGCCTGGCGGTTTTGCCGAGCTATACAACGGCAAGATCAAAGGCGCGCGAATTGATTTGGCTTCTTATGCCGGAACCGCTTTCGAAGGCGCCAAGGTTTATCGTCACTCGACCAGAATGTTTGGTCTAGTTGAGAACGCACTGCTCTGGGTGTGGGAGATCGCAATGCCAGGCAGCGAATTGAAGCCACATGCTTCTGCTCGTCTCGAACGCGTTGAATAGGAATTTCGTTGAATTCACATTTTGATAACCCGCTGGTAGAGCAGCGTGAGTTGCTTTCTGGTGAGCGCGTCGTAGTGATTGACGATCGAGCAGTCATCAAAGTTTCAGGAGCAGACCGACTCACCTGGTTGCACGCGATGCTCTCGCAAAACATTGCAAACCTAAAACCGGGTCAAAGCGCAGATGCACTTTTGTTAGACGCTAATGGTCGAATCGAAGAGAACATTCAGATCATCGACGACGGCGAAAATTCTTGGCTAATCGTTTTAGCGGAGCACGCCGAAAAACTTCTCGCTTGGTTAGACCAAATGATTTTTCGCAGCAAGGTCTTGGTTGCCGCAGCAGATGACCTCAACGTCGTTGCGAGTTTTGTGCAGCCGCTAGCCGGCGCAGCCATCTCGAACGAACAGCAACTGGTTTGGCAAGACCCATGGATGGCCGAGCCGGTCGGCAGCGCCCTCTATGCAGACGCCAGCAAGCGCGGGCAGTGGAACTACTTCTTATCGCTTGTCTCAAAGGCCGCGATTGACGATGTCTTGGCAGACCGCCAGCAGGCCGGAACCCTTGCTCTTGAAGCCCTGCGCGTGGCTGCCCACCGCCCGGCTCAGCCGAGCGAGCTAGACGAAAAGACCCTGCCGCACGAGCTCGACTGGCTTAGTAGTGCGGTGCACATGTCGAAAGGCTGCTATCGCGGCCAAGAGTCTGTAGCCAAGGTTCACAATCTTGGTCACCCTCCTCGTCGACTAACTTTGCTTCACCTCGACGGTTCTGGTCACGCACTTGCAGACGCCGGCGACAAGGTTTTTGTCAGCGGAACCGAAAACGAAGTCGGTCGAATTACATCAATCGGCCAACACTTTGAGCTCGGCCCGATTGCTCTCGCCGTGCTGAGTAGAAACGTCGACGAAAAGGCTGCGCTTTTTGTGCGCACCCAAGTCGGTGAAATTGCGGCTAACCAAGAAACCATCGTTCCGCCAACAGCGGGTCAAGCGGCAAACATGAAAGAGAAGCGCGCTTCGCTTCTTGGCAAATAATGCGCGCGCCAAAGATTCACTGGAGTTTGCGTGATTCGATTCAGCGAGTAATCGAGTCGATTGCTCCGATTCTGCAAATTACTCTCGCAGCGATGATCGGCTATTCAATCGCACATTACGGCTTAGGTCACCCGATTCCGCTGCTTGCAGTAACCGTTAGCATCACCTCGCTTGGTTTTACTCGCGACGCAAGACCTCGTCGAGTTGTCGAAACCGCCGCCGGCATGATTTTTGGAATCGCACTTAGCGAAACCCTGCTTACTTTTTTCGGTCAGGGTCTGTGGCAGATGGCAATCATTCTGCTTATTAGTTTTACCCTCGCTCGATTCGTGAACCCGAGTGCTGCTTTTGCGCTCACCGTCGGAATTCAATCGATGTTGGTTTATCTCTTGCCAGCACCGGTTGGCGGGGTATACATGCGCAGCATCGATGGAATCATCGGAGGTCTCGTTGCGTTAGTGGTTACCGCGTTGATTCCGCGCAACCCGCGAGCCATGGCAATCAAAGATGGCGACAAACTATTCGACATGTTTTTGGGTTCGCTTGCTTCGCTTCGAACCGCACTCTTGAACGTTGACGTCAAAGTGGCAGACGAGGCACTCAGTCGAGTTCGCAGAAGTCAGCCGCTGATCGACAATTGGCGCATGTCGCTCGACACTGCCATTTCGATCAGCCGAATTTCGCCATTTATGCGCAAACACCGCGAAGACCTCAGCGACCAGGTTCGCCTGCTCAGAGGCATGGATCTCGCCATGCGCAACCTGCGCGTAGTCGTTCGCCGCATCGACTTTTTGCTGCGCGACGGCCAGAAACGCCCTTATTTGGCAGATCTGATTGAGCAGATTGCCGATGGAGTGGGCGTTCTAGCCGACGGGCTCGAATCGGCCGAGAAGCGCGATGCCGCCCAGTTGAAGTTTGTCGAAATCATTCACCAGCTCGACCCGAAGAAGTTCGGCATCGCCGACCAACTCACCGAGGCAAGCGTGCTGCTTCTGCTTCGCCCGATGCTCGTCGACCTGCTCTGCGCTAGCGGAATGTCAGAAGACGACGCCCGCGCCGAGCTGCCTAAAATCTAGTTTTTCGGGGCAACGGCTTCGTAGGCCACAGAAATTTCGCCTAGCCGCCAGCGCCGCTGATCGCCAACGAGTGGCCAACCGGCCGAGCGCAATTCTTTGCAGACGGCGATCCAGCGTTGCGATGCACCAAAGACGGCAAGCGCCGAATTGTTCTTCCAGGCTGCGTCAAGTGCAGACAAGAAATCGTTAATCTTTTCGCCCTCGACATTTCGGTGTATCAAAACCTTTGGAAGTCGCTCGGCAACTTTGCTCGGCAGATCTAGGCCGAGCAGGCGAAGTGAAATAGTCAGCGAGATGGGTGCTTCTCTGTCGAGGGTCACCCAGCAACTTAGTCTTCCGATTTCATCGCAGGTGCCTTCGACCAAAAACCCGTCTGCCGTTAGTCGGGATTGCATTAGTTTCCAGGCGCTAGCAACTTCGGTCTCGTCATATTGTCGAAGCACGTTGAATGCGCGAATGACGGTTGCCTTCTGTGAATCAAATTGTTGCGGCAGGGGAGTTTCGAATCCGCCGTGAACGAAGTGCAAATTCGAATGCGCAACTGCCAAACCACGTTCGACTCGCTCGCGTTCAATTTCGATGCCAACAACGTGAACATTCGGGTTTATCTTCTTTAGGCGAGTGTGCAGTTCAACGGCTGTGATCGGGCTCGCGCCGAATCCGAGATCGACAACAATCGGGTTGCCGCTTCGCAGCACGGGCAAGCTTGCGATAAAACGATCAACGCGACGCAAACGGTTCGGGTTTGTCGTGCCGCGCGTGATTGTTCCCTGAGGTTTCTTGACTGCCACGGCATCTAACTTATCGCTCGCTAAACTTGAGGGCATGACCGCTAAATACACTTTGATTTTGCTTCGCCACGGCAACTCTGTCTGGAACCAAGAGAACCTCTTCACTGGTTGGGTAGACGTTGACCTAAGCGACCAGGGTCGCGCAGAGGCAAAGCGCGCCGGAGAACTTCTTGCAGAGTCTGGGCTCAAGCCAGACCTTCTTTACACATCACGCCTGAAGCGAGCAATCAACACCGCTCACATCGCACTGAATGCCGCCGACCGCTCATGGATCGACGTGAAGCGCGACTGGCGTCTAAACGAGCGCCACTACGGCGCTTTGCAGGGCAAAGACAAGGCTCAGACCCTTGCAGAGTATGGCGCTGAGCAGTTTCAGACCTGGCGCCGCAGCTTCGACGTGCCACCACCGCCAATCGACGACAACGACAAGTTCTCGCAGGCTCACGACGAGCGCTATGCAGATCTCAAAGAGATTCCAAAGACCGAATGCCTCAAGGATGTTCTCGAGCGCATGTTGCCGTTCTGGCTCAGCGACATTCAGCCAGACCTAAAGTCGGGCAAGACTGTTTTGGTCACCGCCCACGGAAACTCTCTTCGTGCTCTGGTAAAGCACCTCGATGGCATCTCTGATGAAGACATCGCAGAGCTAAACATTCCAACTGGAATTCCGCTTGTCTACAAGCTCGACGAAAACTTCAAGCCACTGGTCAAGGGCGGCGAGTACCTCGACCCTGAGGCAGCGGCTGCCGGTGCGGCTGCTGTTGCAGCTCAAGGAGCCAAGAAGTAGTTCTTAAACAGAAACGCCCTCCCACATCTGCGGGAGGGCGTTTCACTTTAAGTTCTATTCGGTTTCGTTCCACTCGCCGGTGGTCAAATATGAAACCTTTGCGCTGATGTCAACGACGTGATCTGCGAAACGCTCGTGGTAGCGAGAAGCCAACGTGACGTCTACCGTGAACATCGCGTTTTCTTTCCAGTCGTCGCCAAGAACGACATCAAAAATGTGGCGGTGAAGTTCGTCAACTCGAGCGTCTTCTGCCTGAATCTCGCGGGCGAAGTCGACGTCGGTGTTCTTCAAGAGCTCAACGCACTTCTTGGCAAGCTTTACGTCGAGCTCGCCCATCTCTTTGAATGTTGCGAGAAGCGGTGCTGGCACGGCCGAACCCGGAAAACGGTAGCGAGCAATCGCTGCGATGTGGCCCGATAGAGCACCCATGCGCTCAAGCGATGCCGAGATGCGAAGAGCCGAAACCAAAATGCGAAGGTCGCGGGCAACCGGTGACTGCTTGGCCAAAATTCGAATTACAAGTTCATCGAGAGCAAGGGCCTTATTGCCGGTTTGGTCTGCGATGGCAATGGCCTCGTCGGCAAGAGCCACGTTTGACTCGGTGAATGCCTTGCTGGCCTTTTCGATGATTCGAACGGTATCTTCTGCCATTTCGACAAGACGAACCTGAACCTCTTGAAGCTGTGTTTGGAATACTTCGCGCATTCGATCGCCCTTCGCTAATCCATCTGTCATGAACACTCGCATCACTAAGTAAACAATTACCAAACAGACGCAGAACTTTCACCGAATTCCGCCTGTTTACTGCTTCTCAGCCGAGTTTACCTGGTTAATTCCGCCTAGTCTTGAGGTGTGAACAACGAAAACACGAAGCAGACGGCCGAGGTTGCGGTCGAGGTGCTCGAAGCGCTTGGCACGGCAGCCGTGGTTGTTAACGCAGTGAACGTCATGGAGCAGGCGACAACCGTTGCCGAGAATTTCGGACTGCAAAAAGACCGCGCACTCATTGAACTTGAGCTTCTGAATCTCGTCGACTGGGCTCGCAAATCAAAGTCGAGCAAGACTATTGAAGGCGCTATCAACGTTGGTGGTCGCGCAGCAAAGGTTTGGGTTCAGGCAACCGCCGCACCAATCGGCAGCGACTCTGTAATTCTGACTTTAGAAGATCGCACCGAGGCTCGACGCCTCGATGAGACCCGTCGCGATTTTGTTGCAAACATTTCACACGAACTAAAGACACCAATCGGTGCAATTGGCTTGCTAGCCGAAACTCTGCAAGGCGCAACCGACGATGCCGATGCGGTCATGAAGTTTGCGGCCAGCCTTCAGCGCGAGGCAAATCGTCTCGGCCACATCGTGCAAGAAATCATCGAGCTGTCTCGCTTGCAGGCAGCGACAGAGGTTAACAACACAATTGAGTTCAACATCGCCGAGTTAATTTCTGATTCGCTCGATCGAGTGCGAATTGCTGCAGATGCCAAGGGCATGAAAATTGTCAGCGATGCTTCTCAAGAGGTAATCGCGAGCGGCAGTTATGAACAGGTTGCAACTGCTGTCACCAACCTTCTCGAAAATGCCATCAACTACAGCGACGCCGGTGGGCAAATCGGAATCGCCCTTCGCAAGACAAATGACACTGCCGAAATCGTTGTAACCGATTCTGGTGTTGGCATTGCTCTAGAAGACCAAGCAAGAATCTTTGAACGTTTCTATCGCGTTGACCCTTCACGCTCGCGCGAGACCGGCGGCACCGGGCTTGGACTCGCCATCGTCAAGCACATCGCGCTAAACCACGGCGGAGATATCTCGGTCTTCTCAAAGCCTGGCCTTGGCTCAACCTTCACCCTTTCGCTGCCCCTCAAGAGAGAGAACAACGAATAACCATGACAAAGATCCTTGTAGTTGAAGACGAGCAAGGCCTTCGCGAACCATTGGTTTACCGCCTGAAGAAAGAGGGCTACGAGGTTTGCGAGGCCGCCGATGGCGACGAGGCCATCCGTGAATTCAAGGCGCAGAACCCTGATTTGATTCTGCTCGACCTCATGTTGCCTAAGCGAAGCGGCAATGATGTTTGCCAAATCATCCGACAGACTTCGAACGTTCGCATCATCATGCTCACAGCCAAAGACAGCCCGATTGACAAGGTTGTTGGTCTCGAGATTGGTGCCGACGACTACGTCACCAAGCCTTATGAGACGCCTGAGCTTTTTGCGCGAATCAAAGCAGTGCTTCGTCGAGGTGTTGAGCCACAGGTTGAGATCGGCAACGTTCTCGAAGCTGGCGGTGTGCGCATGGATGTCGAGCGTCATGAAGTTGAAGTTGATGGTCAGCGCGTGCAGATGCCGCTAAAAGAGTTTGAGCTACTCGAACTGCTGCTTGAAAACGTGAACCGCGTTTTGACTCGTGGGCAGATCATCGATCGCGTGTGGGGCAGTGACTATTTCGGAGACACCAAGACGCTCGATGTGCACGTGAAGCGCATCCGCTCAAAAATTGAGGCTGACCCAGCTCGACCAAAACACTTGGTCACCGTGCGCGGTCTCGGGTACAAATTCGAGGCTTAAGCCTCGAATTAATATGCGCTGCGAAGCTTAGGCTTCGAATTAATAGGCGCTGCGAGGCTTAAGCCTCGAATTAGGGTGCGCTGCGAAACTTAAGGCTTTGGCTCAGCAGTCGGTGCAATTGCGCCGAGGCTGTTTACCAAAGGTGCGTACTGCTCGAAGGTTCCGTCTAGAACAGGCACAGTGCTTTCGACTGTGTGTTCTGATCCGTGCTTGAAAGTTACGTCAGCAAGTGAACCAGCCTGTGCGGTTAGTCCGCTTAGCGGAAGCGCGTTTTTGCCATTGAAGCCAATGTCAAGCTTCTCGCCCTTGGCCAAGTTCAAAACGTATGACTGACCGGCAACCTGCATCTCGAAAGAAGAGTCTTCGTCGCCAGTGTTGATGAAGCTACCGAAGAGTGCAGTCTGACCAGTCGGTGCAACCAAAATGAAAATGTTGCGAGCCGCGATTGGTCCGAAGTTAGCGCTGGTGCCATCGCCAGGAGTGTAGACCTCCATGGTGGCAATAGGGCTCATGAAGGTGCAACCGGTGGTGCCCAACAAGACTCCGGCCGCTACTGCGACCGCTGCAAACTTACGATTTAGCAATTGTTCTCTCCCGAGGTGAGGTGATGAGCCCAGTTTACCCTTGGAATAAGGGCTCATCCGTGGTAAAATCGTGGTTTCGAAGGGAATTCCTCCACATGAACATTGAAGTCGGCGAAACTCTCGTTTATCCGCACCACGGTGCAGCAAAAATCGTAAAGATCGAAAACCGCGAATTTGCAGGCGAGAAGCAAAAGCACCTTCAGCTCAAAGTCACCCAGGGCGATCTGCTCATCTGGGTGCCATTCTCAAAGATTGATGCCGTAGGCATCCGTGCTGTTATCGACAACAAGGGCGTCAAGAAGGTCATCGAGATTCTTCAGGCCGAATTCGTCGAAGAGCCAACCAACTGGTCACGCCGCTACAAGGCAAACCTAGAGAAGCTTCAGTCTGGCGACGTAAACAAGAATGCCGAGGTTGTTCGCGACCTATGGCGCCGCGACCAAGACCGCGGCCTATCAGCCGGCGAGAAGCGCATGTTGGCTAAGGCCCGCCAGATTCTAATCTCGGAGCTCGCTCTCGCAAAGAAGTTTGACGAAGAAAAGGCCGGAGCCTTTCTAGACACCCAGCTGGCAGGCAAGAAGTAGCCAAATGACCAGACGCGATCTAGCGGTGATCGTTGTCGCTGCTGGTCGCGGTGAGCGATTGAAGGCGTCAGCGCCTAAGGCCTTTGTTGAAATCAATGGCCGCACCATTCTCGAACATTCACTTTCACCTTTGTCGGCGCTTGCCGAATTGTCGCAGGTTGTCATTGCGGCACCGTCATCGCATCTTGCCGAAGCAACCGAAATCGCTAACGCTGTTTTAAACACGGATGCGACTCTCGACGTTGTCGTCGGTGGCGACACCCGTCAGCAGTCAATCGCTAACGCGCTCGCGGTGGTTGCCGATGGCGTCGAAATAGTTTTGGTGCACGATGCGGCTCGCGCCTTTGCATCGACCGCACTCTTTGAGCGAGTTGCCGAGGCTGTTCGCTCAACCAACTCCTCTGTGATTCCTGCACTCGAAATCGCAGACACCATCAAGCGCGTTTCTGGCAAAGACGTTCTCGAAACCGTTGATCGCTCTTCACTACGCAGCGCGCAAACTCCTCAGGGTTTTGTCGCAGCCGACCTAAAGCGCGCCTATGCAAATGCGAGCGACGATTTCACCGACGACGCAGCGCTAATGCAGTCGCAGGGCAAGAAGGTTGCATTCGTTGCCGGAGAGGCCGAGGCAGCCAAGATCACAACTCCCGAAGACCTAGTCGGAGTGCTCTCGCGCCTGAACGCCGCCGGCCGCACCGGAATCGGCGTCGACGTGCACCGCTTCTCGGCAGACGCCACGAAGAAGCTCTTTCTGGGAACAATCGAATGGCCTGGCGTGCCTGGCCTAGAGGGCCACAGCGACGGCGACGCCGTTTCGCACGCAGTCGTTGATGCCTTGCTGTCGGCTGCCGGCCTCGGCGACATTGGCAGCAATTTCGGCGTTGACCGCCCAGAGTTTGCTGGCGCAAACGGCAGCGTCTTCTTAACCGAAACCGTTCGCATGGTTCGTGCTGCCGGCTTCGAAATCGTGAATGCCTCTGTTCAGATCATCGGCAACCGACCAAAGGTTTCGACAAAGCGCACCGAAGCAGAAGCAGCGCTGACCAAAATAATCGGAGCACCGGTGACTCTCGGTGCAACCACAACCGACGGTTTGGGTTTCTTGGGCAACGACGAGGGTGTCGCGGCAGTGGCATCCGTGTTGATTATTAAGCCCGAAGATAGGCTGGCCTCGTGAACGCGCGTGCTGGGCTGAGTCTTTATGACTCAAAGCGCCAAGAGAAATTGCCATTCAGGCCAATCGTTGATGGCGAAGTAAAACTTTATGTTTGTGGCCCGACCGTGCAGAGCGCTCCGCACGCCGGTCACCTGAGAAGCGCTCTGGTTTATGACCTCATGGTCAACTGGTTCACCGCGCTCGGATACAAAACCACACTGGTGCGAAACGTCACAGACATCGACGACAAGATTCTCGATAACGCAAAACAGCAGTCAATCGACTGGCAAGTTTTAGCGAAAAACGAAGAGGCAAAATTTGCGGCGGCCTATTCGCAAGTCGGCATTGCAAAGGCAACAATCGAGCCACACGCCACCGAGCATATCGAAGGCATGCAGCGAATCATTTCGCTTTTGATCGAGCGCGGTCACGCATATCACGCGACCGATGGCTCAGCGAATGTCTACTTTGCGACCAGCAGCTGGCCGGCCTACGGCGAGCTGACAAACCAGAAACTTGACGACATGGATGCCAGCGAAGAAACCGCAGCTGGCAAGCGCGCTCCACATGACTTCGCTCTCTGGAAGGCAGCTAAGGCTGGCGAGCCAGAGACCGCCGCTTGGCAGTCACCGTGGGGAGTGGGCCGCCCAGGCTGGCACATCGAGTGCAGTGCAATGTCGACAGAGGCTCTTGGCGAGCACTTTGACATTCACGGCGGCGGGCTCGACCTGAGGTTTCCGCACCACGAAAACGAACTGGCTCAATCACGCGCAGCCGGTTTCGATTACGCGAACTACTGGGTGCACAACGGCCTGGTGAACGCGAACGGAACCAAGATGTCGAAGTCGCTCGGCAACTTCGTGTCAGCTGCAGACCTCTTTGAGCAAGACCCTCGCGGGCTTGCAATTCGCTACTACCTGCTAACCGCAAACTATCGAGCGAACCTCGAATATCACGACGGTGTCTTGGCAGAAGCGAAGGCGAACATCCGTTCAATTGAAAGTTTCGTTAAGCGTGCCCTCTCGCTCATTGCACCAACGCTCGACTCTGCTTCTGGTTATTTGCTGGGCGAATTCGACTTCGATCTTCTGCCAGCAGATTTTGTTGCCGCTATGAATGACGATCTAAACGTTCCGGCAGCGCTTGCGATTTTGCACGAGACCCTTCGCGCCGGAAACACCGCGGTCGACTCAGGTGACCTTGCATCTGCAACCGAGCACCTGAACGCAGCCATCATGATAAGCAAGGTTCTCAAGGTTTATCCGTTTGACGTGACTGCATCTGGCGAAGACATGTGGCCAGTTGCAGAAGTATCTGAAGAACTTAGAAACAAAATCGAGCAGCTAGTAGCTGAACGTCTTGCTGCAAAGGCCGCAAAAGATTTCGCACGGGCAGATGCCATTCGCGAAGAACTGACAAACTTAGGAGTCACACTCGAAGACTCCGCAGACAAAACCAATTGGAGCGTTAACTAATGGCAAAACCAGCACGTCCCGGAGCCGCTAAGGGCAAGAAGGCCGCAACCGTAGGCAGCGGTGGCTATGGCAAGAAGAAGCTAGCCGGCAAGGGCCCAACTCCTAAGGCTGAAGACCGCAAGAACCACAAGGCCTTCAAGATGAAGCAGGCCGCTGAGCGCAAGGCAAAGGCACTTGGCATCAAGACCGTTGGCAAGGGCGCTGGCAATTCAAAGACCGCTCGCGAGTTTGCTGAGTCGATCAAGTCACCTGGCGCTAAGGCCGCCGCCGCTGGAGGCAAGGCAACCGCTCGCACCACAGGCCGTGGCACTCGCGTTGCCGCTGGCAAGTCTGTTCGCGACGGTTCGCGTCGCGGTGAATTCTTGGCACCATCAGCTCGCACCGCTGGTTCTGCTGGAGCCGCTCGTCGCTCGGGCGATCGCGTTGCCAAGGCTGCCGATGCAGCAGAAGTTCTTTCAGGCCGCAACTCAGTGCTCGAAGCTCTTCGCGCCAAGGTTCCGTCAAACGCACTCTTCATTGCGACTCGAATCGAAATGGATGACCGCGTAAAAGAAGCTCTAAAGATTGCCGCCGCTCGCGGAATCGCAATCAACGAAGTTACTCGCCCAGAGATCGACCGCATGACCGGTTATGACTCAGTGCACCAGGGAATCGCACTTCAGGTTCCGCCATACAAGTACCAGCACCCAATGGAGATGCTCGACACAATTTTGTCGCGCGGTCAAAACCCACTGATCGTTGCACTCGATGGCATCACTGACCCGCGCAACCTCGGAGCAATCATTCGTTCGGTAGCAGCGTTCGGTGGTCAGGGAGTCATCGTTCCGCAGCGTCGTTCTACCGGTGTTACAGCTTCAGCGTGGAAGACATCTGCTGGTGCGGCTGCTCGTGTTCCGGTTGCACTTGCTGCGAACCTGAACGCCACTCTGAAAGATCTAAAGAAGCGCGGATGTTTCATCATTGGTCTCGATGGTGATGGCGACATGCAGATGCACGACTTCAAACTCGGCACCGAGCCACTCGTGTTGGTTATCGGCAGCGAAGGCAAGGGTCTGTCGCGTTTGGTTCAAGAGAACTGTGACGCAATCGCTTCGATTTCGATCAACTCTGCAACCGAGTCACTAAACGCCGGAATCGCAGCTTCGGTTGCGCTTTACGAAGTAAGCAAGCGCCGTCTCGAGAAGTAACACGCGTTAGCAAAGCTGGCTAAGCGCCGGCCTAGCTAAACCAGGTCGCGCCAGTCGGTTTCTTCGTCGTCAACCGCGATGATCATGCCAGTCGGCACGGCCTCTGGCAGGGTAATGCTGCCGCTGGTTGGCGCTAAGTAGGCCTCTTCGTCGCGCCTGAACGCCAAAACGTTGCTCACGTAGCTCTGCACGGCTTCAAGCAGCGGAATGCCGCGACCCTCGTTCTCGGCCTTATACCAGCGGTGTTCTAGCACCTGGTGAAAGATCTCGGCAGGTTCGAGTTTGCCGCGCATCTCAACTGGAATCGCGTTTACCACTGGCTCATAAACCTTGCTCATCCATTCGTGGGCAAGCACTTCCTCGTCGGCACCCGGGCGGGCGTGCTTCAGTTTGTATTCGTCAATCGAGTTGAGCAGGCGTCGCGCCTGGTTCTCTTCGACGTCTAATCCGGTTAGTTGCAGAAGACGACGCGCGTGGTGTCCAGCGTCAACAACCTTCGGCTGAATGCGAACTTTGTTGCCGTCTTGCTCTGTCAAAATCGTGAGTTCACCGATGTCGAAACCAAGTTCATTCAGTTGCTGAACTCGACGTGAAATCTTCCAGCGCTCATTCGATTCAAAAATCTCAGCTCCGGTGAGCGACTTCCAGAGTTCGTGATATTGCTTCACGATTCGTTTAGAAATTTCAACCGGATCGATTCCGGCGTGAGCATTTCCGCTCGCAATCAAATCCATGAGTTCGCCAGCAATGTTGATGCGTGCGATTTCTAGATCGTTCTCACGCTGACCAGCAGACAGACCTGCTTCATAAAGTTGACCAGTTTCTGCGTCAACGAGATATGCCGCGAACGAACCGGCGTCGCGACGAAAGAGTGTGTTCGATAGCGAAACGTCGCCCCAGAAAAAACCGGTGATGTGAAGTCGAACCAACAAAAGAGCAAGTGCGTCAACCAAGCGCTTTGCCGTTTCGAGTCGAAGACCCTGCGACCACATGGCTCGATAGGGCAGCGAGAACTTAAGGTGACGTGTGATCAACGTTGCCATCAGCGGTTCACCGTTTGCGTCTTTGCGATTGCTGACAACGGCAAATGGTTCAACGCAAGGAACCGCTAGTTTGTTGAGGCTCTTGAGCATTTCGTATTCACGACGAGCCAGCTCGGGCAACGTTTCTTTGATGGCGATTACATAATCACCGAGATGGGCAAAGCGCACGATGTGGCGGCTGAGGCCCTTTGGCAGAGCGGCAATGGTCTCGCTCGGCCAGTCTTCTAAAGGCAAATGCCACGGTAGATCCAGCAGTGCTGGCTCTACCGTGGCAGCCGTTATGTCTAGAGATGAACTCAAGAGCTAATTAGTTGAGGCGCTCGCCTGAAACAGCGTCGAACAAGTGAACGATTGCCTCAGATGCGGCCTTTAGGAACACGGTGTCGCCAGCCATTGGGTGAACGCGGCCGTCAACGCGTGAAACCACGTCGGTTGCCTTGCCGTTTACCTGTGCTGAACCGTATAGGTAGCCGTCAGCTCCGAGCTCTTCGATTACGTCAACCGCAACCTCGATGCCCTCTTTCTTGGTTACGTCTAGGTTCTCTGGACGAAGACCAACGAAGATGGTGTTTCCGGCAGCCTTGCTAAGAATTGCTGCAGAAACCGGAAGCACGGTGTTGCCGAACTGAACGCCGCCAGAAACTTTCTCAAGCTCGAGCAAGTTCATTGCAGGTGAACCGATGAAGCCAGCAACGAAAAGGTTCTTTGGCTTCTCGTATAGGTTGCGAGGTGAGTCGACCTGCTGAAGCACGCCGTCCTTCATAACTGCAACACGGTCACCCATGGTCATAGCTTCGACCTGGTCGTGGGTTACATAAACAGTGGTTACTCCTAGGCGACGCTGAAGCGATGCGATCTGAGTACGGGTCTGAACACGAAGCTTCGCATCCAAGTTTGATAGAGGCTCATCCATGAGGAACACCTGAGGCTTACGAACAATCGCACGGCCCATTGCAACACGCTGACGCTGACCACCCGAAAGTGCCTTTGGCTTGCGTGAAAGGTATGGCTCTAGGTCAAGAAGCTTTGCTGCTTCGAGTACGCGCTCTGCACGCTCTTCTTTGCTAACGCCTGCAATCTTTAGAGCGAAGCCCATGTTCTCTGCCACGGTCATGTGTGGGTAGAGAGCGTAGTTCTGGAACACCATTGCGATGTCGCGGTCTTTTGGCGGAACGTCCGTGACGTCACGGTCGCCAATGCGAATGTGTCCTTCGTTAACTTCTTCTAGACCTGCGAGCATGCGCAGCGAAGTTGATTTTCCGCAACCAGAAGGGCCAACAAGAACCAAGAATTCGCCGTCGGCGACCTGAAGGTTTAGCTTGTCAACCGCAGCGCGGGTGCCACCAGGGTAAATGCGGGTGGCGTTGTCGAATGTTACTGATGCCATTTTTTCTCCTCACCGGCAGGTACGTGCCGGACGATCCATAGTGATAGAGCCAGACAGCGGTTGCCGGCTGGTAAGCCCATTATGCCAAGGCTTTTGCCTATCAAATGCCTCGTTTAGACTTATAGGCCTGTCCGAAATCAAATCGTGACGAAAGGTAGTTCATGAGTTCTAACAACCGCCCAACCCGCTCTCAGCAGCGTGAAGAGGCCCGCGCAAAGGCCAAGGCAATGCGCGAGCAGCACAAGAAGAGCGAACGCCGCAAAGGTTTCATCGTCAAAGCCTCTATCGGATTGGCTGTTGTGGCTGCGGCCGCGATCATCGCGTCGGTTGTAATCGGAGGAATGGCCGGCAACGTTAACTCGAACCAGAGTGCAACCCCTCTCAACGTGACAACCAACAACGGATTCTTGGTTGGCGCAAACGGCGAGATGTTCACAAGCACCTCGACTCCAACCCCTGAGCCAGTTCCTGGAGCAACTGCAGCCCCTGCAACTCCGGTCAAGATCATCACCTACGTCGATTACCAGTGTCCTTACTGTGCCTATTTCGAGAACGCGAACATGGCTCAAATCAAGGGTTGGCTAGACAGCGGTTTGGCGACTCTCGAGGTTCGCCCGCTTTCATTCTTGGATGGCCGCGGATCACCAAACACTTACTCGAGCCGCGCCGCAAACGCAGCAATGTGTGTTGCAAGCTACTCACCAAACAACTTCTTGGCCTACAACAAGGCTCTCTTCGAGAATCAGCCTGAAGAGGGAACCGCAGGTCCTGAGAACAATGAGCTGTTTGCCACCGCAAAGAATGTGGGAATCACCAACCAAGACAAGATCCGTGACTGCATCAACCAAAAGTCATTCGGAAAGTGGATTACCAAAACCACAGACACGACTCTTGAAACTGGTGTTCCTGAATACACCGACACCTTCTGGAAAGACCAGCACGGAACCCCAGCGGTTTTCGTTAACGGTCAGTACTTTGAAGGTGCCGTAGACAACGCCGCAGCATTCGCCCAGTTCGTTCAGGGAATCGCTGCCGGCAAGTAGAATTACAAAGTTCACCTTTGGTGATCAATAGACACAGATTGCGAGCTCGCCCTCGTAAGAAGAGTGGTCAAATCTCTTCTGTAAATCAGGTGTCTAGGCCGACCTGGCGCAATTGGTAGCGCATCGCACTTGTAATGCGAGGGTTAGGGGTTCGAGTCCCCTGGTCGGCTCTAGAAAATGAAAATCGCGTTCGGCTTGGGCTAGGCGCCGAGAGCTTGTAGGGCCTCAAACACCAAGAACGCTGGCCAAACGACGGCCTTGAGAATGCCGAGCACTCCAACCCAGAAGCCATCGGCTGTAGACACGAAGTAGATCGCAGCGCCAACAAAGCCAACGAAATAGAAGCCGCCGCCGCTCTTCACGGTGTAGTTCTTGTTGTTCACAATGTTCTTCTTGATCTTCTTCTTGAGTTTCTTTTTGAATTTGTCGCTGTTGAATTCGCTCATTTTTCTAACCTACTCTTCTCTTATGGCCAAACGCGCACTCATCGTCATAGATGTTCAACAGGGGTTTTCAACCTGGGATGAACCCGGCGAGCGAAACAATCCCGACTGCGAAACCAACATCGCAAAGCTGATTGAGGCCTGGCGCGCTCGCGGTTTGCCGATTGTGTTTGTGCGACACGACTCAACTTCACCGACCTCGGTTTTGCGCCCCGGCCAGCCAGGCAATGACTTCAAACCGCAGCTGACAGGCACTCCAGATTTGCTCGTTAGCAAATCTGTGAACAGCGCGTTCTATGGCAGCCCAGATTTGCATGCTTGGCTTCAGCAGAACTCGATCGACGAAATTGCAATCTGCGGAATTCAAACAAACATGTGTTGCGACATCACCGCGCGCATGGCCGGCAACCTCGGCTACAACGTTTGGTTTGCGTTAGATGCGACTCACACGTTCGCCAAGGAGTTCAACGGAGTCAAGCTTTCAGCAGAGCAGCTTTCGCAGGCAACGGCAACAAACCTGAGCGGCGACTTTGCCGAAGTGTTGAGCACCGCGCAGGTCATTGAAAAGTTGGGCTAAGCGCCCGTTCGCTGTGCCATAGTTTTCATGAGGGGTAAAAAATGAACTGTAAATTCTGTCAAGGTCAAAATGATGCCGACGCAGTTTTCTGCAAAAACTGCGGTTCTCGAATCGCTGCCGAAACTGCGGCACCGACTTCGCAAGAATCTTCGAGCCATGCAACTTTCTTTGAGTCGAACCCCTATGCACCTGCGCCAACGAAAAAGAAGTTCAACCCAGTCGTCATGATTGCAGCAATCGCCGCAGCGGCGATTGTCGTGATCGCAGTGATCGGGCTCTCTTCAAACAGTTCAACTTCAGACTCAACCGACTACAGCTCATCTGAAACCTGGGATGACACCTCGACCGAAAGCCTTGTTCCTGACACGAGTTGGGTGCCTGCGGGTTACACAAGTTACGACGACAACATCGCATACAAGTGGACAACCCAAGAAGGCAGCGATCCTTGCAGCGACTGCAACTTCTGGAAGATGAAGGTCGTTCCGCACTACGGCTGCTCAAACGGCGTCTATGGAGAGATCAACATGCTTGACGCCTCAGAAACCCGCGTCGATTGGACCAACGACAGCTTGCCGTCGCTCGGCGCTGGCGAGACAGGTTTGCTCGTGTTCGAGAACTATCCGTGGGATGAATCAATTGACTCGGGTGAAATCGTCGAGCTCACCTGTCACCCCTAGAGGTTTCTAACCTTCGGTAAAGGTGATGCTGACCGAGTTGATGCAGTAGCGATCGCCGGTCGGGGTCTGCGGAGCATCTTCAAACACGTGCCCAAGGTGGCAACCGCAGGCTGCGCAACGAACCTCGGTGCGAACCATTCCGTGTGATCGGTCTTCAATTAGCTCTACCGCGTCGCCAACCTTTGGCTCGTAGAAGCTTGGCCAGCCACAGTGTGAATCGAACTTGGTTTCGCTCTTGAAAAGCTCAGCGCCGCAACCACGGCAAGAGAAAGTGCCAACTCGAGACTCTTCGAGAAGCTCGCCGGTATAGGCGCGTTCGGTGCCTGCCTCGCGAAGCACGTGATATTCAAAATCGCTGAGCTCAGCGCGCCACTCGTCGTCGCTCTTGTTTACTGAGTAGTTCATGAAAACTCCGTTCGAGATTGAATCGAGTCCTAATATTGACTTCGATCGCGAAATAGAAAAGCAGGACAATGGCCGATACATTCCCAAAGGATGAATTCGACGCCGCTCCCGTTCACGGTGGTCGCCATCGAATCAGACGAACCGCAAAGCATCGCATCCTTGAGTTTTTCAAAATCGCATCATTTTCAGCACTCGTAGCGCTCGTCGGTTATGTCGGGCTAAAGGGCATCGACAGCCTCAACTTCTTTAGTGACAACACCGCCGTTAACACTCAGCCGGTCGTTGCTGTTCAAGAGTCGTTGGTTGTAGTTCTCGATGGAACCAATCAAGCCGGGCTGGCAACCAAGTGGGCGACCACGCTATCAAACGCCGGTTACAACATCGCAACAGCGGCTAACTACGAGCCGGCAACCGGCGGCCAGGTCGAAACCACGGCAGTATTCATTCGCTCATCTGCAGATCAGGCGACCGCAGCCGCGATTGCCAAGAAGCTGACTTTGGCAACAGGCACCGTTTCGGTTCAACTTTCGCCGGAGTTTCCAGACGCGATCACCGTCTTGCTCGGCACAGATCTCAAATAAGCGGCCGAAAGCGGCCTTCATCACACTTCGATAACAAGCAATAAAAGTCTCTTTTGCTCTGTTATTCGCATAGGCGAAGGGCTAGTGTAGGGATTGGTCGTAACAGTACGCAGCAACCCGCTTCATTTGCCGTTCGACTCAGATCTGGTAATTCAGGTCTGTCAAACAGCAACAGGAGTATGTAATGGCACAAGGAACCGTAAAGTGGTTCAACTCTGAAAAGGGTTTCGGCTTTATCACTGAAGATGGCGGAGCAGACGTTTTCGTCCACTTCTCAGCAATCAAGGGTGATGGCTACAAAGAACTAAAGGAAAACCAGCGCGTTTCTTTCGACATCAAGGATGGCGACAAGGGCAAGCAGGCAGACAACGTAGTCGCTATCTAAGACCACAGTCTTGAGAAGGCCCCGTGAAAGCGGGGTCTTTTCGCTTTTAACCGGGCATAACTAGGGTTTGCACTCTCGGCGATAGAGTGCCAAAATGGATTAGCACTCCACATCAGAGAGTGCCAACGAACTAACCAAATAACGGGAGAAACCCAAAAATGGCAAAAATTATCGCTTTTGACGAGGAAGCTCGTCGCGGCCTGGAGCGCGGACTAAACATCCTTGCTGACACCGTAAAGGTGACCCTAGGCCCACGCGGACGCAACGTTGTTCTAGAGAAGAAGTGGGGCGCTCCGACCATCACTAACGATGGTGTTTCGATCGCTAAAGAAATCGAGCTAGAAGACCCATTCGAGCGCATCGGTGCCGAATTGGTTAAAGAAGTTGCTAAGAAGACTGACGATGTTGCCGGTGATGGAACCACAACCGCAACCGTTTTGGCTCAGGCACTTGTTCGCGAAGGTCTGCGCAACGTTGCAGCCGGCGCTGACCCAATCACTTTGCGTCGCGGAATCGACAAGGCAGTTGCTGCCGTAATCGAAGAGCTGCACAACATCGCACAGCCAGTCAGCACCAAAGAGCAGCGTGCGGCAACCGCATCGATCTCTGCTGGCGACCCATACATCGGTGAGCTAATTGCAGAAGCAATCACCAAGGTCGGAAAAGAAGGTGTTGTCACCGTTGAGGAGTCAAACACTTTCAACACCGAACTTGAGCTAACCGAAGGTATGCGCTTCGACAAGGGGTACATCTCGGCATACATGGTCACCGACCCTGAGCGCCAAGAGGCAGTTCTTGAAGACGCTTATGTCTTAATCACCAGCTCGAAGGTCTCGAACATGAAAGACCTTCTTCCTGTCGTTGACAAGGTAATGCAGTCGGGCAAGCCGCTATTGATCATTGCCGAAGACGTTGAGGGCGAAGCTCTTGCGACTTTGATCGTGAACAAGATGCGCGGAATCTTCAAGTCAGTTGCCGTTAAGGCTCCTGGTTTTGGTGACCGTCGCAAGGCAATGTTGCAAGACATCGCAATTCTCACCGGCGGTCAGGTTATCGCCGAAGAGGTTGGCCTAAAGCTAGAGAACACCACTCTTGACCTATTGGGTCGTGCCCGCAAGGTCGTTATCACCAAGGATGAAACCACCATCGTTGAGGGTGACGGAACCACCGAGGCAATCGCAGGTCGCGTTGAGCAGATTCGCCGCGAACTCGAGAAGACCGACAGCGACTATGACCGCGAGAAGCTACAGGAGCGCCTTGCAAAGCTAGCCGGCGGTGTAGCAGTCATCAAGACTGGTGCGGCTACCGAGGTTGAGCTCAAGGAGCGCAAGCACCGCGTCGAAGACGCAGTTCGCAACGCTAAGGCTGCTGAAGAAGAAGGCATCGTCGCCGGTGGTGGAGTTGCTCTACTGCAGGCTGGCAAGATCGCATTCGCAAAGCTTCAGCTAGTTGGCGACGAGGCAACCGGTGCGAACATCGTTCGCGTCGCAATCTCGGCACCTTTGAAGCAGATCGCAATCAACGCAGGTCTAGAGCCTGGTGTTGTAGCTGAGAAGGTTTCACACCTTCCGGTTGGCCACGGTCTAAACGCTGCTACCGAAGAGTATGTCGACATGGTTGCCGCTGGCATCATCGACCCAGTGAAGGTGACTCGCTCTGCTTTGCAGAACGCGGCATCGATTGCTGGATTGTTCCTTACCACCGAAGCAGTTGTTGCAGACAAGCCAGAGCCTGCTGCTCCAGCTGCACCTCAGGGTGGAATGGACTTCTAAAAACTGAGCCTCTTACCTGGGCAAAGCAAAACGGGTGGTCTTCGGACCACCCGTTTTTGTTTTAACCGGCAAATAGTCGAACGTTCGCCGACTCGATTTCTTCATATTGACTAGCTGCCATAGCCAGAGCCTTGCCAAGTTCGCCCAGTTGAAACTGAACCGTGCTTGCGGTTGTGTGCCATCGCATTGCCAAGTCTTGAAACTGATTGGCGGCCAAGCCTCGCCACGAATCTTGCAGTGACTGAAGTTGAGAGTGGAGCGCTTCGATGTCACCTTGAACGCGCCCGATGGTCGATTGAATAGCCGAATTGGCTGCGAGAACCTGCTCGCTGTCTAC
This sequence comes from Microbacteriaceae bacterium, assembly GCA_024645175.1. Classification (GTDB taxonomy): domain Bacteria; phylum Actinomycetota; class Actinomycetes; order Actinomycetales; family Microbacteriaceae; genus Rhodoluna. The sequence continues at coordinate 34,265 of JAHEGB010000002.1, forward strand.
TTGAAATTGAGTCATGCAGACAGTGTGAGGTGAGAAGTCGCAATTTGTTGAACCGAATGCAATTCTGTGCAGAACACTGCTGCAGTCAGAACGGTGAATTACTTGGTTGGCAGTGTGACTCTAAAGGTGGCTCCGCCGCCAGGAGTCTCGAGTGCTTTGATGTCGCCACCGTGACGGGTGACGATGTTCTTTACGATCGAGAGACCGAGGCCGCTGCCGCCGGTTTCACGGTTTCGAGAGTTATCTGCTCTAAAGAATCGCTCAAAGACCTTTTCGCGAAGCGCTGCCGGAATGCCTTCACCGTGGTCGCGAACCTCAAGTACGACTCGACCTGAGTTCTCTGCCAAGGCAATTTCAATTTGCCCCTTCGGCTTCGAAAACTTTGCGGCATTGACAAGCAGGTTGGTTAGCACCTGGCGCATGCTCGAAGCATCGACGGCTGCCATGACCTCGGCATCTTTTGCCAGCTTCTTGCCATCAAGGTCGACGATAACAATTTTGTTCTTTGAGCCGATTGCGGCCGAGTCTCTCGCAGAGATGGTCGCGAGTTCAACCAGGTTGGTTTGCTGTTTCGCAAGTGGTGCAGATTCATCCATGCGGGCAAGAGCGAGCAGGTTTTCAACTAGCTCGGTCATGCGCAATGATTCGCTCTCGATGCGCTGCATTGCCTCGTCGATGTCGGCCTTCTTCTTGAGTGCACCAATTCGGTAGAGCTCTGCATAGCCTCGAAGGGTAACCAGGGGAGTGCGAAGCTCGTGGCTGGCATCTGAAACGAAGCGACGCATCTGATCGACGGTGTTGTTGCGTGAAGTCATGGCGTCGTCGACGCTGTCGAGCATCGAGTTGAGCGACGCGTTTAGTCGGCCAATCTCGGTTGACTTGTCTCGCTCGACCAAGCGCTGACTTGTGTCACCAGCCGCAACCATAGCTGCAGTGCGTTCAACCTCGCGAAGCGGGCGCAGCGCCGAAGTGATGGTGACCCAGATCGCTCCCGCACTAAGCATCAGCAAGAGAAAACCGAAGCCGGTGCCGATAGCCCCATATTGGGCGATTAGCCCGGCATTAGAGGCCTCTGGCAGTGCAACAACGACCGAGCCACCCTGGTTGCTCAGTGGCAGAGCAACCATGCGCCAGTTGCCAAGTCGCTTGTCTGCATACTTCGAGTTGACCTCGACCTCAAACGGCATGCCACCGGTTGCCTTCACATAAGGCAGGCTCAGACCACTCAGATTCGGCACATCGTTCTTGCCGTTAGCCGACGAAACCAAGCCGATCAGCAGGTTGCCGGTCGAGTCGAGGTAGGCGATGTAGTAGTCGCTCGGCAGACGCGGCAGGGTGACTTCATGAGTCGCTAGGCGCACCTCAAGCAAGAGCGGGTCTTCGTTAGAGAGGGTCGCGGCGGTGCTGGTTAGCAGGGTGTCTGTGTTCTGCTGCAAATAGGTGCGAAGCAGTGCCATTGTTCCCATGCTCGAAACCGCGAGCAGCAAACCGATTAGCGCAACTGACATTGTGGTCAGTTTGGTGCGCAGCGAGATTCGCTCGTTCAGTGCTGCCAGGGTTTCTTTCACAAGAAAAACTTACTTCTTCGCGTTCGGCACTACATACATGTAGCCAACGCCGCGCTTGGTGCGAATCAGTGGCTCAGTGGTTAGCGGGTCGAGCTTCTTGCGAAGGTATGAAACATATGACTCGACAATGCCCATTTCACCGTTGAAGTCGTAGTGCCATACGTGATCGATGATCTGCTCTTTCGAAAGCACTCGGTTTGGGTTCGACATCAAGAAACGAAGCAACTTGTATTCGGTTGGGCTGAATTCGACAACCTCGCCGTTCACGAATACATCGTGGGCATCTTCGTCGATCTTGATTTCGCCAACCTCAATCACTGAGGTCTCGGCGTCTTTAGATTTGGTGCGTCGCAAAATTGCATGGATGCGAGCTACGACTTCGTCGAGCCCGAAAGGTTTGGTGACGTAGTCGTCGCCACCAACGGTTAGGCCGGTAACGCGATCTGCTTCTTCGTCGCGAGCCGAAAGGAATAGCACCGGAACATCGATGCCCTTCGCGCGAATGGCCTTGGTGACACTGAAGCCGTTCATGTCTGGCAACATCACGTCTAGCAAGATGATGTCTGGGTTCGACTTTTCTGCGGCGAGAACCGCGTCGTTTCCGTTGGCAACTGCGGCAACGCTAAAACCAGCGAAGCGAAGTTGACGGCTGAGCAAATCACGGATGCTTGGCTCGTCATCGACGACCAGTACCTTTATGTTTTCCATGGTCTAAGTTTCAGCAGATTCGCTGTGAGAAGTCTGGGAACAAACTGCGTGTCAGTTGAGAGAACTCACAGGTCGAAAGCGTCGAGAATTTCGTAGCTGTAGCCCTGTTCGGCCAAGAAACGCTGACGGTTCTGGGCAAAGTCCTGGTCGACGGTGTCTCGCGAAATCAGGGTGTAGAAGCTTGCCGCGCGGCCGTCGGCCTTTGGGCGAAGCAGGCGACCGAGGCGCTGGGCCTCTTCTTGGCGGCTGCCGTATGAGCCTGAGATTTGAATTGCCACCGATGCTTCTGGCAGGTCGACCGAGAAGTTGGCGACCTTCGAAACAACAAGTGCGGTTAGCTCGCCGGTTCTGAATTTTTCAAAAAGTCGCTCGCGCTCGTCTACAGGAGTTTCGCCGGTAATCATCGGCATTTCGAGCCCTTCGGCAATCGAGTGAATCTGATCTAGATATTGACCGATGATCAGCGTGGGCTCACCCGCGTGACGTCGAAGCAGTTTCTTGATGACCTCGATCTTTACTGGCGAGGTTGCGGCGATTCGATAGCGCTCATCCTGGTTTGCCAACGCATAGTTGAGTCGTTCTTCTTCAGGAAGATCGATGCGAATTTCGAAACAAGCTGCAGGTGCGATGTATCCCTGCGCTTCGATTTCTTTCCAGGGTGCATCAAATCGCTTTGGACCGATGAGCGAAAACACATCGCCTTCTTTGCCATCTTCACGAACTAGCGTCGCGGTTAATCCGAGTCGACGTCTTGCCTGCAGGTCAGCGGTCATTTTGAAAATCGGAGCAGGCAGAAGGTGAACTTCGTCATAAACGATGATACCCCAGTCGTTTGCATTCAAGAGCGAGAGGTGGGTGTATTCGCTTTTCTTTTTGGTCGTAAGAATTTGGTAGGTCGCGATTGTGATTGGCTTGATCTCTTTAACTGAACCGCTGTATTCGCCAATCTCGTCTTCGGACAGCGTTGTGCGCTTGAGCAACTCGGCCTTCCATTGACGGGCACTAACCGTGTTGGTTACCAAAATGAGGGTGTTGGTTTTCGCGACAGACATTGCGGCTGCGCCGACGATGGTCTTGCCTGCGCCACAGGGCAGAACCACAACACCAGAACCGCCCTGCCAAAACTTGTCAACGGCCTGCGACTGATAATCACGGATGTGCCAAGAGCCCTCGTTTAGTGCTATTTCGTGAGGAGTGCCAGGGGTGTAGCCGGCGAGGTCTTCGGCGGGCCATCCGAGTTTTAGAAGTTCTTGCTTCACCTGGCCTCGAGCCCAAGGCAGAATCTTGAACGCCGTTTGGCTGATTCGGCCCTCAAGCAATTCGGCGATTTTGCGGTGTTTGGTGGCCTCAGCAAGCACGGCCGGCTCGTTTGAAACCAGTTCAAGCTCTCCGGCTTCGTCGCGCTGAATGACTAGACGACCATAGCGGCGCATGGTTTCGGCGATGTCTGTGCGCACCGAGGTGGGCACGGCAAACTTTGCGTAGCGGTCAAGCACACCCAAGACGAAGTCGCTGTCGTGGCCGGCCGCGCGGGCATTCCAGAGGCCGAGTTTCGTGATTCGGTAAGTGTGAATGTGCTCGGGCGCGCGCTCTAGTTCGGCGAAGATTGCCAACTCGTGGCGGGCGTCGCCTGCCAACGGGTGGTCAACTTCGAGCAAAGCGGTTTTATCGCTCTGAACAATAAGTGGTCCGTTGGTCATCGTTATAGCCTATTGAATCTCTATGCTCACTACCGAGCTCAGCGGCAGGGTGCGCTCGATATCTGCCTTGCGATCTTTTGCGCGAAGCCTTCCGTTTGCAACACCAACCGGCTCGACGAGATATTGAACCTCTTCGCCGGCTGCCGTCTTTAGGGTTATCGAAATCTTCGCCTTGTTCTTAATTGCAAGTTGAATTTGGCGAAGCAGGTCGTCATCGTCAGGGTCGCTTGTGCCCTTTGTGTCTGCTGAGCGCATGCGTTCGATATCTTCGAGAACCGATTTCTTGTGTGACGAAACCGAAGTCTTGGCAGTGAGTTTTTGCGGTGAGATAACTTTGCCTTTTTCATCAACTCGCACTGCGACGAAGTTTGCCTCGCGAAGAGCGAAGTAGACCAACTCGCACTCGAAGCGCGAGTGCAGGTTGCCCTGCTCATCGAAGTGCAATGCGAATGGCTTTAGGCGCTGGTCGTTGTGAATCTCGGCGAGCAAAATGTTGTCTGCAGACTCGATCATCGAATGCGCACCAGACTTGATCGGCTTTACGCGCAAACGAGCAAAGCGCGTTTCTGCCTCGCGCAACAAGTAATCGACTGGCTGCGGCAGTGCCTTGCCCGAAAGTCGCTCTAGCAATTCGCGAATCTCGCCAACGGTCAAACCAGTCTCGAGCCCGTGGCTAACCGATAGTGCCGAAAGGCGATAGCTGCTTGCCATGCCAACCTGCTCTGTGTCGACGAACCTTCTGAGACGAATCTCGACATCGGTGGCGAGCGGGCTTGGTGCAATAAGGGTCAGATCGGCTTGAACGATGATTCGCTCGTCAGGCTTAGGCAACCCGGCAACCGCTAGTTTGCTGGCCTTTGCACCCGTTCGGTCGCTCAGGGCCGCCAGCCAACTGGTTGCCTGCCCCTCGGCAACAAGGCCAATCACGGCGGCTAGTTCGGCGACCTTCTTGATGCGGTTTGAAACCGTGGCATCTGCGAACGGAAAGATCTCGAACAACTGGCGTTCAAAGTTTTCGCCTGCCTTCACAGCGAGCAACTCGTTAGCCGCATCTTCACCAAGCAGCTTTAGCCAGGTGGTTGCCAGGTGTTGCCAACGTTCGCGATCTGTCCAGGCAATCCAGTTTTCGGTGAATGCACCAAGTTGCCAGCGGCCGCCTTCAACTGCTGCAAGCTCGCTCTGCTGCGCGAGCTCAAAAACCTGCTTGGCGTATTCGTTCGGTTTTCTGAGGTGGTTGGCTAGTCGCTTTACGTCTGGCAGGCCAACGCCACGTTTTCCGACTTCGCGAATGTATCGCTGCTCAAGTTCGAAGATGAGTTCGGTCAAGGCCTGAATGATGTCAAAAATCGCAAGACTCGCGTCACGGTCAACTGACTCTTCATCCAGCGACAAACTCAGGGCGTGCAAAGAATCTTGAGCAAGCTGCAGCGGGCGGTCTTGTCGAATTTGTTTTACGGCAGCAATCGTGCCGTCAAAGGCAACGAACGCGGTGCCAATTTTTTCAACCAACATCAGGTCAGTGAGAATCGAGTCTGCCTTTTTTGCAGGATTCAAACAGATTTCTTCGAGTTGATAAAACAGTCTTGCCGATAGCGATGAAATTGCTGCAGAAACAGATTTTGATGTCGACAGTGCATCTGCAAAGTCAAAGAAGTCGCTGAGGTGAGTGCTGTTCACCATTCGCAGGGTGATTAGTTTTTCGAGCGAGGCGTTATCGAGTTTGCGCAGTGCCGAAGCAATTCGAAGTTGGTCGCTCACGGCTGGTTCGTTTTATCCGCGTGGGTTTTCGCGCGAGCGTCTGATCATGCTTGCGACCAAGAGAGAGATGATCAAGACAAAGCCGAACGGAAGGCCGATGAGCGGCAGTTGAGCTAGAACGGCCCAAGGCTGACCGCCGACTAGGCGAATCAAAAGGGCCGCCAACATGGCAAGAAGTGAGACACCGACGACTCCCGCCGCCATGAATGCCAACACCGATTCGATGCGGTTTGGGTTGTTCTCTGATTTAGCCATCCTTAAAGCCTACTCGCGCATAAGAGCCCTATGCCAAGGGGGCTTCGGCGGCTAAAATGGCTAAGTCTTATTGAAAGAGGTTCAAATGCCTACCGGCAAAGTTAAGTTTTATGACGAAGACAAGGGCTTCGGATTCATCGCGTCTGACGAGGGTTCTGAGGTTTTCTTGCACGCGTCAGCCCTTCCGGCAGGCACCACCTCTGTAAAGCCTGGCTCACGTGTTGAGTTCAGCATTGTCGATGGCAAAAAGGGCGCTCAGGCTATGGCTCTGCGCATTCTTGAGGCACCGATCAGCTTGGCTCAGCGCTCACGCAAGCCTGCCGACGAGATGTCAATCATTGTCGAAGACCTAATTCGCTTGCTCGACGGCATCGGCGGTGGCCTAAAGCGCGGCAAGCACCCAGAGCCTGCCCAGGGCACCAAGATCGCAAACTTGCTTCGCAAATTGGCAGACGAACTGGATGCCTAAGCTCAACGAACAACAGCTTCGCGATCGTGCCAAGTTGGCCGCGGTCGAATCTGCCCCTAAAAATGGCGTTGGCGACTTTCTAACTTCTATCGAAGAAGACGAGAACGTCTATACGTTCCTCTTCGCCGCCAAGATGAAGGGCTACGTCGGCTGGACCTGGTCTGTTTCGCTCTTTGCCGACGAAGACAGCACCACCGTTAGCGAAGTCAACCTAATGCCTGGCGACGAATCTCTAATCGCGCCGAACTGGGTGCCTTGGTCTGAGCGTTTGGCAGATTACAAGGCTCTTCAGGCCGAGCTCGAAGCACAGGCTGCTCTCGAAGCAGCAGAGAACGAAGATTCTGAAGAAGAGCCTGATGACGATTCTGAAATCGCAGAAGACGAGTCAGAAGAAGAAAGCTCAGAAGATAAATCTGAAGTAGCTAGCGAAGAACCAGTTGCTGAAGAATCAGCGGCGACGCTCACGGATGAGAGCGTAGACGCCGAGAATGATTCCGACGATGCAAGTGGTCGTGTACCAAGATTTTTGCGCAGACGCCTGGGTCGCTTGAAATACAAGAAATAGCAGGGCGATTACCCACAAAATCAAACCGACAATAATCGCTAGTTTCGCGTTTGTCTTGATCGGTTCAGGGTCTGGCTTTCGCTCAGAGTCCTTTACATAAAATCGCATAGTTCGAAACTATCCGAGTTGTGAAACTACATAGTCAATTGCGCCGGTGAGTTTCTGCACGTCAGCAAGTTCGGTCGCGGTGAAAGTTGCAACTCGCAATTGGTTTCGACCCAACTTGCGATATGGCTCGGTGTCAACAATTGAGTTCGCGCGCAAGACCTTTGCGATTGCTGCAGCGTCAACGTCGTCGTTGAAGTCGATTGTTACAACCACCTGCGAGCGGTGCTCTGGGTTGCTCACAAATGGAGTTGCGAAAGCCGATGCGTCGGCCCAGTCATACAGGTGTTGTGACGCAGCCTTGGTGCGAGCGTCAGCCCAGGCCAATCCGCCGTTCTCGTTCATCCAGTCGATCTGCTCAGCAAGCAAAAACAGGGTCGAGATAGCAGGAGTGTTGAGAGTCTGGTTCAAACGTGAGTTGTCGATTGCAGTCTTCACGCTCAAGAACTCTGGAATGTATCGATCGCTTGATGCGATGCGTTCTGCGCGCTCGAGTGCCGCAGGCGACATCAATGCGAACCAGAGGCCACCATCTGACGCAAAGTTCTTTTGCGGCGCGAAGTAATAAACGTCGGTCTCGGTTGCATCGAAATCGATTCCACCGGCAGCCGAGGTTGCGTCGGTAAACATAAGTGCACCGGTGTCTGCACCAGCGACTCGCTTTACCGGAGTCACGACGCCAGTTGAAGTCTCGTTCTGCGCGTAGGCATATGAGTCAACGCCGGCCTCGGCGCGAAGCTCGAGACGCGAGCCAGGCTCGCCATTGATCACTGTTGGCTTTTCTAGCCACGGATTCGTCAGTGCTGTCGCAAACTTTGCGCCGAACTCACCGTGCACGAGGTTCTGCGCCTTCTTCTCGACAAGCGAGAATGCTGCGGCATCCCAGAATGCTGTCGAGCCACCATTGCCGAGAACGATTTCGTAGCCGGCTGGGTTGTGAAACAAATCGAGAAGTCCGTCTTGCACGCGCTTGACCAGGTTCTTGACTGGAGCCTGTCGGTGCGAGGTTCCCATGAGCTTTGCGCCTTCGGTTGCGAAAGCGGCAATCTGAGCCGGGCGAAGTCTTGAAGGTCCGCAGCCAAAGCGGCCGTCAGCGGGAATGAACTCTGCGGGAATTTTTATCTCAGACATTTGATAATTCTACCGAGCGATAGTCTTGAGAAAACGAGGAGGGGCCATGGAACATCACGACGATCTAATTGACACCACTGAGATGTATCTGAGAACGATTCTTGAACTCGAAGAAGAAGGCCAGGTTCCGCTGCGAGCCCGAATCGCTGAGCGCCTCGACCACGCCGGCCCAACCGTTTCTCAGACCGTGGCCCGAATGGAACGCCTCGGCCTAGTCAACGTTTCTGCCGACCGACACCTGCAGCTCACCGATGACGGTCGCCGCGAGGCAATCGGCGTGATGCGCAAACACCGCCTTGCTGAGCGACTGCTTGCCGACGTAATCGGGCTCGAGTGGGAGTTCGTGCACGAAGAAGCCTGCCGCTGGGAGCACGTGATGAGCGAGCAGGTCGAGCGCAAAATCATCGGCCTAATTTCAAGCCCAGACTTTTCGCCCTATGGCAACCCGATTCCCGGATTAGCCGAACTCGGCCACAAGTCGAACGAAGCATTTCGCGACGGCGTGATTGCGATCACAGAATTGGTCGGAGAAGCCGAGGGCAAGCAATACAAGCTCGCCCGAATTGGCGAACCGCTTCAGGTGTTCAGCGAGCAGCTCGCAGACATGCGCGAAGCAGGCCTGATTCCGGGTGCAACTGTCACTCTCGACTTCGGCCCATCCGAGATTACGGTCAAAGCGGTCGAAGGCCAAGAGGCCCTAGTTTTTAGCAGAGACTCGGCTTCGCACCTTTTTGTGTCTATTTGATTTGAATGCCAAAGTTCCGGCTAAAAATTTGCCAATAAAAGTTTTTCGCACAAACAGGTGATATGTGACTACTGATGCCGTGAAAGACATCACCAAAGTCGCAAGAAAAGCGATCGGAAGATTTGTGCTGAATTTTGCCAACCAACCCAGGCTCACCATCACAAACGGCAGGTGTACTAGGTAAATCCAGTAGCTTGCTTCGCTGAAATAGATGGCGAACGAGGTTGGCTTGTTCCCAAATCGCAAACACAAACCGACGATGGCAACACTGAACATCCAGGTTGAATTTGTGTATAGCAACTTTAGAAATTGATTTTCAGGGTTAGTCTCAACGAGCCAATAATAGGTCGTGAAAGAGACAGAGCCGATTAGCAAATAGACCCACCACTGCCGAGTCACCTTTGCCGAAATCAGTTCCCACTGAGAATAAATCGCGTAACCAAAAGTAAAGAAGCAGCCATAAAAGGCAAGCAAGGAAATATCGGGAATAAAACTTGAACTTTTTTCAAGGGCACCGAACGACTCGTTGAAGTAGGCAGGCAATGCACAGCTCGATAAAGCCAAAACAAAGATAGAAATCGGATTGCCCAAACTTTTGAACAAGCGCGTAGCGCCGAAGGATTCAATGCCAAGTTTGGCTTTCAGTGTTTTTGTTAACAGGTGTCCTGCCGAGGCGAATGCGCTAAAAATCAGCAGATAGAAAATGAACCAAAGGTGCATCCAGCCGGCATCAACCCATTGTTCGAAGCTCACAATTGGATCAAACCCAGAGGCCAGTGTCAGCGGCACAATTGTGAGCTGACCAACTAGCAGGGGCAAAGCTAAACGCTTGCTTCGTTGAAGCCAAAACTTGCGCTGCGAGAGTTTGTCGAGGAGCAAGGCACCAAATAACCCGGCAAGTGTGAAAAACGCAGGCATCCGAAAATTGTGAACAAGAACAGCCAGAAAAACTATCGATTGATCTAGAAGCGCCTCGCTAGGAGCAAAAAACACGGTGGCAAGCGACCCAGAGTGAACGACCAGCCCCAGCAGCATCAGCAGGCTCCGGGCCGAATCTAGGCCAAAGTTTCGGGCGAAAGGTCTGCCAGACAAAGAATCTCCAAACGACGTTGAACAATGCCAATCTGCTCTTGAAAGCCAGTCGTTTAGGGGTTTCTGTGCCTTATCGCAGGATTTTCGAAAGGTTGGAGAAGGCTGTGATTGTTACCAATTCGGTCAATGGCTTCGGTTCTGCGGGTAAAATTGAGGCAAGTGGATGCCCGACCTATTAATCCGATCGGAGAAATCTAGTGGCCCTACAAGGCAACGGCAGACACCGCGCAGACGTCGAGATTAATGTTCTCGAATCTTTCGAACTGCGCAGTCGTCGATCGATACGCGAAGCCGAAAAGGCTCGACTTTCGCGCGCCGAGCGTCGTGCGGCTAAAAAAGCTGCAAAACAAGACGCCGCTTTCTTCGCAGCCAACCAAACCACTCAGCCAGTCGCTCAAAATGTGATTCGCGCCCAGCGCAAGATTCGTTGGTTCGCTCGCCGCCAGGTTCGAAATGCCGTAACCATGGCAATCAGCTCTGGTCTCTTTGCGACCTTCTCGCTTCCGGCTTATGCATTCAACCCAGACGTAGTTGCCATGGCTCGTTTCACAACCACAAGCTCTCAAGAATTGGCAGACGGCGCAGACACTCAGAATCTAACCGTGGCCGCCATGAACACCGTCAAGTTTGTTCGCGGCACCTATCAAGATGCCAAGGCTTCTGAGATCGAACGCGAAGCAACCTTGACCAACTACCGCACCTACACCGGCCCGACCGCCGCAGACTATTTGGCTAACCCGAAGTACTCAGGCCTAGACCCGGCGACCATTCTTGCTGTTGCAGCAAAGTACGTTGGCACACCATATGTATTCGGCGGCTCAACCCCAGCTGGCTTCGACTGCTCTGGCTACATCGCGTTCGTCTTCTCGCAATTTGGAATCGCTTTGCCTCACTCGGTGCACGCACAGAACCGCATGGGCATGTTGGTGAAGCCTGAAGACGCACTGCCTGGCGACTTGGTCGTGTTCAACGACTTGAGCCACGACGGAATTTATGCCGGCAACGGAAACTTCTATCACGCACCGCGCCGTGGCGACACAGTGAAGCTTGCCCCGATCTTTACGCCGAACGTGCACTTCGTTCGCATCGTTTCGAACTAAAGCAACACGACCCTCCATAATCAACGGCTGCGCAAGCCGATGGGTCTAATCTCTGCTTAAAGCATTAGTTGTTTTGACAGGAGTTCGCCATGGCGCTGACCAGTTTGCCCGCCAAGCAAGCGGTTCAGTGTTGCCCTGGAGTTCAACACCGCCAACAACCGGTCAATTAGCCGCGTCGTCATTTATGACGGCGCGTTTTTTATTGCCAAAACTAAGGCTGCGAAAACTCACAAGCCGTGTGGGTGAATTCGAGAGGAAGTTATGCGAACACTAGTTTTGAACGCTGGCTATGAGCCGCTTGCGGTCGTTTCATTTCGTCGAGCACTGATGCTCGTGCTGAATCAGAAGGCCACCGTGCTCGAGCAGAACGAAGCGCAAAAAGTTCACAGCGCCAACGGGGCATTCGAGTTGCCTTCTGTGATTTTGCTTTCGCGATATGTGCGCGTGCCTGGAGGTCGCCTCATACCGGTTTCACGAAGGGGAGTGCTGCGACGCGACATGCATCGCTGCGCCTATTGCCAGCGGCCCGCAAACACGATTGATCACGTGCAGCCAAAGTCTCGCGGTGGTGCAGATAGTTGGGAGAACCTCGTTGCCTGCTGCCTTCGCTGCAACAACAAAAAAGGTGACAAGACGCTCGCCGAAATTGGTTGGTCGCTGAGCTTTACGCCGAGAATGCCGCACGGCACTTCATGGATGGTTCGTGGCGCAGATCACGCTGAACCAGAGTGGCAGAACTATCTAGCTGCTTAGGCTGCTTTTTCGCTCGGCTGTGACTTGACCGCTGAAGCGAATGCAAACGCCATTGCCAATGTTGCAATCGGAAAAATAAACGACATGTAGTTGCCTACGAAACTGCTGAGAATTCCGAGCACTGGGCCAACCGTGAAGTTTGCAAAATAAACGACTGTCCAGAGCAATGTCTGCTTTGCGTGTGCGCCCTTTGGGTTGTCAGACATTGCCGCAACCGCCATCGAGATGCCGATCGAGTCACCGATTCCCCAGAGCACAATGCCCAGGTATGGCAAGTGAATCAGGGGAGTAGCCATGAAGATGGTAATGCCGATAAGGGCCAAAATCGAAAGGTAGCGAATGATGGTGACGCGACCAAGTCGGTCGGCAATTCGGCCACCAACAACGCGCATCAGCGCCATCGCAAGTGCGAAGACAGAGAATGCGAGTGCGGCATCTGAACCGCTCATGCCTTCATCGGTGAGCGTGATTGGAATCCATAGAACTGCCGAAGCTTCGGTGACAACGAATGCAAACGCGATAGCAACAATTTTGACGTTGCGCTTGTCTTTCAAAACATCAAGAACGGTTACTCGATTTGCACCGGTTTCGTGATCAGCGGTGTCGATCTTTCCGTTGCTCTTAGGAATCATGAATGAACCGACAACGGCCAAGATTGCGACAATCACACCGATGATCATGAAGTTTTGCGACAGGTCAAAATTGAGCGTGATGAAAAGCCCGGTGAGCAAACCGCCGGCTAGCACAGCGCCCGAATAACCAAAGTGCAACATCGGCACCTGGTTGCGACCCGAGCGGCGATCGATTTCGCCGGCTTCGAAGTTGTTGTCAAAGTCTGCGATGCCGAATGGTGCGCCAATAAGTGCAGTTAGCACAACCGCAAAGAAGAATGAGTGGCTGTCGACAACGAAGCCAAGGCCAATGATGCTCGCAGCCATAAGTAAGTATGAGAAAAGCGAGATGTAGCGCGATCCCATTTTGTGAAGCAGACGGCCGGCCACGACGACTCCGGCAATCGAACCGATGCTGATGACCATTTGGTAGAGGCCCATCTCTGAGCTGCTTAGGTCAAGCGCTGACTTGATGGCGGGGCCTTGGTTGCTCCAGGTTGACATCAGAACGCCGCGGGCAGCGAATAACAAGAAGATGCCTGTGAACCAGACAGAAGCTGCGCGGGCTTTGGTGATAGTCATCTGCCAAGCCTAAGCGAGCAGTTGTCAGGACATTTCAACGAACGCTGCCCGAAGTTATCGCGTTCAGTGCCCCCGCGAGCGGCCGTAGGTCGCGAAGGTGCAAAGGTGACTGAACGCGAAGTTATCGCGTTCAGTGCCCCCCGCGAGCGGCCGTAGGTCGCGAAGGTGCAAAGGTGACTGAACGCGAAGTTATCGCGTTCAGTGCCCCCGAGAAGAATCGAACTTCCGCACATGGTTTAGGAAACCACTGCTCTATCCACTGAGCTACGAGGGCTAACCGGCCAAATATACCGAGCCTGCGGGGCATCCGTGTTGCTCGGTTTTAGGCTTTAGGCATGCCAGAGCATGAATCTAAGCCAATCAGCGTGCCTGAGCATGCCTGGGCGCTCTGGCAACGCGAGCTTGAAGCGATTGGTGTTACGAATCCTCTCATTCACTTCGAGCGCAGCTCGTATGGCCAAATCGATTTGACCCAGTCACATCCGAGCGGTTTCTCGCAATTTGTGGCCGGCCGAACCACCACACTTTCTAATCTGGTTCGCGACCCTCAAACTTTTGCATCGGCACTTGGCGCGGCCCGCCGAATCAAGAACCAGGCAGAGAAGATCTCGCAGCAATTCGGCATCGAAACCCTTGGGCTCTTGGGCGGCCTCGCGAACTTGCAGGGCGATGGCTATGACCTGCAGTTGCCGATTTTAATCTGGTCGATAAATCTGACGCTCAAGGGCGACGACTATGAAGTTTCGCTTTCGAGCGAGGCCCGCATCAACCCATCGCTCGTCGAGGCATTCAAAACCTGCTACTCGGCTGATATCGATCAAGCTAAGTTACTCAGGCTCGCCGCCGAATCGAGTGACATCATTCCAGCTTCTGTCACGAATTACTTAACTGAACTCGTTGCCGGTCGAGGTTCTGCCGAACTGCAGCGCTTGCTGGTGATTACAAACTTCACTACGGCACCGGATGAACTGGTTTCAGACCTTGAACCATTTGATGGCGAAGCGATTGCAACTCTCGCGAATGAATCGGCATTCAACCGCTTGCCGATTGTTGATATTCAACCTGCGACTTTGGTTGCCGACGCAGACTTGACTCAGCAGCGAATTGTTTCTCGTGCGGTTCTCGGTCAGAGTTTTGCGGTCGAGACTTTGCCTGGCTGTGGTTACACACAGAGCGTCATCAACACCGTTGCGGCACTTGTCGAGCAGGGCAAGCGAGTTGTCATTTCGGCAAGCCGCAGACAAACTCTTGCCGAATTAGCAGAGCGCTTCGCAGCGGTTGGCTTGCCGGGCTTGGGCATTAGAAGTTCGGCCACCTGGGTAGATGCAATCTCTTCGATTTCGAGAAACGAAAAAGCAAGCGTCGCAGACTTTGATTCGGCAATCGTCAAGCGCGAGGCGGCGCAACAGCGCTTCGGGCAATATCAGCAAGCGCTTGAGCGCGTAGACCCTGAATTCGGCATATCTATTGGCCAAGCGCTGCAGAAGCTAGCAATGCTCAGCTCGATGCCACACGCACCAGAGACTCGGGCGCGAATCGAAAAGCAGTTCTTGTTGCAACACAAGAATCGCGAGGCGGCAATTGCGCTTTTGCAAAAGTCAGAGTCACTCGGCGAATTCAAGTTCGGGCCAAATGACTCGGCGTGGTTTCAGGCAAAGTTTGATTCGCCGGCAGATGTTTCGACTGCGGTCGAGATGGCTCGACGCCTGCGTGATGTTGAGTTCAAAAAACTCAACGAGCACATGTCTGCGTTCACCGAACGCGTCAAATTTAAACCTGCCGAAACAGTCGAGCAGTGGGGTGTCTATCTTCGACTTTTCGTTGGCATTCGCGAAACTCTAGACCGTTTCATTGCAGACGTTTTTGATCGCCCACTCAACGAACTCATCACCGCAACCGCGCCAAGAAAAGAAACCGGACGCTCTGCAATGTCTGGTGGCAATCGTCGCCGACTAAAGAAGCTTGCCAAAGAATACCTTCGACCTGGCATGCACGTTGCAGATCTCAATGCTTCGCTTCGACAGATTCAAGAACAGCGTGAGCAGTGGCACCTCTATTCGAATGCGGTTACGGCACCAGAAGTTCCGCTAGGTCTTAACGACGTGCAGGTTGTTTATCAAAGTTTCATCGCAGACCTCGATGAGCTAGAACGTCATTTAGATGCCGAACTAACTCAGACTTCGATGATTCGATTGCCGCTTCACGAGCTAGAGAAGAAACTCGACTCGATGGTGAATGACACTGCAGCGCTCGACAACCTTGGCGAGAGAACTCTCATCGCAAGCCAACTTGCCGAGGTTGGACTCGAACCGCTAAAACGCGAGCTTGCTAGATTGCATACCCCTCGCGAACACATCGCTGTCGAGTTTGATCTCGCTTGGTGGCAGAGCGTTCTCGAAGTTTTGATTCAGCGCGACCCGACTCTGCTTAGCTTCAGCGTTGCCGAAATTGATGAAATCGAGAAGCAGTTTGCAGACGCAGACCAAAGCGTGATTGCCCTAGGTGCGCCGAAAATCGCGAACCTTCTGGCCGAGCGTTGGCACAGCGCTGTAGCGGCGAACCCAACCGACGCGGCGACGCTCAAGGCTCTGCTGAAGGCCGGCTCTGCCACTTTGCCAGATCTTGCCAAATCGGCCGGCACTCTGCTGAATGCGATTGCACCAGTTGTTATGGTTTCACCTTTCGAAGCGGCGCGAGCCTTGGTCGACCAGTCGTTTGATGTCGCAATCATCATGGATGCCGCCGGCACGACGGTCGCAGAAAATCTCTCGGTGCTAAAGCGCTCGAAGCAAGTCATTGCTTTCGGTGACGATGCGATTTCTTCTCCAGAGGGTTTCGAAGTTGAATCACGGTTAAGACCAATTGGACGCGAAATCGAATCGCGTTCGCTCTATGAAGCCGCCAAGACCGGTTTCGGTTTCGAAACCCTGCGCGTTAGTTACCGCACCTCTGGTCAGGTGCTCGGAGCCTTCATTAATCGAGAGTTCTATCAGAACCGAATTGTCTTTGAACCTACTCCGGCAGACTTTGCTGGCAAGAAGTCGCACTCAATTGAAATCATTACCCAGGGTGCAAACGCAAACTCGACCTATGACGGTGCAACCGAGAGCCCAGAGGCCGAGGTTCGTCGCGTGGTTGACCTGGTTTTGAATCACGCGCTCTGGCATGCTGGCCAATCTCTCTTCGTTGCCACAGCCTCTGTTGTGCACGCTGATCGAATTAGAGCAACGCTGCAAAAAGAGCTCGCGGCCAAGCCCGATCTTTCACCGTTCTTCGATGGTCATGGTGATGAAAAGTTTGAGGTAGTGACAATTGCAGACCTAGCACACCGAATCGCAGATCGAATCATCTTCTCGGTGGGCTATGGTCTAACCCCGCGCGGCGGAGTCTCAAGCGACTTCGGTCAGCTGAGCATGAAAGACGGCAGACGTTATCTCACAAACACTTTGGTGAGTGCTAGAAAACAAATCACCATCGTGAGCTGCATGACCTCATCGGTTATTCCGGCAGAGGGTCTTAGCAACGGTGCCCGACTGCTCAAGAGTCTGCTTGCAAGCGCAGAAGACGGCGGTCACGTGGCATCTGAGAAAGACCCAGACCCGATGCTTGCTGACTTGGCTGTGCGACTCAGAAGGCTAGGCGCGCGCGTAGACGCAACCTTCGCCGAAAGACTTTCGCTGGTCGTCGCCTACGGCGCGAAAAGTGCGGTGGTTGTTCCAGACTGGGCTCTGCAGGGTGAAACTTTGAGTGAAAAACTGCGTCTGCGATCGACCCTTTTGCGTTCGATGGGCTGGCAATACATCCGTGTGCACAGCTTCGAACTGTTCTCTGACCCTCAGGCGGTTGCTCAGCGAATTGCCGAATCGCTGGGCATGCAGATTTCTCAGCGCCCGGTAAGACTCTTTGAGAACGACCGGGCCCATGAAGACACCGACATCGCCTGGGGCGATAAGCCAATTGGCAACGATGACCGTCTGCGTGGCGACGTGCCACCGCATTGGCAATAACTAGCGGTTAAACCAAATCAGCTTGCTGGCGGTGATCGCCAAGTCGACAGCTTGGTCGTGCGCTTCTGCAGCGACAGCCATAACTACTTCTTCGTCAAACACGACTGCCGCAAACTTGGGGCGGCGCTTCTGGCCACGAAAAGGCTCTAGCGCTCTGTCGTAGAAGCCCTTGCCCTTGCCGAGACGGTTGCCCTTGAGATCGACGGCCAATGCCGGCATAAAAATCACATCTGCATCTGAAAGCTTTGCGGGCTTGCCGGTGGCCTCTTCGAAGCCGAGTTCACCCGATGCTGTGCTGCCATCGAATTTCACCCAACGCAGTTCGTTGCCAGAAACTCGAGGCAGCATGAGCTCGATTGACTTGCTGAGTGCCCAGTTCAAGAAATCGGTGATATCTGGTTCGCCAGCAATAGGCAGGTATGCCGCTGCCGTTCTGACCTTGTTGTCGATGCAGTACTGCCCGATTTGCTCGCTGAGTCGGGCGGCCTCGTCGCTGTCGTGAGCGCGCTCGGCTCGGTTGGTCCTCAGGGATGAGCGAAGTGCGGCCTTTGCGGCAGCCTGCTCGATTTCGGTCATGCGACTAATCTAGCCACGTGCCTCTTTCATTTGCGCTAACCCACAACGACGTTCGCATGCGCATCGTTCGAATGAAAGATTCGCGAGCAATGGAGAAGTTGATTCTCTCGAATCGCGAGTGGCTTCGCCCTTGGGAAGCAACGAATCCAGAGGGTCCAAATTCTTTTGACATTCGCGGACAGATTCGCATGTTGCTTAAGCAAATGGATAACAACAGTTGTTTGCCATTTGTCATCGAGCAAGACGGTGTGATTGTTGGCCAACTGAATGTTGCAAACATTTTGTTCGGTTCTGTTTCATCGTGTGTGATTGGTTATTGGGTTACTCCTGAAGTTGCCGGCAAAGGAATCACACCAACTGCTGTTGCGCTTGTTTGTGACTATCTGTTTAACGTTGTTGGAATTCACCGCATCGAAATTGACATTCGACCAGAAAATCTTTCAAGCCTGCGAGTAGTTGAAAAACTTGGTTTTAGATATGAGGGGCTCAAGCAGCGTTACATTCACATCAATGGAGCTTGGCGCGATCACTACATTTTTGCTCTCACTCACGAAGAAGTGCAATCAGGAGTCTTAAATCGTTGGCAACGAAACCAGGTCGGCGAGATGAATTACCCATTTTCAACAAAAGTCGTTAAACACACCGAGCAAAATGATGGGCACTTTGGCAGCTGACTCATATCTTTGAGTCATGACTTTCTCACTAAACGGCGGCTGGATGTTTGCAGTCGTCGTTTTGCTTTGGGTCTTGGTTTACGTTCCGAACTGGGGAACGAAAAAAGACGACCAAGAGCAAGGTTCGAGTTTTGGTAGAAAGTTTTCAAAAAATTCTTCGGCTGGCGCGAAAAAAACCTCTAACGGCGTGTCGCAATTAGCAATTCGTAACAAAAATATTCGGGTAATTCGAGGCGCGTTTATCGTTCTGCTAGCAACCTCATTCGTCGTCACGGTTGTCGGTGTTGTTCTCTCGTTCAACAACATCATGTGGCTAGCAATGTCAGGCATTGCTCTCGCAGCTTTCATGCTTTCGGCCTCTGCGCTGCGTTCAAGCCGCAAAAAAGCTTCTCCGCAGACAGCGCTAACTATGGAGCAACTAGCTGCTCAACGGGCTCGAATGGCTTATTCCATAAGGGAAGCAGCATTGCGCGACGCTCGCACCGAACAACTGTTTGATGAGCGTGCCTGGAGCTCAAGTGAGCTTCCGGAATCTAACCTCGCTCGTCGAACCGGTGAGATCGAAGCCGTTTCGCTTGCAGAAGTTTTGCCGATTGGTGAAAAGCAAAATCGTCAGGGCGAGAAAAAACTCGATTCAAACGAGCTAGATCAGATTCTTAAGCGCCGCCGCGCAATTTAAACAATTTTTTCGAAATACGGCGTGTCAATTGATTTATGTGCAATTCCGCTACGCTTTTGAGTATCTGCA
>JAHEGB010000011.1 GCA_024645175.1 Microbacteriaceae bacterium
CAGGCAAAAGAGGCTCGTCTGAGCATTCTTGCAATCATGGCCGAAGAAATCAGCGAGCCAGACGAGATGGCGCCAACCGCGCCTCGCGTTATCTCGGTGAAGATTCCTGTCGACAAGATCGGTGAGGTCATTGGTCCAAAGGGCAAGATGATCAACGAGATTCAGGCAGAGACCGGCGCAGACATCTCAATCGAAGACGACGGAACCGTTTACATCGGTGCAACCGACGGACCTTCGGCTGACGCTGCCAAGTCACGCATCAACGCCATTGCGAACCCACACGTTCCTGAGATTGGCGAGCGTTTCTTGGGAACTGTTGTGAAGCTAGCCACCTTCGGTGCGTTCGTTTCACTGGTTCCAGGCAAGGATGGCCTATTGCACATCTCTGAGCTAAAGAAGATGGCTGGCAAGCGCGTTGAGAACGTCGAAGACGTTCTTGAGGTTGGCCAGAAGCTTCAGGTTGAAATCACCAAGATCGATGACCGCGGAAAGCTTTCGCTAAGCCCGGTTGTTGAGGGTGACGGCGCTGCCGCTTCGTCTGACGACGAAGAATAAAACTAGGCTCTGATCATGTCTGAAATTTACTTTCCGCTAGATCAGAGCGAGCTTTCGTTCACCGCTTCGGGTGGTAGCACGGTTCACCGTTCTATCCTCCGAAGCGGTGTTCGTGTTTTAACCGAGCATGTGCCAGGTGCGCAGAGTGCAAGCGTTTCATTCTCGGTTGCCGTTGGCTCTCGCGATGAAACCAACGGTCACTTCGGCAGCACGCACTTTCTTGAGCACCTGCTGTTTAAGGGAACAAAACGTCGCACGGCTCTAGATATCGCAATCGCTTTTGACAGCGTCGGCGGTTCATCAAATGCATCGACTGGCAAAGAGCACACGAGCTATTACGCACGCGTGCAAGACAAAGCGCTGCCGCTTGCTGTTGACGTAATTGCAGACATGCTCACTTCTTCGCTAATCGACCCGGTCGAATTCGAGAATGAACGAACGGTGATTCTCGAAGAGCTCGCGATGAACGACGATGACCCGCAAGATGTCGCGCACGAGGCTTTCTCTGAGGCAGTTCTCGGAGATCACGAACTTGGTCGCCCAATCGGGGGCAACAACGAAACCATTACCGCTGTTACGCGTGACGCGGTGTGGCAGCACTACCAGCAGAACTACCGCCCGCAAGACCTAGTAGTAGCAGCGGCCGGGGGAGTAAACCACGCTCACTTCGTCGACATGGTCGAAACACAACTGCGCGCGGCAGGCTGGAACCTCGACCAAGGCGCAGCGCCAGTTGCTCGTCGAAGCAATGTCGAAGCCAAGATCACTCGCGGCAAGCCACTTCAGGTCATCAAACGCCCAATCGCGCAGGCCAACATCCTTGTCGGAATGCCGGGCATCATCGGCAATGACCCAAGGCGTTTTGCCATGGGAATTCTCAACACCGTTCTCGGCGGCGGCATGTCTAGCCGCCTATTTCAAGAGATTCGCGAGAAACGCGGCCTTGCCTATAGCGTCTACTCGTTCAATCAGGGTTACAGCGATGCTTCGACCTTTGGTCTTTATGCCGGTTGCTCGCCAGCAAAGGCAGAGCAGGTGACTCGACTCATGCTCGAAGAGTTCGAGAAGATTGCCCAGTCAGGAATCACAACTGACGAACTTGAACTTGCCATCGGCAACATCTCTGGTGGTCTCGCGTTGAAGTTCGAGAGCAGCCAGGCACGAATGAGCAGACTCATCGGTTCAGAAATGACCACTGGTGAATTCTTCGATCTCGACGAAACCATCGAGCGCTTCGCATCTGTAACGGCTGCGCAGGTTCAGTCGCTGGTTCAAGACCTAATCAAGAACGAGCGCACAATTGTTGCGGTCGGCGATGTCGAAGAAAAAACCTTCGAACCTTTTCTCTAACAGAGCTCGATTGGTAGGTTTGTAGTTATGAGCATTTCAGTAGCAGTGGTTGGCGCAACCGGGCGAATGGGCAAGTTAGCCACCGACCTAATCGAGGCTTCGCAAGACCTCGAACTATTTGCAGCGCTCGACTCAAAGAGCGACATCGCCCAAACCATTGGCTCAGATGTTGTGCTTGACCTAACTCGTTTCGATGTCAGCCAAGCAGTTGCAGCACACGCAGTTGCAAACAACCAGAAACTTGTTATCGGCACAAGCGGCTGGTCGGCAAGTCACCTTCAGCAGCTTGAAAAACAGCTTTCATCAAGCTCGGCAGCGGTAGTCGTTGTTCCTAACTTTTCGGTTGGCTCGATGCTCGCAACAAAGTTTGCAGCCGAGGCAGCAAAGTTCTTCGATTCAATCGAAATCGTCGAAGCTCATCACGCAGGCAAAGTTGATTCACCTTCTGGCACAGCCGTTCGCACCGCCGAGCTCATCGCGCACGCGCGCGATGCCAAGCCTGTTCTATTGCCTGGCGTCGGTCAGCAGGCTCGCGGTGAGATTGTTGCCGGTGTTCCAATTCACAGTCTTCGCATCAATGGCGTCTCGGCAAAACAAGATGTGCTTCTAGGTGGCGAGAGCGAACTGCTCACCCTGAGCCACGAGACAACCTCTGTGAAGGCATACTCTGCCGGCATACTTGCCGCGGTTCGCTATGCGGCAAGCGCGAGCGGCTTGACCGTTGGTTTGCAATCTGTTCTAGGTCTCTAATCAACCGATGAAGCAAAACGCCAAGCTGGGTGCCGCCCTTATGGCGCTGCTTACCCTGATTTACACGGGCCTCTTGGCAAACACCGGCATAACCTTGCTCGTTCTCGATGAACCCGTTGCCAAGCTCATGGGTGCGCTGATTCTCGTGTTTCCGATCTTCTCGATTTGGTTGACCATCCGTGAATTTGTCTTTGGAGTTCAAATCGAACGACTCGCAACGAAGATCGAGCGCGAAGGCAAGTGGCCTCACTTCGATTTCGAATATCGCCCGAGCGGTCGCCCTACTCGTGCGTCGGCAGATCGAGTGTTTGAAAGCTTTGCCATCGCGGCGCACAACAACCCGTCAAGCGCACACGCGTGGTTCTCGCTCGGCCTTGCATACGATGCGGCTGGTGACCGAAAGCGCGCACGCCAGGCAATGAGAAAGGCCCTGGTGCTTTCGCGCACCAAGGCCTAACCGTAATTTCTTTTTAGCCACGGATGATGCCTGCGCGGCGAAGTCCCAGGTAAATCTGGCAGCCGAGGCAGTAGCCAAAATAAGCCTGCAGTGTTGAAGCCGCAAAGAGCGCGCCGGCAGCAATCGCAATTCCAAATGGAACAGAGAGTGCAGCTAGCAAGAAGCCAATGCTGGTTACAAAAAGACCAACAAGTTGCGCGAAGCGCGGTGGTCGTGAATCCTCTAGCTCTTTAGGTGCGGCAAGACGTGGGCGAATGAAAGTCTTGTAGAGAATTCCGAATGGGTGGTTGCTGGTGCCAAACAGGGTGCCCCAGAGAAACGAGACCCACACAATCGACAAGACTGCCAGCGCGGTCGGTTCGGTTGCTTTTTCGAGAGCCAAGAAAAAGATGATGATGCTGAAGACGTTGATGATTGCTGCTCCGAAGCGTGGCCCACGAGGGTCGATTTGTTGTATTTGCTTGCTCATTAGATTGTGAAGTGTCCTATCTCATCTTGAATTGTTTGTGATTGTGCTGCTCCACCGATGCGAGAGGTAATTCGTCCGGTGTGATCTAAAACCAAGGTGGTCGGGGTTTGAAGAATATGAAACTTCTTAGCTAAGTCGAGGCGGTTAGTTATGTCGACTTCGATGTGCAAAATGTCGTTGCTGTGACTCTCGAATTCACGAAGCACGCGAGCGGTCTGAACGCACTGAGAGCAGAATTCGCTCGAGAACTGCAAGAAGGTAACCCGCTTGCCGAACTTGGTAACTGGCTGACCATCCTTAGTCGCGCCAAGAAGGCTTAGGTCAACAATCTCGCCAGCCTTTACTCGCTTTGCACGGCCGGTGGTGATTCGCCATAGAAAGCCGAGTCCAATTGCCAGCAGCACGACGGCTGCGACGATCAGAATGCGGGTTTCTAGAGGCATAGTTCAATTCTCGCCTACGCTTCTTGGGCTGAAAGCCCCGTTGCCATTTATTACCTCGGCTCGCCGCTAGGCTATAAGGCGTGTCAGAGATCAAATTTAGAAGCGATGTAACCGTAGAACTCGTGCGTTCAAGCGCGTCAGACAGCGACGTATTGTTTGCTGCCCGCGTTTCGACCCAGGGCGAGCAAACCCTTGAGTCGGCGGCGGCCAAGGTCGATGCCAGCGAAGACGAAAAGCGCAGCAAGGGGCTTATCAACTACCTAATGCGTGACCGTCACGGTTCACCATTCGAGCACAACTCGATGACCTTCTATGTGCAGGCACCAATTTTCGTGTTCCGCGAGTTCATGCGTCACCGCATCGCGAGCTACAACGAAGAATCAGGTCGCTACAAGCAACTTGACCCGGTTTTCTATGTTCCTGGTCCAGACCGCAATCTCGTTCAGATTGGCAAGACCGGGCACTACGAGTTCATCCCTGGCACAGCCGAGCAGACCGCACTGGTCGAGCAAGAGGCTCGCACCACTTCGACTCAGGCCTATGAGTCATACCAGCGCATGCTTGAGGCTGGTGTTGCCCGCGAGGTCGCCCGCATCGTGCTTCCGCTAAACATCTACTCGAGCATGTATGTGACCATGAACTCACGAGCACTCATGAACTTCTTGAGCTTGAGAACCACTCGTCCGGGCACGCACTTTCCGTCATTCCCTCAGCGCGAAATCGAAATGTGCGCAGAGAAGATGGAAGAGTTCTGGGCAGAGCTAATGCCTTACACATACAACGCCTTCAACGAGAATGGTCGCGTGGCGCCATAAACGCTAACCTTTAGTCATGTCGCAGAACAAAAACATTTTCGGTCAGGTGCTCGTAGCACTCGTCACCCCAATGAACTCTGAGGGTGAAGTTGACTGGGCTGCGACCGAGAAGCACATCGACTATGTAATCTCAAACGGCGCTGACGGCGTTGTGGTTACCGGCACCACCGGTGAAACCAGCACGCTAACCGACGCAGAGAAGCTCAAGCTAGTCGAGGTCGGAAAGTCTGTTTCTGGTGGTCGCGCCAAGATCATCACCGGCGGTGGCTCAAACGAAACCGCTCACGCGATGCAGCTATACAAGGCGAGCGAAAAAGCTGGTGCCGATGGCGTAATGATCGTCACCCCTTACTACAACAAGCCGACACAGGCCGGTGTGCTAACCCACTTCAGACTTATTGCAGATTCAACCGACCTGCCAGTTATCTTGTATGACATTCCTGGTCGCGCCGGAATTCCAATCGCATACGAAACCATTCTTCGCGCAGCAAAGCACCCAAACGTTGTTGCGATCAAAGACGCAAAGGGCGATCTAGCTCAGGCATCGCGTGTAATGAACGAAACCGGTTTGCTCTATTTCTCAGGTGACGACAGCAATATCATGCCGCACATGTCAATCGGTGCTACCGGCCTGATTGGTGTCACGGCAAACATCGCTCCAGCGGCTTACCGCGACATGATCGATGCGACAAACCGCAACGATTATCACCACGCACTCAAGGTGCACAACTCTCTAGAACCGTTGGTTCGCGCTGCTATGACTCACGTTCCTGGAACAGTCGCAGCAAAATACATCTTGCACGGCTTGGGTCTCATTGGCAGCCCTCGCGTTCGACTACCGCTCGTTGGCCCTGAAGAGGCAGAGGCCGCTCGCATCGAGCAAGACATCGACAAGGTTGGCCCAATCACGGGCCTAAGTTTTGAGAACTTCCGCCCAGACCGCAATGCGGCTGCCGGTGGTGCGCTACCTAAGGTCGCAGGCACCACTCGCTAGTCTCTGGTCTTCTAACCAATAGGAGGTTGAACCAATGGTTCTAACCCTTCCAGCCCCCGCTCCACTAAGAAAAGACGTTCTTCGCATCGTGCCACTAGGTGGCATCGGCGAGATCGGTCGAAACATGACCGTCTTCGAAATCAACGGCAAGTTGCTTATCGTCGACTGCGGCGTGCTCTTTCCTGAAGAGAACCAGCCAGGCATCGACGTGATTCTGCCCGACTTCGGCTACATCCGTGATCGCATGCATGACGTGCTAGCAATCGTGCTGACTCACGGTCACGAAGACCACATCGGTGGCGTGCCTTATCTGCTGCGCTTGCGCGAAGACATTCCAATCGTTGGCTCAGCGCTAACCCTCGCATTTGTTGAGGCCAAACTCAAAGAGCACCGCATCACTCCAAACGTTCTAGTGACCGCAGAGGGTCAGAAGAAGAAGTTCGGTGACTTCGACCTCGAGTTCATCGCCGTCAACCACTCGATTCCTGACGCGCTCGCGGTTTTGATTCGCACTGTTGCCGGCAAGGTCTTGCACACCGGTGACTTCAAAATGGATCAGCTTCCGCTTGATGGGCGACTAACCGACCTTCGTGCATTTGCTCGAATCGGTGAAGAGGGACTCGACCTTTTCATGAGCGACTCGACGAATGCCGATGTTCCTGGCTTCACTCCGCTCGAAAAAGAAATCGGCCCGGTAATCGAAAACGTAATCGCTCGTTCGAAGCGTCGCGTAATCGTTGCTTCATTCTCTTCGCACGTTCACCGCGTGCAGCAGGTTGTCGATGCGGCAGTTGCAAACAATCGCAAGGTGGCGCTCGTCGGTCGCAGCATGGTTCGCAACATGCAGATTGCGCAGCAGATGGGCTACCTGAATGTTCCAGACGGTGTGCTCATCGATTCAAAGCACGCAACCGATATTCCTGAAAACCAGCTGGTATACATGTCGACCGGTTCGCAGGGTGAGCCAATGGCAGTTCTTGCGCGCATGGCAAATCTCGAGCACGACATCGAAATCGGCGAGGGCGACACCGTCATCTTGGCAAGCTCGCTGATTCCTGGAAACGAGAACGCTGTCTATCGAGTCATTGATGGTCTGACGAAGCTCGGCGCAAATGTCGTGCACAAGGGCAATGCAAAGGTGCACGTATCGGGTCACGCGGCAGCGGGAGAGTTGCTCTACTGCTACAACATCTTGAAGCCGAAGAACGTCATGCCGGTGCACGGCGAATATCGCCACCTCATCGCAAACGGAAAACTTGCCGAGCAAACCGGCGTAGACCGCGAGCGCGTGCTCATCACCGAAGACGGCTGGGTTGTTGACCTAGCTGACGGCGTGGCCGAGGTAGTTGGCGCTGTTGAGTGCGGCCTGCTCTTCGTTGATGGCAAGACCGTTGGCAAGATCACCGAAGAAGACCTAAAAGACCGCCGCGTGCTTGCCGAAGAGGGGTTCATCTCGATCTTCTGCACGATTGACGGCGCCACCGGTCGCATCAAGGTCGGCCCAGAGATTCGCGCCCGAGCGTTCGCCGAAGAAGACCACGTCTTCGATGACGTCAAGCCACAGATCTCGCTTGCGCTTGCTCAGGCAGCCGCCGAAGGCATCCGTGACAGCTACGCCATGCAGCAGGTAATTCGTCGCACTATCGGAACCTGGGTCAATAAGGCTCACCGTCGTCGCCCGATGATCATTCCGGTTGTCATAGTCGACTAATCCACGGATAGGCCCTGGCAGACGAAGAGGCTCTGCCTGCCGAAGAGGCTGTGCCAGTCGAATAGCCCTGCCTGCCTCCCGCGAATTGTCACGGGTCGCTGTTAAATTTGTCGCATGGCTACGCGCAAACCAACCTCAAAAACACCTGCTCGCGGTGGTGCAACTCGCACCAGACGGGCACCGAGTGAGGGCAACGCGCAAAATCTGGCAATTCGCATTTACATGGTCTTTGCCCACGCGGTTGGCGCTGCCGCTCGAGCACTTAGCCCTGAGAAAATCGCCAAACAAGACCGCCGCGACGGAATTCCGTTCTTCTTGTTCTTGCTCGGCGTCGCCGGGGCAATCACCACCTGGTTCATGGCCAATGACGGCTTCGCCAAAGAGCTAAATGCTCACTCGGCCGGTTTGCTGTTCGGCAAGGTCGCCTATGCGTTGCCAGTGCTCGCGATTGTTTTTGCCTTCTATTTGATGCGCCACCCTTCGACCGTCAAAGACAACGGCCGCATCGGCATTGGCCTGTTCTTGCTTACTGTTTCAATCAGCGGTTTCTTTCACCTATTCAGCGCTCAACCAAAGCCTGCAGACGGCGCCTGGCCGCTAACCATCGCCGGCGGGCTTTTCGGCTGGCTAATTTCCTGGCCGTTCTTGAACACCATCACCGTATGGGGTGCTGTTCCAGTTATGGCGCTGATAACCTTCGGGTCGATCTTGATCATGACCAAGACCTCGCCGACCCGCATTCCTGAGCGCTTGGCTGAGCTGAAGAACTACCTGTTCGGCGAGGGCAAAGAAAAGGCCGAGGCCGGGGCAGCCGAAGAAGACGAGGTTCTCGATGCCTTCGACGGCACCAAGGTGCCATGGTGGCGCAAGGGCAAGTCGACAGACCCAGCCTTCGACAACGCGCTCGTTGCAGAAGACCAGGCCGAAGACAACGTCGACGCATTTGACTCGCTCTTCGGCCAGCCAACCGAGCTCGATGTGCCTTCGGTTGACACCTTCGAGCCTGAGCCAGCTACCGAGCCAATTGCGGTGGTTGCCGAGCCTGCAACCGGTGCAATCGAAACTGTAGCTACACCGGCCGAAACCACGCCAACCGAAGCGCCGAAGCCAATGCGACTCAAGCCTTATGTCTTGCCGTCAAACGACCTTCTCACGCCGGGCACCCCGCCTAAGGCGAAGACTGCAGCAAACGACGCAATAGTTGCTTCAATCGACAGCGTCTTCAGCGAGTTCGACGTGGCTGCAAAAGTGGTCGGCTTCTCGCGCGGCCCAACAGTTACCCGCTACGAAGTTGAGCTCGCAGCCGGAGTAAAGGTCGAGGCGGTAACTCGATTGAGCAACAACATCTCATACGCGGTTGCTAGCAATGAGGTGCGAATCCTTGCTCCGATTCCTGGCAAGTCACTCATCGGAATCGAGATTCCGAACACGGATCGCGAGATCGTTTCGCTAGGTGACGTGCTTCGCTCACCGGTTGCAAAACAAAGTTTGCACCCGCTCACCATCGGCGTCGGCAAAGACGTTGAGGGTGGTTTCGTGGTTGCCAACCTTGCCAAGATGCCCCACCTCTTGGTCGCTGGTGCCACCGGTGCCGGAAAGTCGAGCTTTATCAACTCGATGATCACTTCGATCTTGATGCGTGCTAAGCCGGCTGAAGTCCGAATGATTTTGGTCGACCCAAAGCGCGTTGAGCTTGCGGCATACCAGGGTGTTCCTCATTTGATTACGCCGATTGTTACAGACGCTAAAAAAGCAGCCGAAATTTTGCAGTGGGTCGTAAAAGAGATGGACTCTCGCTACGACGACCTCGCTTCGTTCGGCTTCAAGCACATTGACGATTTCAACCGCGCCATCGTTGCCGGCGAAGTCAAACTGCCTGAAGGCAGCGAACGCAAACTGCAGCCATACCCATACCTGCTAGTTGTCGTTGACGAGTTGGCAGACCTCATGATTGTTGCTCCGCGCGATGTTGAAGACTCAATCGTGCGAATCACTCAGCTTGCTCGCGCATCAGGCATTCACTTGATTTTGGCTACCCAGCGACCTTCGGTCGATGTCGTCACCGGCTTGATTAAGGCAAACGTTCCGAGCCGGCTCGCTTTCTCGGTTTCGTCTGTCACCGACTCGCGCGTCATCCTTGACCAACCTGGAGCCGAGAAGCTCATTGGTCAGGGCGACGCGTTGTTCTCGCCGATGGGCACCAACAAGCCAATACGCGTTCAAGGCGCTTGGCTTGCCGAGAGCGAACTTCACGGTGTTGTTGAGCACGTGAAGGCTCAGATGAAGCCTGAATACCGCGAAGACGTCAACGAGGTTAAGGCTGCTCGTGGAGTGGTCGATGCTGACATCGGCGATGACCTCGAGGTCTTGCTGCAGGCTGCCGAGTTGATCATCAACTCGCAGTTCGGCTCAACCTCTATGCTTCAGCGCAAACTTCGAGTTGGCTTCGCTAAAGCCGGAAGACTCATGGATCTGCTCGAGTCGCGAAACATCGTTGGCCCGAGCGAGGGATCAAAGGCTCGCGAGGTAATGGTTCGACCAGAAGAGCTCGGCACTGTGCTTGCACAACTTCGCGGAGAGCCTGGCGCAAAGGCAACGCCTGCGGTGGTTCAAGCCGGACGCGAAATTGAATCAGAACAACCCGGATTCGAAGCTCTCGCAGCCGGAGATCCGGCCAACTTTATCGCTCGTGCAAACGACGACGATGAAGATGATCCTGATGAAGATGCTTGGCAGTTGACGGGTCGCCAGTAGTGGCTTCGAAACTCAACCTGCCAAACACCATCACAATCGCACGCATTGCGGTAGCGCCGGTTTTCATCGCACTGCTTTTTGCATCGCCAGAAAAAACCAGCCTGCAAAGATGGCTTGCGCTGATTCTCTTTGTGCTTGCCATTTCGACAGACGGCATCGACGGTGCAATCGCTCGCAAGCGCAACCTAGTTACCAATCTCGGAAAACTCTTAGACCCAATTGCAGACAAAGCTCTCATTGGCGGCGCGTTGGTTGCGCTCTCAATTCTCGGTGAACTCAGCTGGTTCATCACCGGCGCTATTTTGCTTCGCGAATTTGGCATCACGATTTACCGCTTGATTGTTGCAAAGCGCCGAGTCTTGGCTGCCTCTGGTGGCGGAAAATTCAAGACCATCATCCAGTCGATTGCACTTGGCTTTTTGGTTTCACCGCTCGACGCATATTTTCCGTGGCTCATTCCGGTTGAGCTGATTCTCATTTACGCTGCGCTGATCGCAACGATTGCAAGCGGTTTGCAATACATCGATGCCGAGTTGAAACTTCGCAAATGACCACCAACGTCTTCGCCGACATTCTTGTCGAACTCGAACGTCGCAATCTAAAGCTTGCCATCGCAGAATCACTCACCGGTGGTGAAGTGAGTTCGAAGTTTGTGGCAATCGAAGGTGCATCACGGGTTTTGCTCGGTGCCGTAGTTGCCTATCAAGATTCGATCAAAGAACGAATGCTCGATGTTGCAGCAAATCTTCTGGCTGCCAGGGGAGCGGTGAGCGAAGAGGTCGCCATTGCCATGGCGGCTGGTGCGCGCGAACATTTTGCCCATGCCGCCAATTTGCCAATCGAGCAGGTTGTGGCAATTTCTACCACCGGCGTCGCCGGCCCAGATGCTCAAGAGTCGATTGCTGCCGGCACGGTGTTTGTTGCTCTGCACGCGCCTCAAGTCGAGCCTAAGGTTGCCGAATTTCACTTCGAAGGCGATCGAACTCGGGTTCGCGAGCAGGCTGCCGAGGCAATTGCCAATCTTCTCTGGGATTACCTGCGCCCATAGTTTTGTTTAGTTGAGTGACGGTCAGGCAACTTTCAGCCACATTGGTTAGATTTGTCGCACGGTCAGGGTAGATTAACTGCAAAGGAGGCCCAGATGGCACTAATTCGTCAAGAAATCGGCGACGTACTTCGCGATTTTCGCACCCAGAAGGGTCAGACCCTTCGCCAGGTGGCAGCGCGTGCAAACGTTGCTCTCGGCTACCTCAGCGAGGTTGAGCGCGGGCAAAAAGAGGCTTCTTCAGAGATTCTGGCTTCTCTTGCCGAGGCCCTAGAAGTTCCCGTATCTGAAATTCTTCGCGAGGTCAGTGATCGCTTGGCCATCCTTGAGGGTGTCGTTATTCCAGACAGCGTTCCAGACACCTTCGCCGTTCAGGCAATTTCTGGCAAGCAGTTTGGCGACATCGAACTCGACGAATTCGATGCATTCCTAATTGGTTCGGCCACAAACTCGGCCAAACAGGCTAAATAAGTCCTTTTAGGCCAAATTGCGCCTCAGTCAGTTCAACGAGCTCATGTCTGATGAGTTCGGGCCAGAATACTCAGCAGTGCTTTTGCGCGACCTTGTGCTTGGCGCTCTGGCAGACCGAACCGGCCAGAAGTGCCTAGCTGATGGCGAAGATCCCAGGGATGTCTGGCTGGCCATTTGTCAGGCCGAGGGCGTTCCAAAAGAACGTTGGCACGGAAAACCCAATAAGAACAAAAAGACGAAATAACGACACGCCAATCGAGATTTTGTTCGAAAATTTGTTCGAAACCTGCTAACCTGCTAACAGCCGCTTCGGTTGGGCAGATTCTCAACAGAAAAGGCGACAGGCGACTCAAATGTCGCAGGTCACATCTAGTGTC
>JAHEGB010000012.1 GCA_024645175.1 Microbacteriaceae bacterium
GCGATTCCAGTTGCGAACCAGAAAATCTTCTTCATGTTTACTTCTTCTTGCCTAGTAGTGCAGAACGAAGACCTTGAGTAAGGCCAGCAATTTTCATTAGTGGAGCACCAACAGAAGCACTAAAAACTGCTACGAGCGCCTTTACGTTCGTCGTCACATCTGCAACGTTCTCGGTGATGGTGTCGATCTTCGCCAAAGCCTTGTTGGTTTCTATGACTGTAGTAGTGACTTCGGTGAGTAGCGGAGCGACCGTATCGTTCAATTCGCGAACTGATTCGCGAGTCTCATCGATTAGTCCCCCGAGCTTGATCAGTGGCACGCCGATAAACAACACGAGCAGAACAAAAGCTCCTGCCGCGATGATTGCTGCGATGTCTCCGCCACTCATCCGAACTCCTACTTAGTTTTATCGAGCTGCGTAGTACTCAACAACGAGCTGAACTTCACAGGTAACTGGAACTTCAGCGCGCTTTGGGCGACGCACGAGAGTTGCGTGTAGCTTGTCTAGCTGCACATCGAGGTAGCCAGGAACAGGTGGCAATACATCAACGTGACCGCCAGCGGCAGCAACCTGGAATGGCTCGGTTAGTTCACTCTTTGGGTGAACGTGAATCATCTGTCCTGGCTTTACGCGGAATGATGGACGGTCCACACGCTCGCCGTTGACGAGAATGTGACGGTGTACAACCATCTGACGTGCCTGAGCAATTGTGCGGGCGATGCCTGCACGAAGAATTAGAGCGTCGAGACGCATTTCGAGAAGCTCAACTAGGTTCTCACCAGTAAGTCCCTCGGTGCGCTTTGCTTCAGCGAAGGTCTTGCGAAGCTGTGCTTCACGAATTCCATACTGAGCGCGAAGACGCTGCTTCTCGCGAAGACGAACGGCAAAGTCGCTGTCAGCCTTCTTCTTGGTGCGACCGTGCTCACCTGGAGCATATGGACGCTTTTCTAGGTACTTAGCTGCCTTAGGAGTAAGGGCTAGTCCGAGCGAGCGAGACAAACGAGTCTTGCTGCGAGTACGTGTGGTCTTTGACACGTTTTCCTTTCAGTGAGCATGAAGCTCAATAGCGTTTATTTTGTTCACAAAAGCGGATCGAGAGGTCGAACCTTTTGCCACGGATTCGTCTGGCTATTAGACGAATCGCACCGTGTGAACCAGCTCTCAGCCGTGAGGCAGGTTCTAGTCGGCAACCTTGCAAGTTTAGCAAGTGACGTGAGCCTAAATAAAGGGTTTGCGACTATTTTTTGAAGGCACGGATGATTGCCCGCAATTTGGGCCAGCGCTCAGCTAGCTCACCCTCTGCGCCCTTATCCTTTGGCTGGTAGTAGCTGCGCTGCCCAATCTTGCCCTCGAGATACTGTTGCTCGACCACCGCTCTCCTGTCATCGTGCGGATAAACGTAGCCGATGCCAGCTCCCGTGGTCTTTTGAGCCCCGGCGTAGTTCGAACTCTTGAGCGCCTTTGGCACCGGGCCTGAGAGTCCGGCTCGAACGTCATCTAGTGCCGAGTTAATGGCTAAATAGGCAGAATTCGACTTGGGCGCGAGTGCCAGATAGATTGTCGCTTCTGCAAGCGGAATGCGCCCTTCGGGCATGCCGATCTTGGCCACGGCCTCAGCGGCAGAGGCAGCCAAGGTCAGAGCCGCTGGGTCAGCTAAACCAATGTCTTCAGCAGCCAAAATAATTAGTCGTCTAGCGATGAACCTTGGGTCTTCTCCCGCCTCAATCATGCGAGCAAGATAGTGAATAGCTGCGTCAGCGTCGCTTCCTCGAACAGACTTGATGAAGGCACTTATGACGTCATAGTGCTGGTCGCCGTCGTGGTCATATCTGACCAATGCCCTATCCATGGCGCTTTCAACAGCTTCGTGGGTGACCACAAAAGGCCCATCAAGTTCTGGATTCTCGACCGCTGACGCCGCCGCCTCAAGAATCGTTAGCGCGCGCCTGGCATCTCCAGCGGCTAGCAGGGCTATGCGTTCGCTGATCTCTGGGCTCACAATGAATCGACCCTTTAGCCCTCGCGGGTCTTCAACCGCCCTAGCAATAAGGGCAATTACCGCTTCATCAGGCAGCGACTGAAGGGTCAGCAGCAGAGAGCGCGAGAGCAGCGGGCTAATCACCGAAAAACTGGGATTCTCGGTGGTTGCGGCGATCAGAACTATCCAACCGCTCTCAACACCGGGCAACAGCACATCTTGCTGCGCCTTAGAAAAGCGATGAATCTCGTCGAGAAACAAAATTGTGCTGACGCCAAACGACTCGCGATCGTTGCGAGCCTTCTCGATGGCCTCGCGAACTTCTTTGACTCCACTGGTCACCGCGCTTAGCTCTATGAATCGTCTGTTGCTCGAATTGGCAACGGCCTTGGCTAACGTGGTCTTCCCGGTTCCCGGTGGCCCCCAGAGAATGACACTCGTCGTGCTTGGTGCAAGGCCATCTCGAGGCGGTTCGGCGAGTTTCTGAAGGGGTGAACCTGCTTTTAGCAGGGCTTCTTGCCCGACGACTTCTTCGAGTGAACGAGGACGCATTCGCGAAGCTAGCGGTGCTAGCCCTTCAAACATGCTCTCGGTCATTTTTTAAGATTACTCGCACGAATCGAATACCCAATACTGCGTAAAATTGGCGAGGAACAAATTATCGGAGGAACCCTTGGCATCGAAGAAAAAGCAACAGAATCTCTTCAGCGACACTGCTAACAAGCTTGCCGCCTATGAACAGAAGCAGCTTCAGCACCAAAAGGACTCGAAGCGCAAGGGTAAAGACAACAAGCTTGCCGCTGTCATTGGCGTTGCCGCACTAGCAGTTGCGGTCGCGGCTCAATTCGGTTACTCAGCCTTGAACCCAGTCAAAGATGCAGCAGCGACTCCGAGCGCATCTCCGTCTGCAATCGAAACCGTTTCACCTAATGTTCCAAGCAAGGACATCGCTGAAAATCGCGTATGGACCGGAACCATGAAGGTAAATGACGCAAATCTTGCAATTGAAATCTATGGCGACAAGGCCCCCCAAGCAGCCGCCAACTTCATCGCACTATCTAGCAAGGGCTTTTACAACGAGGTTCCTTGCCACCGTCTAACCACCGATGGAATCTACGTTCTTCAGTGTGGCGACCCAACCGGCACAGGCACCGGCGGACCAGGTTATTCATTCGGCCCTATCGAGAACCCACCAGTTGCAAACGCTTCTGGTGTAGCGACCTACACCACGGGATTGCTGGCTATGGCGAACTCTGGATCACCAGACTCAAACGGCTCGCAGTTCTTCATCGTCTATAAAGACTCACCGCTTCAGCCGAACTACACCGTCTTCGGAAAGGTGACCGGCAATCTCTCTGGTTTGAACCCGATCATCAACGCTGGTGTAGCCGCTGGTTCAGCAAACAGTAAGGATGGCAAGCCGGCCATCGAAACTAAGCTCGGCGCCATAGTTCTAAACTAAGTCAAAGAAAACGAACGCAACAGCGTCTAGCAAAAGGAGCTAACCATGTCAGCAGTGAAATTCGGTCGCGTCGATGAAGAGAACAACGTATACGTTCTTGAATTGGGATCAGAGCGAAAAGTTGGTCAATACCCAAACGTGACTGCTGAAGAGGCGTTAGCTTTCTTTGAGCGCAAGTATGCAGACCTAGAGGCTTCGGTTCGAATTCTTGAGCAACGAGTAGCTACAAAGGTTGATGCAGCTAACCTGCCTAAGCAAGCCGAGAAGCTTGCAAAGGACTTGATTGAGCCGAATGCAGTTGGTGACCTCAACGCACTGCGCAACCGCGTTGCTGCGCTGAAGCCGAAAATCGATGAGCTTGGTGCCAAGAAAGCTGAAGCCAACAAAGAAGCTGTTGCAGCCGCGTTAGCAAAGCGCATTGAGCTCGCTGTTGCCGCTGAAACGATTGCAAACCAAGATGTCGCTAAAACACAGTGGAAGCAATCAGCCGAGAAATTCGCAAAGCTTTTCGAAGAGTGGCAGGCAGCTCAGAAGACCGGCGCCAAGGTGCCAAAGTCTGACGCTGATCCAATCTGGAAGCGCTTTTCTGTAGCAAGAACCAAGTTTGAGTCAAACAAGCGCGTTTACTTCGCAAGCCTCGATGCAAACAACAAGGCTGTTCGAGCAAAGAAGAATGAAATCGTTGAGCAGGCCGAAAAGTTGGCTGCCGCAGGTTCAGATTCGATTGTTGAATACCGCAAACTTCTAGACGCATGGAAGACCTCTGGTCGCACGCCAGGCAAATCTGACGACGCTCTATGGGCACGATTCAAGGCCGCTGGCGACACAATCTATGCAGCTCGTCAGGTCACTGCAGTTGTCGAGAACGGTGAGCAGTCTGAGAACTTGGCTAAGAAGCTCGAACTTCTTAAGCAGTACTCAGCAATTGACCCGACAAAGGGTCTCGACGAAGCAAAGCGTTCTCTCCTTGAACTTCAAAAGAAGTGGGAGAAAATCGGCCGAGTGCCTAAAGACAAGCTTCGCGAAGTCGAAGACAAGCTCAAGGCGATTGAGTCGAAGGTTAAGACCGCCGAACAAGATCACTGGCGCAAGACCGACCCAGCTTCAATCGACCGCAGCAACTCAGTGATTAATCAGCTAGAAGAGTCGATCAAGAAACTCGAAAACGAGCTGGCTGCCGCTACCGCAAGCAAGAACGACAAGAAGATCAAGGATGCCACCGAGGCTCTCGCAGCTCGCAAGGCATGGCTTGACACCGTGAAGGCAGCAGCTAACTAGCTTTTAGCCATTGTTGACGCGATACACGTCATAGACAGCTTCAATTCTTCGAACCGCATTCAGCAAATGCTCAAGCGTGTTTGAATCGCCCATCTCAAAGACAAAACGGCTAAGCGCCACCCTGTCGCTGCGAGTCGAAACCGATGCAGACAAAATGTTCACGTGATGTTCGCTGAGAACGCGAGTCACGTCACTAAGCAGTCCACCGCGATCTAGCGCTTCGATTTGAATCTGAACCAAGAACAGCGACTTAGAGTTCGGTGCCCAAGAGACATCCATGAGTCGTTCAGGCTCAAGCCTGAGTTGCTCGGCGTTCTTGCAGTCGGTTCTGTGAACCGAAACGCCGCTGCCTCGTGTTACAAAACCGAGAATCTCATCACCCGGAACCGGCGTGCAACACCTTGCCAGCTTTGCCATCACATCTGAGTCTCCGCGCACCAGAATTCCGGCGGAGTTTTGGTGCTGACGGTTGGCCGAGCGTGTGCTCGTCGGAAGCTCAAAGACAGCCTCAGCCGCGTCTGAATCGGTTGCAAGTGAAGCCGTTATTTTCTCAACTACCTGCTGCGAAGAAACATGACCCTCGCCTACCGCAGCATATAGCGACTCAACATCTGTGAACCGAAGATCATGAGCAAGGCTGAGCAGGCTGTCACCAGACATCATCTTTTGTAGCGGCAAGTTGTGCTTGCGCATAGCCTTGGCAATCGACTCTTTGCCTTGTTCGATAGCGTCTTCACGTCGCTCTGCGCTAAACCATTGTTTGATCTTTGCGCGAGCTCGAGGTGACTTGACGAAGTTCAACCAGTCTTTCGAGGGGCTGGCTTCTGCAGACTTGCTAGTGAAGATTTCGACAACATCGCCAGAGTTCAAAGGTGTTTCGAGAGGCACGAGACGACCGTTTACCTTGGCACCCATTGTTCTGTGGCCGACGTCGGTGTGCACGGCATATGCAAAGTCAACTGGCGTCGCGCCACCGGTAAGGCCGATTACCTTGCCCTTCGGGGTAAAGACATAAACCTCTTTAGCGCCGATCTCGAAGCGCAGCGAATCTAAGAACTCGCTCGGGTCCTGAGTTTCTGCTTGCCAGTCGGTTAGATGCTTAAGCCAGGTTAGGTCTTCATCGGCCATCTCGCCGGTCTTGCCTGCCTGCTCCTTGTACTTCCAGTGGGCGGCAACACCATATTCGGCACGCTGGTGCATCTCAGTGGTCCGAATTTGAATCTCGACGGTTCTGCCCTTTGGCCCCATTACCGTGGTGTGCAGCGACTGGTAGAGGTTGAACTTCGGCATCGCAATGTAATCCTTGAAACGTCCCGCCACAGGGTTCCAACGCGCGTGAATTGCGCCGAGAACTGCATAGCAGTCGCGAATTGACGAAACGAGAACACGAATGCCCACTAGGTCATAGATGTCATCGAACTCACGTCCGCGAACAACCATCTTTTGATAAATCGAGTAATACTGTTTCGGTCGCCCGGCGACAGCGCCCTTGATTTTGCTTTCGCGAAGGTCTTGCTCAATCTCGCCAATAATCGACTCGATGAACTGCTCGCGCTGCGGAGCGCGCTGCGACACCAAGTTCACAATCTCTTCATAGACCTTGGGGTAAAGCACGCTGAACGAGATGTCTTCGAGCTCCCACTTGATTGTGCTGATTCCTAAGCGGTGTGCAAGGGGCGCATAGATCTCGATTGTCTCTTGCGCTTTGCGACGAGCCGACTCAATCGGCACAAAGCCCCAGGTTCTGGCGTTGTGCAAGCGGTCTGCAAGTTTGATAACCAAAACGCGGATGTCCTTCGACATCGCAACAACCATTTTGCGAACGGTCTCAGCCTGAGCGTGGTCGCCGTACTTAACCTTGTCTAGCTTTGTAACGCCATCAACGAGCATGGCAACTTCAGAACCGAAATCTTTCTCGAGCTGTTCGAGTTTGTAATCGGTGTCTTCGACGGTGTCGTGAAGGAGTGAGGCGGCAAGCGTTACCGGGCCAATGCCTAACTCAGCAAGAATCTGAGTTACGGCCAGCGGATGCGTGATGTATGGCTCGCCGCTTTTTCGAACCTGATCGCGATGTGCTTCTTCTGCGACCAGAAAGGCACGCTCGATTATTGAATAGTCAGCTCTCGGGTGGTTTAGCTTGACGACTCTCAGAATCTCGTTGACTTCGCTTGTGTAAGCGCCATACTTCGAGAAAATTCTCGGCAGCATGCCCTTTAGAGTGCTGATGCTGCTGGTTGGCGTTGCGTCACTCAAACTTGCTCCTACGAATTGAAGACAAGCCTAGCAAGCCAATGAATTACTGGCGAGCAGTCAAGACCTTCTTTGCAGCGTTAGCGTATTTCGCTTCGCCTTCACGAAGGTGCGAATAAGCCGGTGCAGCAATGAAGATTGTCGAATAAGTTCCAACGATAATTCCGATGAAGAGCGCTAGAGCGATGTCACGAAGAGTTCCGGCACCGAGCAAGGCAGCACCAATAAACAAGATCGAACCAACCGGCAAAACAGCAACTACAGAGGTGTTGATCGAGCGAACTAGTGTCTGGTTAATAGCCAGGTTGACGCGCTCGGCGAAAGTTTGAGTCTCGCTGAACTCAACTTCGAACGTGTTTTCACGAATCTTGTCGAAGACCACGACGGTGTCATATAGCGAGTAACCCAAGATGGTAAGAAAACCAATTA
Source organism: Microbacteriaceae bacterium (assembly GCA_024645175.1). Taxonomy (GTDB): domain Bacteria; phylum Actinomycetota; class Actinomycetes; order Actinomycetales; family Microbacteriaceae; genus Rhodoluna. The sequence continues at coordinate 7,399 of JAHEGB010000012.1, forward strand.
CGGCAGCCGGAGTGACCTCAAAGCCAAGAGCACCATAGACACCCGCAGTGATGATCAAGTCGTGTAGCAACGCGATCATGGCCGCAAGAGACATCTTGAGCGTTCTAAAGTAGATCGCCATTAGCACTGCTGCCAAGAGAACGAATACAAGAAGACCATAGAAAGCCTTGCTCGTGATGTCTGCTCCCCAGTTAGCGCCAATGAATGAGCTGGCTACAGCCGATGAGTTCACGCCGTATGCGTTAGCCAAGGCAACACGAACTGCTTCTGAATCGGTGTCTGAGAGCTGCTCGGTCTGAATGCGAAGTGCGTCGGTGCCAACTGCGGTTACTGTCGGGTTGGCCTCGGCTGCAACGGTGTGCACGGCGTCAATCGCCTTGCGCTGGTCGCTTTGCGAAACACCGCTTACACGAAACTCTGAGCCACCACGGAACTCGATTCCAAAGTTGAAACCGCCTTTGACAACCGGAATCAATACGGCCAAAGCGATCATCACAGCCGCGACGATGTAGAACACCTTGCGCTTGCCAATAAAGTCCACCGAACGCTTGCCGGTGTAAAGATCGTTTCCAAGGTCGCTGAACTTAGACATTAGTTCTGCCCTCCGTTGTTCTGGTTTGCTGCAGCTTTGCGCTCGGCAATTGTTTGACGCTTCTCTGCCTCTTTCGAAGCCTTTCCACGCTTTGCATCGCTAACAGTCTCTGCGACAGCGAATTTTCCTCGACCAACATAAATGTGACCGCCCAATGCCTTCGCATCGAAGCCAGACCACTTATTGCCAGAACTGAAGAACTTGCGTTGCGCCAATACCTGAAGCATCGGGTGCGTGAACAGAGCAACAACAGCAAGGTCAACCAATGTGGTTAGACCAAGTGTGAATGCGAAGCCCTTGACGCTGCCTACAGTAAGCGCGAACAAAACAACAGCAGCTAGCATGCTCACGCCGTCTGATACAAGGATGGTGCGAATTGCGCGGTTCCAACCTGCTTCAACGGCGGCACTGAGAGTGCGACCGTCGCGCAGCTCGTCACGAACACGCTCGAAGTAAACAATGAATGAGTCTGCAGTGATACCGATGGCGACGATAAGGCCGGCAACACCCGAGAGTGAAAGTCGGTAGCCCTGTCGCCAAGACAAGATTGCAATCAAAAGATAGGTAATCACTGCGGCAACAACTAGTGAGCCAATTGTGACAATGGCTAGTGCGCGGTATTGGAACGCCGAGTAAATGACAACCAAGATCAAACCGATCAAACCAGCGAGCAAACCACTCTTGAGAGACTCGCTTCCGAGGGTTGCCGAAATGTTCTCTTGGCTCTGCACTTCAAAGCCAATTGGCAATGAACCGTACTTCAACTGGTCGGCCAGTGAAGTCGACGAGTTCTTGTCAAAGCTTCCGGTGATCTGGGCAGAACCGTTTGTAATAACAGCCTTTGCCTGAGGTGCCGTGATGACAAAGCCATCGAGGGTGACCGCAAACTGGTTGCGTGGCGAAGTCAAAGGGAACAGACGAGACGTGGTGTCGCTGAAGATTTTTGTTCCTTCGGCGTCAAACTCTAGGTTTACAGCCCACTCGTTGGTCGATGCGCCGGTTGAAGTCGAGATGGTTCCCGCAGAGGCATCAGAGATGTTTGCGCCATCGATCTCTACTGGGCCAAGAACGTACTTCTGACCATAAAAGTCACAGGTGGCAAGCGGCACAGTCGGGTCGTCAACCTGTCCTGGAGTTCTGAACTGTTTCGAGCAGTCAAGGGCATCAAACTTGGCTTTTACGTCAGCTGTTACCCAGTTCAGGTCGCTTGGGTCAGTTGGGGCAACGTTTGGCGTTGCGGCGGTTGAAGCAGAGGCCGAAGCTGAAGGCTTTGGTGAAGCAGAAGCATCAGTGCTGCCACCAACTGATGTTGAAACACCGGCAGAGGTCAAGAGAACTGCACGGAATTCAAGCTTGGCGCTGCTCTTGATGAGCTGCAAGGTGCTGTCAGATGGGGTTCCTGGGATCTCAACAACGATGTTGTTGTTTCCTGAAGTTGTGACGGTTGATTCAGAAACACCTGTTGAGTCAACACGTGCGCGAATAATAGAAACCGCCTGAGCCAATTGTTCAGCTGTCACGGTCTGACCGTCTGCAACTGTTGGCGAAAGAATGATTGAGGTTCCACCTTGCAAGTCAAGTGCGAGTTGAGGAACGAAAGAAGCACCGGCAGTGTTAGTTGCCATGCCAAGCCCGATGATGCCCGAGAAACCGACGATCAAAGCAAGCAGCCAAGAAAGGCGCTTGCGGGCGGTCTTAGTTACTGAAGATGCCACGTTGAATCCTGTTTTTCTTACTTTGCGCTCTTTGAAGCCGCAGGCTTCTTAGCGGCAACGGTCTTGGTAGCGGTCTTTTTTGCGGCTGGCTTTGCTGCCTTAGGAGCTGACGCTTCAACTTGGCGAATAGCCAACTTGTTAACGGTTAGCTTGTTGCCTGGAGCGCTCTCGAGAACAACCTTGTCGCCATCGAACGCCACTACTTCGCCGTAGATTCCGCTGGTCAACATCACGTACGAACCAACGGCAATCGATGCCTGAAGCTCGTCTGCCTGCTTCTTGCGCTTTTTGTTGTTCATGAACATGAACACGATCATGATGCCAAGCGCACCGAAGAGAATAATGTTTTCCATAGCAGTCAGACCTTTTCGAAAGAATTGAGACGCCCGTAGCGCCTAGGCAATTATAGGTCAAACACGCGGAGCTAAGCCCGATTTGGGGCTGCTAGCCCGAGATGGCGATAACCAAGTTCAGTGGCTTCACGCCCCTTCGGCGTGCGCACAATAAGTCCCGTTCTCACCAAATAGGGCTCAACTACCCCATCGATTGTGTCTTGCTCTTCGCCAACAGACACCGCGATAGTAGACAAACCCACGGCACGGCCTGAATAGGTCGTGCAGAGCACTCGAAGCACCTCACGGTCGAGTCGATCAAGACCCAAATCATCAACCTCATAGAGCTTCAAAGCCGCTAAAGCCGTCTCTTCATCGACTCTAGACACCTTGTGAACTAGGGCGTAGTCCCTGACCCTTCGCAGCAAGCGGTTGGCGATTCTTGGCGTTCCTCGGCTGCGCAGTGCAATGGCGGCAAGCGCCTGCGGTTCGATGTCGATTTCTAGGCGATCCGCAGCCCGCTCGGCAACCGTTTCTAACTCATTTGCCGAATAGAACTCGAGGTTTGCGGTGAAGCCAAATCGGTCGCGCAACGGGTTAGCCAACATTCCAGAACGGGTGGTTGCGCCAACGAGGGTGAATGGAGCAATCTCGAGAGAGACACTAGTCGCACCAGGCCCTTTTCCAACCATCACATCAATTCGAAAATCCTCCATCGCGAGGTAAAGCATCTCTTCGGCAGAGCGGGCCATGCGATGAATTTCATCGATGAACAAGACTTCACCTGGCAAAAGCGACGAGAGCACCGCCGCCAAATCGCCAGCGTGTTGAATAGCCGGCCCGCTGGTTAGGCGCAGGCTTGCGTTTGATTCTTTAGCCACGATCATGGCCAACGTGGTCTTTCCTAGCCCTGGTGGGCCAGCAAGCAAAATGTGATCAGAGACACGTCCCTGCATCTTTGCTGCTTCAAGAATCAACGAGATTTGTTTTCGCACAGTCTCTTGCCCAACAAACTCGGCCAATGTTTGTGGTCGCAGCGAAGCCTCGAAGGCGAGCTCGTTGCTGTCAATTTGTGGGTCGGTAATGTCGCTCACTATTTGTTGCCCAACATGCCAAGCGATTCTCGAATAAGTTCGGCTAGCGATTTCCCAGAGGCATTACGCATTACTTCACGCACGACAGGTTCAGCAACACGCTCGGGCCAGCCGAGACCCTGCAAAGCTTCAAGAAGCGCTCTGTTCGAATCTGAATCAGACTGGTTCGCAAAGGCCTTCAATTTGCCGGCCAAAGTAACCGAGATCAGTTTCGCTGTCTTCAGACCAACTCCAGAAACTTTCTCGAAAGCATTTGAATCTTCGTTAGCAACAGCGTTTGCGATGTCCGACGAAGTTAGAGTCGAAAGAATCGCAAGAGCAATCTTCGGACCAACACCCGAAACACTTCTAAGAAGGTCGAAGAGTGAAAGCTGCTCGCGATCGATGAAACCAAAGAGCACGAAGGCATCTTCGCGAACGATTAGAGCGGTGTGCACGGTCAAAATGTCGCCCTGCGAAACGCCTGCAGTGAGTTGCGTCGGAGCCCATACGAGGTAACCAACTCCGGCAACGTCTATAACTAAAGAGTTCGAGCTCTTTGTTTGAACCGTGCCGGTTAGCGATGCAATCACGCCAAAAGACTAACTAATGCTTTCTATTTTTCTTGGATGCCGCTTCGGCGCTTTGCCAAGCCGCTTGAGCTTTGGTCAGCACGCCGGTCTCGCTGGCGATGTTAGCTCGCCACCCAGCAGTAATGGCAATCGCAAGAGCGTCTGCCGAGTCGGCAGGTTTAGGAATCTCTTTTAAACCGAGGATCTTGGCGACCATGGTGCCAACTTGCAACTTGCCAGACCTTCCAGAACCAGTCACAGCAGCTTTAACCTCGGTGGGCGTGTGCATTTGAATTGCGATTCCGCGGCGTTCTGCGAGCAGCATGACTATGCCAGAGATTTGCGCGGTACCCATTACCGTGCTGACGTTTTGTTGAGAGAAAACCCGCTCGATTGCCACCAAGTCTGGCTTGTGCAAATCGATTATCTTCTCGAGCT
>JAHEGB010000006.1 GCA_024645175.1 Microbacteriaceae bacterium
ACGCAAACTACCGCCCACAGTTCTACTTCCGTACCACTGACGTGACTGGTGTTATCACCCTTCCTGCAGGTACTGAAATGGTTATGCCTGGCGACACCACCGAAATGTCAGTTGAGCTAATTCAGCCAATTGCTATGGAAGATGGTCTTCGTTTCGCTATCCGTGAGGGTGGCCGCACCGTTGGTGCAGGAACCGTAACCAAGATCACCAAGTAATTTCGATTACTTAGTTCTTAAAGAAATCCCCCGACTTCGGTCGGGGGATTTCTTTTTGTTTTGGCGCTACAACATGACCCAGGATTGAAAAGTTCGAGCTTCAAGCACAATTGAATGGCATGCCTTAATGTGTTTCTTGAATCAAGGGCATTGAGAAAGAGGGTGCAGGCCATGAAAATGTGGTTGGTAAATTTGTTTGGCAAAGGTAAGTTTCGGCTTTTAGCCGCCTTGGTAACAATATGTGTGGCAGTTGCTGTTTTTTTCGTGGCAAATTCACCCAAGAGCTTGGATTCAGCCACAACCGCCTGTGGCGTTGAGCTTTTCGCCGTTATTGACGAGTCTCAAAAAACTCCGACTTTGAACTTGAGTATTCAAGATGAAAACTACGAAAGCACGGGGTTAGACACCGTAGATCAGTTGTGCATCCTGAAGCAACTCAATGCTCCTGAATATGTAATTTCCAAAGTCACCTTCCTTGCCGAGAACCCTCACGAGGCGGACCCGGCAGGAGATTGGGCAGATTGGCAGGGCTATAGAGCAATGTGGCACCTGAATATCAATTACAAGGTTGACCTTGTTGTTTGGAAGAAGTAGCTGAGCCTAGGGTCGAGCGTTGACCTAAAGGCGCTGGCCGAAGCGAAAGCTGTTGCCGTCGGCGTCTTTCAGCCAGAACTCGCGGGTGTGCCAGGTTTGGTCTTCGGCAGTCGTGCCGGCCTGTTCTGCGAGCTCATCGACATTGTCTGACCAGAAATAGACCACAACTGGGCCGATTCCGTCGCCTCGGCTCTCGCTGAGGTGAATTTCGTGGCCATCCGGGTGGCCGACCGAGCCATATCGAACGTTTGTGCCGGCTGGGTCATGCACCCAGTTCAGGGTGAAACCGACCGTGGCTAAGACCTCAAGAGTCGGCTCGATTTTGGTCACCGGCACCACCGGAACGATAGATTTGATCATGGATAGAGCCTATGAGCGCATCGGTTCAAAAAAATCGGAAAAAGATACTCTTTTCGGCAGATTTAATTTGCATTGACACGCCCGAATGTGGCAGGATTGAAAAGTTCTTGAGTCGTCGCGCTATCTTGCGTGAACCACTGCAGGCATTTGTGAACAGATTCGTCTGGGCCGGCCGCAGCAGAACAGAAATGTATTCGACCTTTAGTTCGATTGTTTCGACCGGTTTTCCGGCGACACACCCGAGCGCGTGGGTCGGAGGAGCAGTACCTCCGAGGGCGAAAATCCAAGGAATTGACAGATAAACAGTGGTGCAACATCAGTAGTGCTACTAAGCACGCGGCCTAAAAAACCGCGAATGTGATATGAGAGCGAGTCAAGATGGCCGGACAGAAAATCCGCATTCGACTTAAGTCATACGACCACGAGGTCATTGACGTTTCTGCGCGCAAGATCGTAGATACCGTTACTCGTGCCGGTGCAACCGTAGTAGGTCCAGTACCTCTACCAACCGAGAAGAACGTAGTGTGTGTGATTCGTTCACCTCACAAGTACAAAGACAGCCGCGAGCACTTCGAGATGCGCACCCACAAGCGCGTAATCGACATCATCGACCCAACTCCTAAGGCAGTTGACTCTTTGATGCGTCTCGACCTTCCGGCAGACGTAAACATCGAGATCAAGCTCTAAGGAAAACGATGACTACTCAAAACAAGACTGTAAAGGGACTACTGGGCAAGAAGCTCGGCATGACTCAGGTCTGGGACGCGAACAACAAGCTTGTTCCTGTTACCGTGATCGAGGCTGGCTCAAACGTAGTTACCCAAATCAAGAACATTGAAACCGACGGTTACACCGCGGTTCAGGTTGCATACGGTGCAATCAAGCCAACCAAGGTCGACAAGCCAACCGCTGGTCACTTCGAGAAGGCTGGCGTTAACCCACGTCGTTACCTTGCAGAAATTCGCACTGCTGACGCAGCTGAATATTCAGTTGGCCAGGAGCTCGGTGTTGAGGTATTCGAAGTTGGCGCAAAGCTAGACGTCGTTGGCACCTCAAAGGGTAAGGGCTTCGCAGGTCACATGAAGCGCCACGGCTTCCACGGTGTTGGTGCATCTCACGGTGCTCACCGCAACCACCGCAAGCCTGGTTCGATCGGTATGTCATCTACTCCTGGACGCGTGTTCAAGGGCATGAAGATGGCTGGCCGCATGGGTTCAGACCGCGTCACCACTCTTAACTTGACTCTTCACGCAGTAGACGCCGAAAAGGGCTTGCTACTCGTAAAGGGTGCAGTTCCTGGTCCAAAGGGCCAGCTCGTATTCGTTCGCAACGCAGTGAAGGGAGCGTAACCAAATGACTAACTCGGTAGACGTTCTTGACGTCGCAGGAAAGAAGACTGGCACTGCCAACCTTCCAACCGAACTATTCGACGTTCAGACCAACGTTCCTCTAATTCACCAGGTTGTTGTTGCTCAGTTGGCAGCTGCTCGTCAGGGCACCCAGTCAACCAAGCGTCACGGTGAAGTTTCTGGAACCGGTAAGAAGCCGTTCAAGCAGAAGGGAACCGGTCGTGCTCGTCAGGGTTCGCTCCGTGCTCCACAGATGCGTGGCGGTTACGTAACTCACGGTCCAAAGCCTCGTGACTACGACCAGCGCACCCCAAAGAAAATGATCGCTGCTGCAGTGAAGGGCGCTCTAAGCGACCGCGCACGCAACAACCGTCTGCACGTAATCGACGCTTTCGCTCTTGGCGACAAGCCATCGACCAAGTCAGCACAGTCGATCATTGCGAAGCTAACCGGCCGCCGCAACGTTCTAGTTGTTCTAGACCGCAGCGACGACGTTAGCTACAAGAGCTTGCGCAACATTCAGAACCTTCACGTTCTGCCTGTTGACCAGCTAAACGCATACGACGTTTTGTTGAGCGACGACGTGATCTTCACCAAGTCAGCACTCGACGTATTCATCGCAGGTCCATCGAAGGGCTCGGCTAAGGCCACTGCTACTTCGAGTGAAGCAGCGGAGGCATAAACCATGACTGCAATCAACAAAGATCCACGCGACGTAATCATCAAGCCAATCGTCTCTGAGAAGAGCTACAACTTGATCGACAACGGCAAGTACACCTTTGAAGTAGATCCAACTTCGAACAAGACTGAAATCAAGCAGGCTATCGAAGCGATCTTCAAGGTAAAGGTTGCATCGGTTAACACCCTTAACCGTGTTGGCAAGACCCGCCGCACCAAGTTCGGACTGGGCAAGCGCAAAGACACCAAGCGCGCCATCATCACTCTTAAGTCAGGCTCAATCGACATCTTCTCGAGCGTCGGTTAAGGCAAGCGGAGGAAACTAGAAAATGGCAATTCGTAAATACAAGCCAACGACTCCAGGTCGTCGTGGTTCGTCAGTCTCAGACTTTGCTGAGATCACTCGCACCACTCCTGAGAAGTCGCTACTTCGCCCGCTAACCAAGTCAGGCGGACGTAACAACCAGGGCCGTGTGACCACTCGTCACATCGGTGGTGGACACAAGCGTCAGTACCGTCTAATCGACTTCCGTCGTCACGACAAGGATGGCGTTCCAGCTGTTGTTGCTCACATCGAGTACGACCCGAACCGCACTGCACGTATTGCACTTTTGCACTACGCAGACGGCGAGAAGCGTTACATCATCTGCCCAAACAAGTTGAAGCAGGGTGACCGCATTGAGCAGGGACCAAACGCTGACATCAAGCCAGGTAACAACCTGCCGCTAAAGAACATCCCAACCGGTACCGTGATTCACGCTATCGAGTTGAAGCCAGGTGGCGGTGCAAAAATGGGTCGTTCGGCCGGTGCATCGATCCGTTTGGTTGCAAAGGATGGCGCTTACGCGCAGCTTCGTTTGCCATCAGGTGAAATTCGCAACGTAGATGCTCGCTGCCGCGCAACCATCGGTGAAGTGGGTAACGCAGAGCAGTCAAACATTAACTGGGGTAAGGCTGGCCGCATGCGCTGGAAGGGCGTTCGCCCAACCGTTCGTGGTGTTGCTATGAACCCTGTTGACCACCCACACGGTGGTGGTGAAGGTAAGACTTCTGGTGGACGTCACCCAGTGACTCCTTGGGGTCAGGCTGAGGGTCGCACTCGCAAGCCAAACCTTCCAAGCAACAAGCTCATTGTCCGTCGACGCCCATCTGGCAAGCACTAGGAGTTCGCACTTATGCCAAGAAGTCTGAAAAAAGGCCCGTTCGTAGACGAGCACCTAATGAAAAAGGTGCGCGTTCAGAATGAAGCCAACACAAAGAACGTGATCAAGACCTGGTCTCGCCGCTCGATGATTGTTCCAAGCATGCTTGGTCACACCATCGCGGTGCACGACGGTCGCAAGCACATCCCTGTATTCGTTAGCGAGACCATGGTTGGTCACAAGCTAGGCGAATTCGCACCTACCCGCACCTTCCGTGGTCACGTGAAGGATGACAAGAAGGGCAAGCGCAAATAATGGAAGCCGTAGCAAAACTTAAGCACATCCGCATTACGCCGATGAAGGCTCGTCGCGTGGTTAACACCATCCGTGGCAAGCAGGCAACCGAAGCGTTGGCGATTTTGAAGTTTGCACCTCAGGCTGCAAGCACTCCGATCTACAAGCTCGTTGCATCAGCAGTTGCAAACGCAAAGGTTAAGGCAGACGCAGCGAACATCTTGTTCGATGAAGACGACCTAATCATTTCTCAGGCATTCGTTGACGAGGGAACCACCTTGAAGCGTTTCATGCCTCGTGCACAGGGACGCGCTTTCCAGATTCTTAAGCGCACCAGCCACATCACCATCGTGGTTGCAACTCCAGACGAGGTTGCCGCAAAGACCGGCGCTAAGAAAGCGAGCAAGAACTAATGGGACAGAAAGTAAACCCATACGGTTTCCGTCTAGGTATCACCACCGATCACATTTCGCGTTGGTTTGCCGACTCAACTAAAAAGGGTCAGCGTTACTCAGACTATGTAGCCGAAGACATCAAGGTTCGCGCACTGCTAACCCAGCGCCTTGACCGCGCAGGTGTTTCACGTGTTGAGATCGAGCGCACTCGTGACCGCGTACGTGTTGACATTCACACTGCACGTCCAGGTCTAGTTATCGGTCGTCGTGGCGCAGAAGCAGAAGCTATCCGTGCAGACCTAGAGAAGCTAACCAGCAAGCAGATTCAGTTGAACATCCTTGAGGTTAAGAACCCAGACATGGATGCACAGCTAGTCGCTCAGGGAATTGCAGAGCAGCTAAACGCACGTGTTGCTTTCCGTCGCGCAATGCGCAAGGGAATGCAGGGTGCGCTTCGCAGCGGAGCAAAGGGCATTCGTGTTCAGACCTCTGGTCGTCTTGGTGGAGCAGAAATGTCTCGCACCGAGTTCTACCGTGAAGGCCGTGTTCCACTACACACCCTCCGTGCCAACATCGACTACGGCTTCTACGAAGCTAAGACTGTTTTCGGTCGCATCGGTGTAAAGGTCTGGATCTACAAGGGTGACATGACCAACAAGGAGCTTGCTGTTCAGCAGGCTAACGCTCCAAAGCGAAACGATCGCTCGGACCGTCCACGTCGTGCCGCAGCACCTGCCGCTGAAGCAGCAGCACCTGCAGCAGAAAAGGTTGAGGCATAAAAATGTTGATTCCACGTCGCGTAAAGCACCGCAAGCAGCACCACCCATCACGCTCAGGCGCATCAAAGGGTGGCACCACTGTAGCGTTCGGTGAATACGGCATTCAGGCTCTAACTCCTGCATACGTCACCAACCGTCAGATTGAAGCTGCACGTATTGCAATGACCCGTCACATCAAGCGTGGTGGAAAGGTATGGATCAACATCTATCCAGACCGCCCACTTACCAAGAAGCCTGCCGAAACCCGCATGGGTTCAGGTAAGGGTCACCCGGAGTGGTGGGTCGCTAACGTCAAGCCAGGCCGCGTAATGTTCGAGGTTGCTGGTGTTAGCGAAGAGCTTGCTCGCGAGGCTATGACTCGCGCGATCCACAAGCTTCCACTAAAGGCTCGCATTATCAAGCGCGAAGAAGGTGACGCATAATGACCATCGGTTCAAAGAACTTGGCACCTGCAGAACTCGACAAGATCGAAGACTCTGTATTGGTCGAAGAGCTAAAGAAGGCTAAGGAAGAGCTATTCAACTTGCGCTTCCAGTCAGCTACCGGACAGCTCGAGAGCCACGGACGACTACGTGCAGTAAAGCGCGACATCGCCCGCATCTACACCATCATCCGTGAGCGCGAGCTCGGCATTCGTGCAGTTCCTACTGCAGCTGCCAAGCCAGCGACCAAGGCTAAGAAGGCTGAAGCTACCGAAGCTGCAGCAGAGACTAAGGAAGCATAATCATGGCGACCGAGAAGAAGACTGTTGACGCAGCTGCTACCGAAGAGACTCGCGGTTACCGCAAGACTCGTCGTGGCTATGTAGTGAGCGACAAGATGAACAAGACCATCGTGGTTGAGGTAGAAGACCGCGTAAAGCACCCGCTTTACGGCAAGGTTATTCGCCGCAGCACCAAGGTCAAGGCTCACGATGAGCAGAACTCTGCTGGCGTTGGCGACCTCGTTTTGATTAGCGAGACCCGTCCACTTTCAGCAACCAAGAACTGGCGCCTAGTCGAGATTCTCGAAAAGGCCAAGTAATTCCCGAGGCATCCGGTCGGTAATCGGCTGCCCATAACAAGGAGAAGAAGTAATGCTTCAACAAGAATCAAGAATGAAGGTTGCCGACAACACCGGCGCCAAAGAACTTCTTGCAATTCGTATTCTCGGCGGATCAAAGCGTCGTTACGCGGGTCTAGGCGACGTAATCGTTGCCACCGTTAAAGACGCAATTCCTGGTGGAAACGTAAAGAAGGGTGACGTCGTAAAGGCCGTTATCGTTCGCACCAAGAAAGAGACCCGTCGTCCAGATGGTTCATACATCAAGTTCGACGAGAACGCAGCAGTGATCATTAAGAAAGACGGCGAGCCTCAGGGCACCCGCATCTTCGGCCCAGTTGGCCGCGAGCTTCGCGACAAGAAGTTCATGAAGATCATCTCGCTAGCACCGGAGGTTATTTAATCATGGCGAACATCAAAAAAGGCGACACCGTTCAGGTAATCACCGGAGCAGACAAGGGCAAGCAGGGAACTGTTTTGGCAATTGTTTCTGACAACAGCCGCGTTATCGTTCAGGGCGTAAACCTAAAGACCAAGCACAACCGCGTTAGCCAAAACGACCGCGGTGTGAAGCAGGGCGGCATTGAGACCGTTGAGGCTTCAATCCACATTTCAAACGTTCAGGTCGTAGACCCAGGCACCAAGAAGCCAACTCGCTTGGGTGCTCGTCTAGACAAGGTCACCAAGAATGGTGTTACCAAGACCGTTCGTGTTCGCGTGGCTAAGAAGTCAGGTAAGGACATCTAATGGCAACTAAGACTCCAGCAAAGGCACTTCCTCGCCTAAAGGCTCAGTACAAGGCAGAAATCGCAGCAGCTCTTGCAGCTGAATTCGGTTTCACCAACCCACACCAGATTCCTAACCTCACCAAGATCGTTGTGAACATGGGTGTCGGAGACGCAGCAAAAGATGGCAAGCTCATCGACGGCGCGATCAAGGACCTCACCGCAATCACCGGTCAGAAGCCACAGGTTAACCTTGCTCGCAAGTCAATCGCGCAGTTCAAGCTTCGTGAGGGCCAGGCAATTGGCGCGCACGTAACTTTGCGCGGCGACCGCATGTGGGAATTCCTAGACCGTCTATTGAACTTGGCACTGCCACGTATCCGTGACTTCCGCGGACTCAACGCAAACCAGTTCGATGGTCGCGGAAACTACACCTTCGGTCTCTCAGAGCAGAACGTGTTCCACGAAATTAACCAGGACAACATCGACCGCTCACGCGGTATGGACATCACCGTTGTCACCACAGCCAAGACCAACGACGAAGGCCGCGCACTATTGCTTGCACTGGGCTTCCCGTTCAAGTCAGACGAAACCAAATAACCCAATAAAACATTGGCAAGGTCCAGCTCCTTGTAAAGATCTGGATACCTCCAAGGAAAGCAGCAACACATGACAATGACAGACCCGGTAGCAGATTTTCTGACCCGGCTGCGCAATGCAAACTCTGCGTACCACGAGACCGTTAGCCTGCCTTACAGCAAGCTAAAGGCCAACATCGCAGAGATCCTCAAGTCAGAGGGTTACATTGCAAGCATCAAGGTTGAAGAAGCGAAAGTTGGTAAGACTCTTACCATCGATCTAAAGTTCGGCCCTAACCGCGAGCGTTCAATCGCTGGCATCAAGCGTGTTTCAAAGCCAGGTCTTCGCGTTTACGCAAAGTCAACTGAGCTTCCTCGCGTTCTTGGTGGCCTTGGCATCGCAATCTTGTCAACCTCTAGCGGTCTTCTAACTGACCGTCAGGCAGCCAAGAAGGGAGTAGGCGGAGAAGTTCTCGCCTACGTTTGGTAATCAACTTATGTCACGTATTGGAAAGATGCCGATTCCGGTTCCTGCCGGCGTCGAAGTAAAGATCGATGGCAACGACGTTTCAGTCAAGGGTCCTAAGGGCCAGCTTGCACTAACCGTCAAGAGCCCAATCACTGTTGCGCTAGAAGACGGCGTTGTTGTCGTTACCCGTCCAGACGACGAGCGTGTTTCACGTTCGCTGCACGGTCTAACCCGCACCTTGATCTCAAACCAGATCACCGGCGTTACCGAGGGCTACTCAAAGGGCCTCGAGATCGTTGGAACTGGTTACCGTGTAACTGCAAAGGGCTCAGACATTGAGTTCGCACTTGGTTACTCGCACCCAATTTTGGTGAAGGCCCCAGCTGGCATCACCTTCACCGTAGAAGGCAACACCAAGGTCACTGTGTCGGGAATCGACAAGCAGGCTGTTGGCGAAGTTGCTGCGAACCTACGCAAGCTACGCAAGCCAGAGCCTTACAAGGGCAAGGGTGTTCGTTACGCTGGCGAAGTTGTTCGTCGCAAGGCCGGAAAGTCAGGTAAGTAATCATGGCTCTTATTCCAAAGAACCGCGGCAAGAGCAAGGCAGACGCTCGCGAACGTCGCCACCTACGTCTTCGCAAGAAGCTAGCTGGCACTGCAGAGCGTCCACGTCTAGTCGTAAACCGCTCAGCTCGTCACGTATTCGTTCAGGTTGTAGACGACAGCAAGGGCATCACCCTGGCTTCGGCTTCAACCATGGAAGCCGACCTACGCAAGTTCGACGGCGACAAGACTGCTAAGTCAACCAAGGTTGGCCAGTTGATCGCAGAGCGCGCTAAGAGCGCGGGTGTTACCGAGGTTGTATTCGACCGCGGTGGCAACAAGTATGCGGGCCGCATCGCTGCAATTGCAGACGGCGCTCGCGAGGGAGGTTTGGTTCTCTAATGACCGAAATCAATTCAGAAGTAGCAGTCGCAGAAGTTTCTGCAGACGCAACCGACAAGGGTGCACCAGCTGTTGACGCAAACGAGCGCGAAGCTCGTCGCGGCGGCCGTGAGCGCGCACCTCGTGGAGAGCGTCGCGACCGCGAAGAGAACAAGAGCCCATTCCTAGAGCGCGTTGTCACCATCAACCGTGTTTCAAAGGTTGTAAAGGGTGGTCGTCGCTTTAGCTTCACCGCACTAGTAGTTGTCGGCGACGGCAACGGCCTAGTTGGCGTTGGTTACGGAAAGTCGAAAGAAGTTCCGTCAGCAATCGCTAAGGGTGTCGAAGAGGCGAAGAAGAACTTCTTCCGCGTTCCTCGCGTAAACAGCACTATTCCTCACCCTGTTCAGGGCGAGGCTGCTGCTGGTGTTGTACTCCTTCGTCCTGCATCTGCAGGTACCGGAGTTATCGCCGGTGGTCCAGTTCGTGCAGTTCTTGAGTGCGCAGGCATTCACGACGTATTGAGCAAGTCGCTCGGTTCGTCGAACACAATCAACATCGTTCACGCCACCGTTGCCGCATTGCGTCAACTTGAAGAGCCAGCAGCAGTTGCAGCTCGTCGCGGTTTGAGCATCGATGAGGTAGCACCAGCAGGTCTACTTCGTGAGCAGAACAAGGCAGGTGTCTAATGGCCGTTCGTCTAAAAGTTACCCAGATCAAGAGTGAAATTGGTGGCAAGCCAAACCAGCGCGAAACCATGCGTACCCTCGGGCTCAAGAGAATCGGCGACATCATCGTCAAAGAAGACTCGAACTCGTTGCGCGGAATGGTTCGCACTGTGGCTCACCTCGTAAAGGTTGAGGAGATCAACTAATGGCCGAAGAGAAGTCAACACCGGCAAAGAAGCCAGCTGCAGCTAAGGCTGCACCTGCAAAGGCTGGCTCAGTTACTAGCACGACCGCCAAAAAGGCTGTCGCGCCTGAAGACAAGGCCGAGAAGCCTGCAGCGAAGGCTGCGGCAAAGCCAGCTGCAAAGAAGGAAGCCGCTCCAAAGGAGAAGGTAACCGTTCTAAAGCTGCACCACTTGCGTCCGGCTCCAGGCTCGAAGAAAGACCGCACCCGCGTTGGTCGTGGTGAGGGTTCTAAGGGTAAGACTGCAGGCCGTGGTACTAAGGGTACAAAGGCTCGTTACCAGGTTCGCCCAGGTTTCGAAGGTGGTGGTGTTCGTCTAGTAATGCGCACCCCTAAGCTTCGTGGCTTCAAGAACCCGTTCCGCGTTGAGTACCAGGTAGTCAACGTAGAGGCTCTAGCAGAGATGTTCCCAGCAGGAGGCACCGTAACCAAGGCTGACTTGGTTGCAAAGGGCATGGTTCGCAAGAACGAGCCTGTAAAGGTTCTCGGCAACGGCGACATCTCAGTTAAACTGAACATCACTGTCGACAAGGTCTCGCGCTCTGCAGCCGAGAAGATCGTCGCAGCTGGTGGCTCGGTCAACGAGTAATCACCGAGCTCTACTAGCCAGGAGGCCTGCTGTTGTTTAGCGCCGTCATTCGTGCATTCCGTACTCCGGACTTGCGCAACAAGCTGCTGTTCACACTGTTCATCGTTGCTATTTTTCGTCTGGGCTCGTTCATCCCTGCCCCTTTCGTAAACTACGGCAACGTTCAACAGTGTCTTCAAGCGACCCAAAGCACTTCGGGTCTCTATGAACTTGTGAACCTATTCAGCGGTGGCGCTCTGCTACAGCTCTCAGTCTTTGCACTGGGAATCATGCCTTACATCACCGCGTCGATCATCACGCAGCTATTGCGCGTTGTGATTCCTCGCTTTGAGACGCTATACAAAGAGGGTCAAGCTGGCCAGGCCAAGCTAACCCAGTACACCCGTTACTTGACCATTGCCCTTGGCGTGCTTCAGTCGACCACTTTGATCGCTGTTGCTCGTCAGGGTGCATTGTTCGGTGCGAGCTGCACCAGTCAGATTCTTACTGACACCTCACCACTGGCAATTGTGTTGATGGTTATCACCATGACCGCCGGAACCGGTTTGATCATGTGGATGGGTGAGCTTCTAACCGAGCGCGGCGTTGGCAACGGTATGTCACTTCTTATCTTCACCTCGATCGCTGCAAAGTTTCCGGCATCACTTATTTCGATTGCAGAAACTAAGAGCATCGAAACCTTGCTAGTCGTTATCGGAATCGGTGTCTTGATTGTTGGCCTAGTTATCTTGGTTGAGCAGTCACAGCGCCGCATTCCGGTGCAGTACGCAAAGCGTGTTGTCGGTCGTCGCGAATATGGCGGTCAGAGCACCTACATTCCAATCAAGGTCAACATGGCCGGTGTTGTTCCGGTTATCTTCGCGTCGAGCTTGCTTTACTTGCCAGCTCTTATCGCGCAGTTCAACCAGCCAGACAAGAACGGCAAGGTTGAGCCTTGGGTTACTTGGGTTTCTAACTACCTAACCAAGGGTGACCACCCGCTATACATGGCGCTCTACTTCTTGCTTATCGTTGGCTTCACCTACTTCTATGTAGCGATCACCTTCAACCCTGAAGAGGTCAGCGACAACATGAAGAACTACGGTGGTTTCATTCCTGGCATCCGTGCCGGTCGCCCAACCACTGAGTTCCTCGAATATGTTCTTAGCCGCATCACCTTCCCGGGTGCGCTTTACCTCGGTGCTATCGCATTGATTCCATTGATTGCATTCTCGATGGTTGGTGCAAATCAGAACTTCCCATTTGGTGGAACTTCGATTTTGATCATCGTTGGTGTTGGTCTTGAAACTGTAAAGCAGATCAACGCGCAGATGCAGCAGCGCAACTACGAGGGTCTTCTAAAGTGACCCGGCTACTCTTGATCGGCATGCCAGGTGCCGGCAAGGGAACACAGGCTGAGCGTCTTTCAGAGGCTTTCGGTATTCCTGCTATTTCGACCGGTGACATCTTTCGCCACAACGTAAAGAACGAAACCGAGCTCGGCAAGCAAGCCAAAGCATTCATGGATCGCGGCGAGTATGTTCCTGACTCACTCACCAACGCGTTAGTTCGCGACCGTCTTTCACACGCAGACGCAGCCGAAGGATTTCTTCTCGATGGCTACCCTCGCACGGCAGACCAGGTTGTCGAACTAGACGACATTCTTTCTTCACACTCACAGAAGCTCGACGCTGTTGTCATGCTCACCGCAGACGTTGACGAAGTTGTTCGTCGCTTGCTAAACCGCGCAATCGAACAGGGTCGCGCAGATGACACCGAAGAAGTTATTCGTCGTCGCCTCGAAGTTTATGAAGAGCAAACCGCTCCGTTGGTTTCGGTTTATGCTGCACGTGATTTGGTTGTTACCGTTGACGGTCTCGGCGAGGTTGCAGAAGTTACCGCACGAATCGTTGATGCACTTGCAGAGCGCGGCATCGCTAAAAACTAATGTCACGCGAAGACTACACAGCAAAAACTAACGCGCAGATTCTTTTGATGCGCGAGGCTGGCCTAATTACCGAAGCTGCACTCAATGCCGTTCGCGCAGCAATCAAGCCAGGCGTTTCAACCCTCGAGCTCGACAAGATCGCAGATGACACCATTCGCAAGATGGGTGCTCACTCAAACTTTCAGTTGGTCGAAGGCTACGTTCACACCATCTGCTCTTCGGTCAATGACGAAATCGTTCACGGAATTCCACGCGCTGATCGCGTGCTTGCCGCTGGCGACATCATCTCAATTGACTGCGGCGCAGAAATCAATGAGTGGAACGGCGACAGCGCATTCAGCATGGTTGTTCCTGGCGGCTCTGACGACGAATTAGTCGCAGCTCGCCAACAGCTCAGCGATGTAACCGAGGGTTCACTCTGGGTTGGCATCGCGGCACTCGCGAAGGCCGAACACCTAAACGAGGTTGGAACGGCCATCGAGGAGTTCATCCTAGAAAAGGGCGAAGAGCACGGCCGCGAATATGGAATTCTTGAGGACTACATCGGCCACGGCATCGGTCGCCACATGCACGAAGAGCCACCGGTTTTCAACTACAAGACCCGTCACAAAGGCCCAAAGGTTCAGCCTGGCCTAGTTGTTGCCATCGAGCCGATGGTCACCGGTGGTTCTGACAAGGTCAAGGTTTTGAAAGACGGCTGGACTGTCTCGAGCAAAGACGGCTCAGACGCTGCCCACTGGGAGCACACCGTTGCCGTTCACGAGGGCGGCATCTGGGTGCTAACTGCCACGGATGGCGGCAAAGCGGGCCTAGCCCCGTTCGGAATCGTGCCAACCCCGATCGTTTAGCCGATTTCGGGTTTTGGGCAGATTTTTGGGCCCACAGACTAGCAAAAGCCTAAGAAAAGGCATAGGATTGAAACTCGGTGTTTCTGCACGTAATCCCACACAAATTTGTGTCATGTTTTCGTGCGTTCGTTATGCCAAAAGTTAGTAGATAAAGGATTTATGGCCAACAAAGACGGTGTCATCGAGATCGAAGGCAGTGTGGTTGAAGCTCTTCCGAACGCAATGTTCAGAGTAGAGCTCGACAATGGTCACAAAGTTTTGGCTCACATCTCAGGAAAGATGCGCCAGCACTACATTCGAATTCTCCCAGAGGATCGCGTAATCGTAGAGCTCAGCACATATGACTTGACTCGTGGCCGAATTATTTATCGCTACAAATAAACGGTTAGCAATAACCCTTAAGAAGAAGTAAGAGACATGAAGGTAAACCCAAGCGTCAAGAAGATTTGCGACAAGTGCAAAGTTATTCGTCGCCACGGTCGCGTCATGGTTATCTGCGAAAACCCACGCCACAAACAGCGCCAGGGCTAAACAGAAACACAACGCACCAAAACTTCTAACTAAATAGCAACAAAAACAAAAAGGCACCACAACATCGAAAGATGTCCACCTTCGGAAAAGGCCGAAGCCCGAGAGATCGGGGTGTGATGCTGCAGACCTTTTACAACAAGGAGAAATCCAATGGCACGTGTTGCCGGAGCAGATATTCCAGACGCGAAGCGCGTCGAAATCGCACTTACTTACATCTACGGAATTGGCCGCACACGTTCGGTCAAGATTCTTAACGACACTAAGGTCGACAAGAACATCCGCGTCAAAGACTTGTCAGACGACCAGCTCGTCGCAATTCGTGACTACATCGAAGGCAACTACAAAGTTGAGGGTGACCTCCGCCGTGACGTAGCTGCTGACATTCGCCGCAAGGTTGAAATCGGTTCATACGAAGGTATCCGTCACCGCAAGGGACTACCTGTTCGTGGACAGCGCACCAAGACCAACGCTCGTACTCGCAAGGGTCCAAAGCGCACCGTAGCCGGCAAGAAGAAGGCTGCTCGCTAGTCACTAGCAGAGCAACCGAGAAAGAATTCAGGAGAATCTCATGGCAGCACCTAAGAAAGTTGCAGCAGGCGCACGCAAGCCTCGCAAGAAGGTAGTCAAGAACATCACCGTTGGACAGGCGCACATCAAGAGCACCTTCAACAACACCATCGTTTCGATCACCGACTCAACCGGAGCGGTTATCTCATGGTCATCGTCAGGCGACGTTGGCTACAAGGGTTCACGCAAGTCAACCCCGTTCGCTGCTCAGCTTGCTGCTGAGTCAGCTGCTCGCAAGGCACAGGAGCACGGCCTAAAGAAGGTTGACGTTTTCGTGAAGGGCCCAGGCTCAGGTCGCGAAACCGCAATCCGTTCACTACAGGCTGCTGGTCTTGAGGTCGGCTCAATCTCTGACGTGACCCCACAGGCTCACAACGGATGCCGCCCTCCAAAGCGTCGCCGCGTCTAACTCTTTCCCGCAACAAAACTTCGCAGTGGCCACTGCGGAGTCCAAACAACTAGACATCAAATAGCGGATGTCTTTGTGAAAGGAATCAATAGTGCTAATTGCACAGCGTCCAACACTGAAGTCAGTTTCAACCGGTGAAAACCGCGCAACCTTCACCCTCGAGCCACTTGAGCCAGGTTTCGGTTACACCCTCGGAAACTCACTTCGTCGCACCTTGCTTTCATCGATCCCTGGTGCTGCAGTCACCAACGTTCGTTTCGCAGGTGTCAAGCACGAATTCACCACCATCGATGGCGTAAAAGAAGATGTCACCGAAATCATCTTGAACATCAAGGAGCTCGTTGTTTCGAGCGACAACGATGAGCCAGTTGTTGCTCACGTAATCAAGAACGGTGCCGGCCAGGTTACTGCTGCCGACATCCAGGTTCCTGCTGGCGTAGAGATCTACAACAAAGACCTAGTAATCGCGAACATCGATGCCAAGGCAAAGTTCGAGTTGCAGCTAACCATCGAGCGTGGCCGTGGCTACGTTCAGGCTTCGCAGAACCGCAACCCAAACGCCGACGCCGACTGGATTCCAATCGACTCGATCTACTCGCCAGTGCTAAAGGTTTCATACCGCGTTGAGGCAACTCGTGCGGGTGAGTTCACCAACTTCGACAAGCTAGTTGTCGACGTTGAGACCAAGCCTTCGATGACTCCTGACGATGCAGTTGCATCAGCAGGTAGCACCTTGGTTGCTCTATTCGGTCTTGCAAAAGAACTGAACGAAGCAGCTGAAGGTATCGAGCTAGGTGCAGCACCAGTTGAGTCAAACCTCTCACCAGAATTGGCAATGCCAATCGAAGAGCTTGACCTAACCGTTCGCTCATACAACTGCCTAAAGCGCGAAGGCATCAACACTGTTGCAGAGTTGATCAACCTTTCTGAAGACCAGTTGATGAACATTCGCAACTTTGGCAGCAAGTCGGTCGATGAGGTGCGCGACAAGCTCACTTCAATGGGCCTGAAGTTCCGCGACTCAGTTCCGGGCTTTGAAGCTACCTACTTCAGCTCAAACTACGACGACGAAGAAGGCGAGCAGGCGTAAGCCGCTCGTAATCCAAGAGGAGAAATCTAATGGCAGCACCAACTAAAGGCCCACGTCTCGGAGGCGGACCAGCGCACGAGCGCCTAATGCTTCGCAACATGGCTACCTCGTTGTTCAAGCACGGCAAGATCACTACCACCGAGACCAAGGCAAAGCGTCTTCGTCCGTTGGCAGAGCGCCTAGTCACCTTCGCAAAGCGCGGAGACCTAGCAGCACGTCGTCGTGTTCTTGCTCAGCTAACTGAGAAGTCAGTTGTGCACGAGTTGTTCACCAACATCGCACCTCAGGTTGCAGATCGTCAGGGTGGCTACACTCGCATCACCAAGCTTGGCTACCGCAAGGGCGACAACGCACCGATGGCACTCATCGAGCTAGTTCTTGAGCCAGTAAACGCAAAGCCAAAGGCTAGCAAGACCAAGTTGACCAACGCGGTCAAGGCAGGCGCTCCAGCTGCAGTAGCAGTTGAAGAAGCAGCAGTTGAGGCAGCTGAGGTTGAGGCAGCAGTAGAGGCAGAGGCAACTGAGTCTCCAGCCGCTGAAGTTGCAGCAGAAGAGACCGCAGCAGAGTAATCTCGATTTACATGAGCGAACCCGTTGACCTAAACGTCGACGGGTTCACTCGTTTAAGAATCAACTTCGGTTATGACGGCACCGATTTTTATGGATGGTCGAAGCAACCAGAGTTGCGAACCATTCAAGGCGCATTTCTCGAAGCGCTGACTTTGATTTTCGGCGAAAGCGACATCGATTTTTCACTTCGTGTTGCCGGTCGAACAGACGCCGGAGTTCACGCACTGCACCAGGTCGCGCACTTTGATCTCACCGACACCCAGCTCGCTCGCCTCGGTCGCGAAACAATCGACGACATCGCATACAAACTCAACCGCTTGCTGCCAGATGACCTGCGCGTTGCCTCAGTGACCGTGGCCCCACCCGGATTCGACGCTCGCTTCGGCGCTATCAATCGCCGATATCGCTATCGCCTTGCCGACAACCTCGCGTTCAAGAGCCCGCTCGAAACTCGCTTCACCCTCGATGTCGCCGGCACGCTCGACATCGCAGCGATGAACGAAGCCGGCCAGCACCTGATCGGTCTGCACGACTTTGCCAGCTTCTGCAAACCTCGCGAGGGCTCGACGACTATCCGTGAATTGCAAGAAATCACGGTGACTCGCACCGAGGGTCAGGTCGTCGAAATAGAGATTCAGGCCGACGCCTTCTGCCACAACATGGTTCGCTCGATCGTCGGCGCTTTGCTTGCAGTGGGGCAGGGCAGGGCAACCCCTGGCAAGGTCAAAGAGTTGCTCGAAAAGGCCAATCGCGAGGGCAGCTACAAGGTCGTTTCACCCCACGGATTGACCCTGCTGCGAATCGGCTACCCGGCCGACGACCAACTGGCCGCCCAAGCCGAAAAAGCGCAGAATTTGCGGTCTCTAGACGAAAACTAGGGTTTGACCTATGCCCGCAATTCGGGCTAAACTTGGAACTCGTTGCCGGCATCCCCGGCGAACTAAGAACCCGAACTACGAACTCTCGTGGTGAATTTTTGTGGGTTCATCCGAAGCAAGAAGTAGAAGGCAATTTAACGTGCGTACTTATTCACCAAAGGCTCACGAGCTAAACAACGAGTGGCTCATCATCGACGCTACCGACGTTGTTCTAGGTCGTCTAGCAACACATGCAGCGACTCTATTGCGCGGCAAGCACAAGCCAACGTTCGCTCCTCACATGGACAACGGTGACTTTGTGATCATCATCAACGCAGAGAAGATCGCATTGACCGGTGCGAAGTTGCTTCAGAAGAAGGCTTACCGTCACTCGGGTTACCCAGGTGGCTTGACTGCAACTACTTATGCAGAGTTGCTAGAGAAGAACCCAGAGAAGGCTGTCGAAAAGGCAATCAAGGGCATGCTTCCAAAGAACAAGCTAGGTGCAGCGCAGCTCACCAAGCTAAAGGTTTATGCAGGCCCAGCGCACCCACACGCAGCTCAGCAGCCAAAGCCTTTCATCATCGACCAGGTCGCTCAGTAAGCGCGCAAGAGAAGACTCGAGAATAATTCATGGCTAAGAACGAAACCGCAGACGTAGTAGCACCAGAGAGCTACACCACCGAGACTCCAGCAGCTAAGGCTCCTGCAAAGTCACGTGGCCCATTGACTCAGCCAGGTGCTGGTCTTGGTCGCCGCAAGCAGGCAATCGCACGTGTGCGCATTGTTCCTGGAACCGGTGTGATCAAAGTTAACGGTCGCACCCTTGAGGACTACTTTCCAAACAAGTTGCACCAGCAGCTAATCACCGACCCATTCACCGTTCTTGAGTTGAAGGGTGCCTACGACGTAGTTGCTCGCATCTCAGGTGGTGGCATCGCTGGTCAGGCTGGCGCATTGCGTCTCGGAATTGCTCGTTGCTTGAACGAGATCGACCGCGACAACAACCGCCCAGCTCTAAAGAAGGCTGGCTTCTTGAAGCGTGACCCACGTGTCATCGAGCGCAAGAAGGCCGGTCTCAAGAAGGCACGTAAGGCTTCGCAGTTCTCGAAGCGCTAAACCGCTTCTTCTGCGCGTTCGGCTAATCTCGAACTATGGCGAGGCTATTTGGCACCGACGGTGTTCGTGGGTTAGCTAACCGTGACCTCACCGCCGAAATGGCAATGCAGTTGGCTCAGGCCGCTGCCATTGTTCTTGGTGAAGACAGTCGAAACCGTGGCGAAAAGCCAAAGGCCATTATTGGTCGCGACCCCCGAATCTCTGGTGAGTTTCTCGCAGCTGCAGTAGCTGCCGGACTCGCTAGTTCGGGGGTTGACGTTTTTGACGCAGGTGTTTTGCCAACGCCAGCAACCGCATTTCTAACAGCAGACATGGATGCCGATTTCGGCGTCATGATTTCTGCATCACACAACCCAGCGCCTGACAACGGAATCAAGTTTTTCGCACGCGGTGGACACAAACTCGACGACGCAATCGAAGACAAAATCGAAGCGTTGATGCACGCAGAAAAACTCGCACCGGTTGGTGGCGCAGTTGGTCACGTTGCAAGATTTGCAGATGCAGAAGATCGATACATCGTTCACCTTTTGAAGGCACTGCCAAATCGACTTGATGGTCTAAAGATTGTTCTCGACTGCGCGCACGGTGCAGCCTCGGGAGTCTCACCTCAGGCATTCGTCGACGCAGGTGCAAAGGTTGTTGTCATCGGTGCAGACCCAGACGGTCACAACATTAATCTCGGATACGGCTCGACTCACCTGAGCGCACTTCAGTCTGCAGTGCTCGAGCACAACGCAGACCTTGGAATCGCACACGATGGCGACGCAGACCGTTGCCTCGCGGTTGACCACACCGGCAAGATCGTCGATGGCGACGAGATCATGGCAATCATGGCTTTGAGCTTGAAAGAGCGCGGTCAACTTGCGCGCAACACTCTCGTTGCAACCGTGATGAGCAACCTCGGTTTGAAACTTGCAATGCAGACAGCTGGCATCGAAATGATTGAAACCAAGGTGGGCGACCGCTACGTTCTCGAGCAGATTCGCGAGGGTGGTTACACCCTCGGCGGCGAGCAGTCTGGTCACGTTATCTTCTCTCGCTATGCCACCACCGGCGACGGCATCTTGACCGGCCTCAAGTTGGCAGCCGAGGTTGCCAGGTCAGGCAAGCCACTTGCCGAACTAACCAAGGCCATGCAGATTTTGCCTCAGGTGCTCATCAATGTGAAGGGCGTCGACAAGACTCGCGTCGACACCGACGAAGAGGTTCAGGCAGCAGTTCGCGAAGCCGAGGCAGAACTTCACGGCACCGGTCGCGTATTGCTTCGCGCATCGGGCACCGAACCGCTGGTTCGCGTGATGGTCGAAGCCGCAGACGAAGGCTCGGCTCAGTCTTGGGCAGACCGCATCGCCCGTGTCGTTGAGCGCCGATTGGCTCTCTAATGAACGACAGATTTGCAACCACAGACATGCCGGCAACAAAGCTGATCGGCCTATCTGCTGATTTCTATGGCGGAATGTCACCAAAGTTCAACGGCCCTGAGGTGCTCGGCCCGCTGTGGGGCGTTGTCAACAGCAAGCTAAGTGAAATTGGCCTGGCATTCTCGGGTCGCATGATTGCGGCAACCCGCCCAGCCGATTCAGGCGAAGAAGGCTTGCTCAACCAGTTTGTCGGCCTAGAGGTTTCTGAATTGCCTGCCGACTTGAACGGCCTAGAGGTTCTTGAATTGCCAGCAATGCGCCTGGCAACCTATGAGCACTACGGCAGCATGAACGGCCTCGTAGCCTCAATCAAGCAGCTTTATGGAGAGGTGCTTCCGAGCTCAGGCCTCAAGCAGCCAACACCGTGGTCGCTCGAACTAGAGATTTATGACGAGCGCTTCGACCTGAACAGCGACGAATCTGTCATGACAATCGCTACGCCAATTTTGGCTGACTAGCGCTCTGAATATTTAACGTCGAGCTTCATGCTCGCAGGCATCAGGTTGATCGACTTGATCTCAACCTGAACAATCTTTTTGCCAATAACCTCGCCAACCTTGGTTGCGAGAACAGCAGTGTCGGTTTCGACAAAATCAACCGAGAGGCTCATGCGCTTGCTGCGCGCAGAGGCAAGCAGCTTCGGGTGATCGATTATGAAAATTGCAACCACGAGAATCGCTGCATAAATCGATTGAACTGCAAGCGAGTATCCCGGAAGACCAAGAATCAAACCCACGGATAGTCCGGTTAGCAAGTAGGCCATCTCTATCCAGCCGGCTTCATCTGATCGCAGGCGAATAATCGAGATTACGGCGAAGAGCGCAAAACCAACGCCTAGAGAAAGAGTGAATGATGCGAGTGCGCCGGCTAGTGCAAAGAGAGCAACGTTGATGATTGCAATTGCGATGGTCATATCGCGGTTCTTGTGGCGTCGGTAATAGAAAACGAATGCAAGCAAGACAATCGACACCATGTCTAGAGCGAATGCGCTCAAGAATGGCAAAACGTTGATTTCGGTCATTTCGCTAGATTACCTTTAGATATGACCTCAACGCTGAGAAACTTGCGCGCCATTGCCGCCATTGTGCTTACCCTGATTTTGACGGGTGCGACGGTTCAGCCGGCACAAGCGGTCACCACAATCAAGCTCACCGACATCTACAGTTCGGCGAAACTCACCGAGGTTTATCTCGAGATTCCTCCAGCAAGCGAGGCCTCGCTAAATAACTGGCCAACGCTCGAAAAGTATGTGACCGCCAAGGTCAAGTTCGTTCAGGGCAGCCTCGAGTCTGATCAAATCAGCATCGGCATGCGCCTCAAGGGCAGCACCTCGTTGCAGCCGCTAAAACAAAAGCCTTCGATGCGAATCAAGTTCAACTGGGGCGATGCGCTCAAGGGTCAGCGTTTTCTTGGCCTGAAGAACATGACTCTCAACTCGATGACTCAAGACACATCATGGATTCACGAGTTCGCAAGTTACAAGCTCTATAACTCAGTGGGCGTTGTTGCGCCGTCGACCGGTTGGGCAGAGGTGTTCGTAAACGGAAAGTCGAAGGGCATATATGTCAACGTCGAAACCCCAGACGACATTTTCTTGAGCAAGCGATTCAAAGACCCAACTCAGCATCTCTATGAGGGTCAAGCATTTGCCGATCTAAAACCAGGCAACGACAGTGGCGGCGAGTTTGATGGAAAATTCACAGTTGACGAGGGTTGGGCTGCGACTCCGAACAAGGCAGACCTCACCGCACTAATCGCGGCCGCAAATGTTGAGCCAGGCAAAGCATGGTGGGATGGCCTCGCGAAATATCTTGATCGAACCAGCATGGTGCGAATGTTTGCGGTCGACAATTTGCTTGGAAACTGGGATGCCTACTCTGGCCCAATCATCAACAACTATTACTTGCGCAGCAACTCGAGCAACAAGTTCACGTTCATTCCGTGGGGCGTTGACCAGACTTTCGGTGAGAACCGTGAGACTAAGGTGACTCTCGACACTTACACGTTCGCAATGGATAAGCCGCTTGTCGGATATCCGTGGGTTCAATTGAGCCACAAGAAAGATGCGATCGAGCGCGGGCTGCTCTTCACCAAGTGCCTCGCTTATAAGCCGTGTTTCACGCTCTACATGCAAGAGCTTCGCAACGCCTCGGCGAAGGCCACCGCCATCAAGTTGCCAACGCTCATGGTCAATGCGGCAAAGATCTTTGACCCGTTCGCTAACGACGATGTTCGAGCAGAGCAGAAGCGAAACTTGGTTTATCTAACGGCGCAGCAGAAGAAGGTAGCCGCCCTGATCAAGCTCTACAAGATCAAGTAGCTACTTTTTAGGAACCGCAGAGGCCTTTAGGTCTCGACGGGCGGTGTAGCCGGTATAAAGCGTGCCAGCTATCCAGGTGACAGAGGCGAGCGGCACGAAGACCTGGTTAAGGTTGGTGGCTGCTCCCACGGCATACATGACACCGACGACCGTGGTCAGAGTTAGTTGCAAGAAGACAAAGCGCACGATGGCTCGCACCGCGTGGGTGGTTCGGTTTGACGCTTCGATGTTTGCCCGAAGCAGTTCGGCTAGTTCTTGATTCCCCGAGTTATTCGACATGCATAAATTATGGCTTTAAATGCCTGTGGGCCACCCTTTCGGATGGCCCACAAACTAACTAAGGGTGAAACGACTTATGCGTCTTTGAACTCAGTTTTTGCGTACTCTGCGTCGTCTTCTGCCGACTTGATGCGTGCGATCGAGAAGATGATTAGACCGAAGAGACACTTAGCAAGGATGTCAGCGATGCTGTATCCGACTTCGCGTGCTACGAACTGGTCTGCAGTTGCCTGAGTGTTGCCCATCGCCAGGATGAAGGTGATTGGGTAAACGCCCCAGGTTGCGATAAGCAATAGACGGAGCAACTTAACCTTCTTCTGCACTGCTGCAGACTGACGTGACAAGCTCTTGCCTAGTTCGATGAACAAGACGTAGAGGATGTATAGGAAAGGAATGGTTGAAAGTAGACCCCATACTGAAGCGTCGATGCCGTAGATGTCTAGCTTTGCGTCGCCAGGGTAACCCAAGACGATCATTGCTGCAGCCGCAGGAACCAAGCGGTTCAAGATTGAGCTTTGTGCAGCCTTTGCAAGTGCAAGAACAGCAACCAACTCAACCAATAGCAGTGGCACGGTTAGTAGCCAGTCAACGTAGCGGTAGCCAACGTTGTATGCGTCTGGGTTGTTTCCGGTCAAACCTGCGAATGCGTGGTTGAAGTTGTCAAACATTCTGAAGTAGTGATAGGTAGCGATAGCGGTTACAGTTCCTGAAACCATTACTGCCATTCGGTAACGAGGCAATACGCGCTCGCGGCCGACGAATAGAAAAATCGAAGTGAATAGCATCGATGCTAGACCCAGCGAAAGGATGTTGTAGACAACGTTAAATTGTCCATTTGTCAGAACGGCTGACAATGTGTTCATTTGAAGCCCTTTCAATAGATGTACTTTTCGAAAAGTCATCGTTTGCGTCGTCGGTGCCTTGGTGCTTCACCAGGCGACACCCATACGGTGGCTCACCATGAGTCAACTGGGAGAGTGCTGTGAATAGTTCGCCGTTTTATAACGAAAACATCACGCTATTTAGGCAGAAATTAGCTCTTTCTTAGCAAAACCGACTCGACAGCGTGCTCGCTGCCCTTCTGCAGCACCAAAGTCGCCCGAGACCTGGTCGGCTGAATGTTCTCGATCAGATTCGGCAGGTTGATGGTGCGCCAGATCTCGTTTGCTCGGTCGAGCGCTTTTTCGAATGGCATCTCGGCGTAGCGGTGAAAGTAAGACTTTGGGTTGGTGAAAGCTCCGGCGCGCAGCTGCTCGAAACGGCCCAAGAACCACTTGGCGACGTTCTCGACCTCGGCGTCTACGTAGATCTTGAAATCGAAGTAGTCGCTAAGCGCAACTTCTTGGCCCATGGCCGGTGGCTGCAAAACGTTTAGGCCTTCGATAATGACGACGTCTGGCGACTCGATGATGACCTCGGCACCCGGCACTATGTCATAACTGAGGTGCGAATAGACCGGCGCCGAAACCCGCTCGACTCCCGACTTGATGTCGGCCACAAACTGCAGCAGCGCGAGGCGGTCGTATGACTCCGGAAACCCCTTGCGATGCATGATGTTGCGACGCTCGAGCTCGGCGTTTGGGTGCAAGAAGCCATCGGTGGTGACCAGCTCAACGCGAGGGGTTGACGGCCAGCGCGAGAGCATCTCTTTTAGCAAACGAGCAACCGTGCTTTTTCCGACCGCGACCGAACCGGCGACGCCGATGATAAAAGGTGTGCGCTTTGCGCGCTCGCCCAAAAACTCTGACTCGACCGAGTGCAACTTCTGCGCCTCGGTTACATAGAGGTTGAGCAAGCGGCTGAGCGGCAGGTAGACATCGGTGACTTCTTTGAGGTCTAGAAAGTCGCCGAGGCCTCGAATCTGCGCAATTTCAGACTCGGATAGGGGTAGCTCGGTCGAGCGGCCCAGCGCCGCCCAGTCATCTCGCGAGATTTCGACAAAAGGGCTCACTGAACCCTTATCGCCCGCTCTTTCAACCGTCACAATCGTTCATTCTGCCGTAAATTAGTAGTCATGTGCGGAATCGTGGGTTATGTAGGCCCGAAATCGACCCTCGACGTTCTAATCGGGGGACTTCGTCGCCTCGAATACCGTGGCTATGACTCGGCAGGTGTCTCTGTCATCTCGCCGACCGGCCACCTCGAGACCCGCAAGAAGGCCGGCAAGCTCGTCAACCTGGTTGCCGAGATCGAAGAGCACCCGCTGCCAGCAGCGCACATCGGCATTGGTCACACCCGCTGGGCTACCCATGGAGCGCCAACTGACGGCAACGCCCACCCGCACCTCGGTGGCCAGACCCAAAAGCTTTCACTAATTCACAATGGCATCATCGAGAACTTTGCAGAGCTCAAGGCCGAGCTTCTCGCCGAGGGCACATCGTTTGCAAGCGAGACCGACTCTGAGGTTGCCGCCCACCTGATTGCCCGCGAGTTCGAGAAGACCGGCGACCTGCCGTCAGCGTTCGCATCTGTCGTGGTTCGCTTGCACGGCGCATTCACCATCTTGGTAATTCACGAAGACCAGCCAGACGTGGTTTTGGCCGCTCGTCGAAACGCACCTCTTGTTATCGGTCTTGGCGATGGCGAAAACTTCTTGGGTTCTGACGTCGCGGCTTTCGTTGAGCACACCAAGCGCGCAATCAGCGTTGGTCAAGACGAGATCGTGATTCTGCGCGCAGACTCGGTTGAGGTTCGCACCTTTGATGGCAAGACAGTAACTCATGAAGAATTCACCGTTGACTGGGATGCCTCTGCCGCAAGCAAGGGCGGCTGGTCGTCATTCATGGCGAAAGAAATCGCAGACCAACCTCAGGCGGTCGCAGACACTCTTATGGGTCGTTTGAACTCAGATGGCTCTGTGCGTCTTGCCGAGATCGACGGACTCTCACACGAAGACATCAAGAACCTTGAGCGCATCATCATTGTTGCGTGTGGCACCGCGAGCTATGCCGGTGACATCGCAAAGTATGGAATCGAAAAGTGGTCGCGAATTCCGGTGCAGGTTGAGCTCTCGCACGAGTTCAGATATCGCGACCCGATCATCAACAAGAACACTTTGATTGTTGCAATCTCGCAGTCTGGCGAAACCATGGATACGCTCATGGCAATTCGCTACGCGAAAGAACTCGGCGCAAAGGTGCTCGCGATTTGCAACACCCAGGGCGCAACCCTCGCGCGCGAGAGTGACGCAGTGATTTACACCCACGCCGGCCCAGAGGTTGCCGTGGCATCGACCAAGGCGCTAACCGCGCAGATCACCGCCGGTTTCTTGCTCGGGCTCTTCTTGGCGAGCATCCGTGGGGCAGTGCCAGCGGCTGAGTTGCAGCGAGTCGGCCTCGACCTGCTCAAGATGCCTGGTCGCGTTTCGCACGTTATTGAAGGTTTGAAGCAGGCTGAGCGCCTAGGTGCCGAAATGGCAAACGCAAAGTCGGTGCTGTTCTTGGGTCGCAACGTCGGGTTTCCGGTTGCCATGGAGGGCGCGCTCAAGCTCAAGGAGCTTGCATACATTCACGCAGAAGGCTTTGCCGCTGGCGAGCTGAAGCACGGCCCGATTGCGCTTATCGAAGAGGGGCAGCCGGTCATTGTTATCGTGCCGAGCCCACGCGATGAAGACAGCCTGCACCCAAAGGTGATCTCGAACATTCAAGAGATTCGCGCTCGCGGAGCAAAGGTAATCGCAATCGCAGAAGAGGGCGACAACCAGGTTTCGAGCTATGCCGAGAACGTGATTTTCGTTCCTGAATGCGAAACCTTGCTCGCGCCGATTCTTACCGTGATTCCGCTGCAGGCTTTTGCGCTTGCGCTTTCGACCGCGAAGGGGCTCGACGTTGACCAACCTCGCAACCTCGCGAAGTCGGTAACGGTCGAATAGGCAACGATGATTATCGGCGTCGGCGTTGATCTGGTTGATCTGAGCAGATTCGAGAATTCAATCGAGAAGAACCCTGGCTTGATTGAAAAGATTTTTCACACGGATGAACGCGACGTCGCAACTCGAACTCTTGCTGGCCGGTTCGCTGCAAAAGAAGCGTTGATCAAAGTCTTTGGTGACTCGAAACCAATGCGTTGGCACGACGTTCGAGTTTCAAAAGACGAACTCGGCAAACCTGAGATTTCACTTTTTGATTCGACCGCTGAATATGCAAAGTCGCGGGGCATTCAAAACTTGCACCTTTCAATTTCACACGACGGAAACTTTGCGATGGCGTTTTTGGTTGCAGAGGGCGGTGTCTAATGCGTGACCTAATCATCGATCTCGATGCAATCGTCGACAATTTTGAAAACTTCAAGAAGCGCGCTGGCGGCGCAAAGATTCTTGCCGTGGTTAAGGCAAATGCATACGGCCACGGACTCTATGAAGTTGCGCTAAAGCTCGAAACCGCAAAGGTCGACTATTTCGGAGTCGCCGATGTTGACGAAGCTCTGCACCTTCGCGAGGGCGGCATCGAGACTCCGTTGCTCGCCTGGTTGCACGACCCAAACGATCGCTTCACCGAGGCACTAGATGCAAACGTTGATCTT
This sequence comes from Microbacteriaceae bacterium, assembly GCA_024645175.1. Classification (GTDB taxonomy): domain Bacteria; phylum Actinomycetota; class Actinomycetes; order Actinomycetales; family Microbacteriaceae; genus Rhodoluna. Next base: position 27,502 of record JAHEGB010000006.1, read on the forward strand.
GGCGTTGCCAACATCGAGCAACTCGAGCGCATTGCAGACGCAGCCCGAATCACCGGCAAGGTGGCAAAGCTGCATCTAAAGGTAGACACCGGGCTTAGCCGCAACGGCTCGAGCATCGAAGAGTGGCCGACCCTGGTTGCCGCCACCGTCGACCTGGTTGGTCAGGGTCTAGTCGAAACCGTCGGTGTCTTTAGCCACCTGAGCAGCACCTCTGAGGCAGACGACCGGGCTCAAATCGCGGCCTTCGACGCCGCTGTCGAGCAGGCTCGAGCCCTGGGCCTTGAGTTTGAGCTTCGTCACCTAACCGCTTCTGACGGCACCCTGAGCTACCCAGAGGCTAACTACGAGATGGTTCGCATCGGCGTTGGTCTCTATGGGCTTTCGCCATTCGCAGACCACCACTCTGCCGAATATGCCCTGCGCCCGGCGATGACGGCAAAAGCCCTGGTCACCCAGGTAAAGCGAGTTCAGGCCGGTGCCGGCATCTCTTATGGCTACCTAGCTCGCACAAACACCGAAACCACCCTCGCGCTTGTGCCGGTTGGTTATGCCGAAGGTCTGCCACGCAATGCGAGCGGCAAGGCCGAGGTCTCAATCAATGGCAAGCGATACAAGATTGAATCGCGCATTGCCATGGATCAGTTCGTGATCGACGTTGGCGACGACGAGGTTGTCGCTGGCGACGAAGTTGTCATCTTTGGTGACCCAGCAGCTGGCGTGCCAAGCGCAGACGACTTAGCTGCTGCTGCAGACACCATCAACTACGAAATCGTGACTCGAATGGGTGGCCGCTTCAGGGTTACTTACCTTGGCGCGATTGACTAACTCGGCGCTTTTCATGTCTAAGCCAATTCTCGAATTACAAATTCGCGACGCAGATGAAATGCACGCGCTCGGCATTCGCTTGGCAAAAGAATTTCGCGCGGGCGACCTCGTGACTTTGATTGGCCCACTCGGTGCCGGAAAAACAACTTTGACTCGAGGCATCGGCGAAGGCTTGCGAGCAATCGGAAACGTAACTTCGCCAACTTTTGTAATTGCAAGAACTCACAAGCGCGAAGACTCTTCGGTGCCGATGGTGCACGTTGATGCATATCGCCTTGGCAGTGCAGATGAGCTTTACGATCTAGACATCGATTATGCAAACAGCATCGTTCTTGTCGAATGGGGCAAGGGAATGCTCGACGGAGTTAGCGACGATTGGCTAGAAATTGAAATCGCACGCGAGTCTTTTGTGAATGATGAAAATTCAGGTGACGAAGACGACGAAACCCGCGAGGTTTGCATCACCGGTTATGGCGAACGCTGGAAGGACGTGACCTTCTAATGGGCGCACTGCTAGCGATTGACACCTCAGCCGGAACCAGCGTTGCACTGTTTAGAGACGGCAAATTGGTTGCCGAGAAAAACATCACAGACAACATGAAGCACGCCGAGAGCATTGGCTCTGCCATCGCAGCGGTCCTTGCCGAGGCAAAGGTCACCGGCCAGCAGGTAATCGAGGTTGTCGTGGGTCGAGGCCCGGCACCGTTCACCGGTTTGCGGGTTGGTCTTGCCGCTGCCACCATGTTTGCAGAGGGCACTGGAGCTCAACTGTCTGGCGTTGTCAGCCTCGACGCAATTGCCCTCACCGCCCTGAAAACCCTGAAGGCAAGCCCTGCCAAGCCACTGCTCGTCACAACAGATGCCCGCCGCTCAGAGGTCTATTGGGCGCTCTACAGCGGTCTAACAGCAAACGGTTCGCCCATGCGTGTTGAAGGCCCAGAGGTGCTGAAGCCAGCCGTTCTTGCCGAAATGCTCGAGGCCAGAATGCTTGAGCCACTAACCACAGACGTCCAGATCACCGGTGCCGCGGTTGGCGAGCTTGCCGAGGCACTTCGAGCAGACAATCTGCTCGAGCGCGACGTGACCGCGATGTATTTGCGCGCACCAGATGCCGTCGAGCCAAAGGCCAACGGACAATTCGGCAAGAAGGTCAGCTCGTGACAGCTAACTGGGCGATTCGAATTGCCGATGAAAATGATCTCGACCAAATCATGCGAATCGAGAACGAGTGCTTCGCAAGCGATGCCTGGTCAATCGAAAACATGCACGACGAACTTGTTGGTGCAGAACGTTTTTATGTCGTCGCTTATTCGACAATCGCAGAAGACCCAGACCAGCTAATTGGTTATGCCGGTTTGGCAAAGTCACCGCTCGTTGCACAGGGTGACGTGCAGACCATCGCGGTGACACCGAGCTCTCGCGGCATTGGTTTGGGTCGAGCCCTGATGAACGCGCTTCTCGCAGAAGCCAAGCGAGCAAAGCTCAAAGATGTTTTTCTCGAGGTTCGCGCAGACAACCCGACAGCGCAGAATCTCTATCTTGCTCTTGGCTTCGAACAAATCGATGTGCGCAAGCGCTACTACCAACCAGATGATGTCGATGCGATTGTGATGCGACTGACTATGGCCGGCGATGCAAAACACGAACCACTAGTTCTCGGTATCGAATCGAGTTGCGACGAAACCGGAATCGGAATCGTTCGAGGCAACACCCTGCTTGCCAACGTCATTTCATCGTCGATGGAGATGCACGCGAGGTTCGGTGGGGTAGTGCCAGAGGTGGCCGCCCGCGCCCACCTCGAAGCCCTCGGCCCGACTCTGCACGAAGCTCTTGCAACCGCGAAGGTCTCGCTCGAAGAAATCGACGCAATCGCCGTGACCAACGGCCCTGGCCTGGCCGGCGCTCTTATGGTTGGCGTCGGTGCAGCCAAGGCCCTTGCCGTCTCGCTCGGCAAGCCGATCTATGCGGTTAACCACCTGGTGGGGCACGTCGGCGTAGACATTCTTGAACGAGGCGAACTCGAGACCCCGACCGTTGCACTTCTCGTGAGCGGTGGCCACACCTCGCTGCTGTTGGTGCGCGATCTGCTCAACGACGTTGAGTTGCTCGGCGAGACCATCGACGATGCTGCCGGTGAGGCATTCGACAAGGTTGCTCGCGTTCTTGGGCTGCGTTATCCGGGTGGGCCAGAGATTGACCGAGCTGCCGAAGGCGGCGACCCGAAGGCAATTCGTTTTCCGCGTGGGCTGACCCTGCCAAAAGACATGGATAAACATCGCTATGACTTTTCGTTTAGCGGTCTCAAGACGGCCGTGGCACGCCACGTTGAGATTGCTCAGGCAAAGGCCGCAGCTGGCGAGGCTGCCGAAATGAACATCGCAGATGTTGCCGCAAGCTTCAGAGAGGCGGTGGCCGACGTTCTCGTGACAAAGGCTGTGAACGCCTGCCTAGATCACAACGTGCCGCGCTTGCTTCTCGGTGGTGGCGTTATTGCCAATCGTCGACTTCGCGAACTTGCAAAGGAGCGCTGCGATGCAAACGGCATCGAACTGCGCATTCCTGCGCTCTCGCTCTGCACCGACAACGGCGCGATGATTGCAGCCATCGGTTCGCAGTTGATCATGGCTGGATATGAACCGAGCGGTCTCGACTTTGGCGCAGACTCAACGCTGCCGGTGACAACGGTTCAGACCATTTAGTTTTCACTGCGAACCACCAAGCTATTCCCAGCACAAACCCAGACTGCAGTGGTGCTCTTATCTCGAGCCAATCTATAAAAGGAGCAAAATGGCAATCAAGAAGACAGCAGCCGACGAGGTTGCCGCAGCACCTGAAGCAACACGTTTCAACTTCAATTCACTAAACACCCTCGCAGTGGTTTCACTTGCGACGGCGGTCACCGGTTTCGGCGCAGTTGCCGGAATTATCACCGGACACTTCGCTCTAGCTCAGCTAAAGCAGAAGCCTAAGTCTGGCCGAGGCCTTGCCATCGCCGGTTTGGTAATTGGCTACGCAACCATCGCTCTTTGGGTGGTCGGCGCTATCGCAATGACCGCATTCCGTGTTCGCTACGGATTCGACGGACCGATGATGAACGGCCCGAGACAAGACGACGGCGGAATGATGGGCTGGCGCGACTAGTTCGCAGCCCTGCTATTTGAGCGGCTCAGCAATGAGCGCTCGGTGATCGTCGCCAATCCTGGTGAGAATTAGGGTGGCGGCGATTTCGCCTTTAAGGCTCAAGTCTTTTCTCAACTGCTCAGGAACCACATCAACGCCTCGTTTTTTGATCTCGAGAGTTCCAATGTTTTTGTCGCGCAGGTATGCCTTTAGTTTCTTGCGATCGAATGCCATTTCGTCGATCACTCTGAAGCCGCGCATGAATGGTGAATCGATTGCGACGTTTGAACTCAGGTATGCGATCTCACGCGAAACCAAAGTGGCATCAACTTCGCGAGCCAAGTCTGCAATCAGGTGCGAACGCACGACCGCGTTGTCTGGCTCGTAGATGAATTCTTTGAGTGGCGCGACCTCGGCCGGCTCGCTGACAAAACTCTCGCTAACAATTTCGTGACGCCCAGCGGAGTTCACGACAGTTGCCGCACGCGAAACCTTTGGTCGTTTCACTTCGCCGAACCAAAGTGCAAGTTCAACCAGATCGCCGTCAATCGAAAGCCACTGCGCCTCTGCATCTTCTGCGATCGCTTCGTGCGGGTGACCCGGCCCAACCTTGAGGCCTGTCGGCTTTTTGCGAGCCTGCTCAACCACCCAGTCGAAGTTCGGTGCAAACTGCGCGGGGTCAAACTTGCGAGCGGAACGTTCGCCGCTGCCGCCGAGCTCGCGACGAGCCGGGTCGAAGAACAGCGCTTCGAACTGCGAGAGGTCTAGTTCGGTGATGTCTGCGTGCTCGACCTCGACGTTGTCGAACGCACCGAGGTTGAAGACTGCGAGCGCAGCGGTGACCTCGTCGATTTCGAAGGCCTTGACCTCAAGGTCGATGGCAGCCATCGCGAGCGACTCGGCGCCGATGCCGCAGCCGAGGTCTGCAACCTGTTTGATGCCGGCACCGCGAAAACGACCGGCGTGCAGTGCGGCTGCCTGAAGTCGAGAGGCCTGTTCGAGGCCGTCTTCGGTGAAGAGCATGCCGTCTGTGAAGTCGCCAAACTTCTTGCGGGCACGGCGACGCAACTTGGCTTGGCTGAGCACTGCAGCCACCAGCCCCGCGTCGTAGCCCTCTGCCCTAAGGGCACTGACCAGCTTGAGCACGTCAGCCTTGGCGTCGAGATCGCCAATCGAACCCAGCAGGGCCAAGGCCTCTGGGGTGAATAGCTTGTATAGCTCGGCGCGATCCATGAGCACAAGCCTAGACAGGACCAGAGGGGAGGCTGGGCGATTTTGGCACTCACCTTGACCGAGTGCTAACCATGAATTAGAGTTTTCACGTGGCCATCAGGCCAACTAACCCCTCACCTAGATAGAAGAGGACACCATGTCTGTTTCAATCAAGCCGCTAGAAGACCGCATTGTTGTTCAGCCAGTAGAGGCAGAGCAAGTAACCGCTTCGGGTCTGGTCATTCCAGACACCGCTAAAGAGCGCCCACAAGAGGCAGAGGTTATTGCTGTTGGCCCAGGCCGCATCGACGACCACGGCAACCGCGTTCCGGTTGACGTAAAGGTTGGCGACAAGGTTATCTTCTCGAAGTACGGCGGCACCGAGCTAAAGTACAACGGCGTCGAGTACCTAGTGCTTTCTGCACGCGATGTTCTCGCAGTAGTTGAGCGCTAAACAAAACGACTCGAAAAGCCCCGTGCATAACTATGCTCGGGGTTTTTCTCTTGGGCTGACCGCCTATCTGATCTGGGGCAGTTTTCCGCTAATCATTTCGATGCTCGGCTTTGCCAACCCGTTCGAAATCGTGGTCTGGCGAATCGTCTTCGGTTTTCTAACCGCAGTGGTTCTGATTGCGGCAACCAGAAGTTTCAAATCGCTTCGCGAAGTCTTCAAATCTAAAACCAACATCACCTGGATAGCCGCCAGCTCAATCTTCATCTTCATCAACTGGCTCGTATATGTCATCGCTATCTCTGAACATCACGTTGTCGAAGCGTCGCTCGGCTACTTCATCAACCCGCTAGTCACGGTTTTGCTCGCAGTGATTTTTTTGAAAGAAAAGCTCTCGGCATTTCAGTGGACGGCCGTCGGCTTTGGCGCGCTCGCGGTGATCGTTCTTACTTTTGACTACGGTCGTCTGCCATGGATAGCACTCACGCTTGCCGGCTCTTTCGGAATCTATGGGCTTGCGAAAAACAAGCTCGGTGGCAAGGTCACCGCGTTGAACAGTTTTGCTATCGAGTCTGGTTTTGTTGTGCCGATTGCAATCGTGCAGCTGGTGCTCGTGCAAACCATCGGCGGCGGAATCATGTTTGCAAGCCAAGGTGCTTGGGGAATGGCCGGGCTCGCTATGTATGGCGCGATGACTGCGATCCCGCTGATTCTGTTTGGCGCTGCAGCGCAGCACCTGCCACTTAGGTTCATGGGCTTCATGCAATACCTAACGCCGATCATTCAGTTCACGTTGGGCCTCGCGGTCTTTCACGAACCAATGCCGACCGCGCGCTGGCTTGGCTTCGGCCTGGTCTGGATGAGCCTGATCATCTTGAGTTTTGAGGCGCTAAGCCACAAGAGCCGCACAAAAAACTGACCGCAACCATATCGTTACATCACGATTTACGCTGGCTTTGTAACGCCCGCATTGCCGAAAATACCGCTGAAGTCCTTATTTCTCGCGACCAGGCTTTGTGTGGTCACAAAACCTTTATCTAGTTGTGTCTAATTCGTTACCTGATGTTTCAGTTTCGAAATCTTCCAAAACGGCGTAATCGCTAGACTGCAAACGGATTTCGAATATGTACATATTTCGGAACGCCCAAATCATAATCAAGGAGATACATGTCTACTTTCATCAAGAAAGGTGCTGCAGGAATTGCTCTAGCAGCTAGCCTCGCGCTAGCACTAAGCGGTTGTGCAGCTCCAGCGTCATTCGATGCAGCAAACTGCACCGACGCAGAGCTAAAGATTGGTTCGCTATTGCCAACCACTGGAAACCTAGCATTCCTAGGTGCTCCAGAAATCGCTGGTGTTGACGCAGCAATCAAGGAAATCAACGAAGCTGGCGGCGTGCTCGGCAAGTGTGTTTCTGTTTCTCACAAGGACTCAGGCGACACCACCACTGACACCGCAACCCAGTCTGCTACTGCACTTATCAACGAGGGCGTAGACGCAATCGTTGGTGCAGCATCATCTGGTGTTTCACTAAGCGTTATCGACCAGATCACTGGCGCTGGCGTTGTTCAGATTTCTCCTGCAAACACCTCACCAACCCTCAGCACCTACGCTGACAACGGTTTCTACTTCCGTACCGCACCTTCAGACGTTCTACAGGGTCGCGTTCTTGGAAACCTAATCACTGGTGACGGAAACGAAACCGTTGGTTTCTTGACTATCCAGGACCCATACGGCACCGGCTTGTATGACAACGCAAAGATCTCAATCGAAGCTGCTGGCGGTTCAGTAGTAGCTAACGAAGAGTTCGCTGGCGGAACCAAGAACTTCTCAGCTCAGGTTGACAAGGTTCTTGCTGCTAAGCCAGACGCAGTTGTCGTTATCTCGTTTGACGAGGCAAAGTCGATTCTTCCAGAGCTAGTAAAGGTCAAGGGCTTCGACGCTTCGAAGGTCTACCTAGTTGACGGAAACGTTGCTAACTACAGCGAAGCATTCACCGACTTCAGCATTGAAGGCGCACAGGGAACTATTCCTGGTGTAGTTGCAACCGACGCAATCAAAGAGAAGTTCTTGGCAGTCAACAAGGACCTAACTGACTTCTCATACGCAGCTGAGTCATACGACGCAACCATCTTGATCGCACTTGCTGCAATCGCTGGTGGAGCTGCAGATGGCGCAACCATCAAGGCAAACCTAAAGGCTGTATCTGAGGGTGGCGAGAAGGTAACTGACTTCAAGACCGCAGTTCAGATGTTGGCTGACGGAAAGGACATCGACTTCGATGGTCTTTCAGGTCCGATCACTTTCGATGACAACGGAGACCCTACTGAGGCTTACGTTGGTATCTACAAGTTCAACAAGGACAACACCAACAGCGCTACCAAGTCAGAGTACGGAAAGCTTGACTAATTAGTTGCTAAACAAGAAACCCCCCGGCTAAACACCGGGGGGTTTCTTATTGCTAAGAGTTTTTGAGATTAGCTTTTTAGATCGGCTTCTAGAGATCAGCCAAGTTGCCTAGGTAGAGGTCAATCATCTTCGGGTCGTTTAGAAGTTCGCGACCGGTGCCGGTGTAGGCGTCCTTGCCCTGATCTAGAACGTATGCACGGTCACAGATCTGAAGGCAGCGACGAGCGTTCTGCTCAACCATGATGATTGTTACGCCCGCCTGGTTTACCTCTTTGACTCGCAAGAAGGCTTCGTCTTGGCGAACTGGTGAAAGACCAGCAGATGGCTCGTCTAGCAAGAGCACAGATGGGTCAATCATCAAAGCGCGACCCATTGCAACCATCTGACGTTCTCCACCAGAAAGCGAACCGGCACGCTGTGCGCGACGCTTGCCTAGGTCAGGAAAGATCTCGGTGACGAATTCGAAGCGCTCTGCAAAACGCTTAGGAGTCTGAAAGACGCCCATCTGCAGGTTCTCTTCGATGGTCAAGCTCGGAAACACGTTGTTGGTCTGCGGAACGAAAGCAACACCCTTGGCAACCAACTTGTTGGCTTTGAAGTTTGTGATGTCTTCGCCATTGAGCAAGACCTGACCTTCGCGAACATTTACCTGGCCGAAGATTGCCTTTAGCAAAGTCGACTTGCCGGCACCGTTAGGGCCGATGATTCCGATTAGGTCGCCCTCGTTGGCAGTTAGCGAACATCCGTTAAGAATGTTGATGCCAGGAAGGTATCCCGCGTGCAAATCTTTGGCGTGAACGACTGGAGTTTTTTCGGCCATTATTCTCCATCCTTAACAGTCTTGATTGAAACGGTGCCCAGGTCGATGTCTGCGTGAGCACCGAGGTAAGCATCGATAACGGCTTGGTCTTTCATTACGTCGGCTGGTGGGCCTTCGGCAACGATCTTGCCTTCTGCCATAACAACTACCCAGTCGCTGATGTGGCGAACCATGTGCATGTCGTGTTCAACGAAAAGCACGGTGGTGCCGTTTGACTTGAGGTCTTTGATGTGGTCGAGCAGTGACTGGGTGAGCGCTGGGTTCACGCCGGCCATTGGCTCGTCGAGCATTACCAACTTTGGCTCAGCCATCAGCGCGCGAGCCATTTCGAGAAGCTTGCGCTGACCGCCCGATAGGGCAGCTGCAAAGTCGTCGCGCTTTGCGTCGAGCTTGAAGCGCTTGAGCAACTCTTCGGCCTGCACGGTGATGCGGTTCTCGAAGCCACTCCATAGCGGTCTGAACATGGCGGCCAAGAAACGCTCACCAGGCTGCTTCTGGGCACCGAGACGCATGTTCTCGATGACGGTAAGCATGCTGAGAGCCTTGGTTAGCTGAAAGGTGCGAACCATGCCGAGGCGAGCAACCTTGTATGACGCCACGCCAGCCAGGTTCTTGCCCTCGAAGGTCCAGGTGCCCGTAGTCGGCTTGTCGAAGCCGGTTAGCAGGTTGAACAGGGTGGTCTTGCCGGCGCCGTTAGGGCCGATTAGAGCGGTGATCTTGCCTCGAGGAATCTCGAGGTGAGCCACGTTTACAGCGGTCAAACCACCGAACTGACGGCTGACGTTGTCAGCAACCAGAATCGGGTCAACCTTTTGGCAGCCAGGTGAGGCATCGCCCAATGAGATTTGGTTAGACATTGAACTGCAGCTCCTTCTTGTTTCCGAAGATTCCTTGCGGTCTGAAGACAACCAGAGCCATCAATCCCAAACCAATCAAAATGAAGCGAACCGGGCCGATCTGGTCGGTGGTCAAGAATGTGATGACCCCGGTGTTGACCAATCCCTGAAGAATGCCGTCGGTTAGCGACAGCAGAACCCAGAACACCATCGAGCCGACAACTGGGCCAAGCACGGTGGCAGCGCCACCGAGAAGCATGACTGTCCAGATGAAGAAGGTAAGACCGGTTCCGTAGTTAGCTGGCTGAACCGCGCGAGGCAAGATGAAGATGATTCCGGCGAGGGTGCCGAGCACACCACCGAGAATCAACGACTGCATCTTGTATGCATAGACGTTCTTGCCGAGGCTGCGAACTGCGTCTTCGTCTTCGCGAATTCCCTTGACCACGCGACCCCAAGGGCTGCGCATCATGACGAGAACCAAGAGCGAGGCGAGAATCACAAGTGCCCAACCGACAACGCGAACCCAAAGTTCTTTTTCGGTTACATCAAATGGCCAGAACAAATAGTTGCCTGCCGGAAACGGGTTCATGTCGTAGAACTGAAAACCGAAAGCAGACAGACCGTTTGATCCGCCGGTAAGACCAACCATTGAAGTTGTCGAAACTACGTAACGCAAAATTTCTGCAGACGCAATTGTGACAATCGCGAGATAGTCAGAGCGAAGACGAAGCGTCGGAATTCCGAGAATGAGCGCGAAGACAATCGAGAGTCCGATTGAAACCGCGATTGCTCCCCAGAATGAGAATCCGAAGTTCAAGATCGAAACAGCGAAACCATATGCACCGATTGCCATGAAAGCTGCTTGACCGAAGTTAAGCAAACCGGTGTAACCGAAGTGCACTGCAAGACCGATCGCAGCAAGCGCATAAGCGGCTGTTGTCGGGCTGATGAGTTCTGCGACGGCGTTGCCGAAGACGAGTGACCAATCCATGTTCTCTCCTTAACCGATTCTCTGAGCTTTGCCGAGGATTCCCTGAGGCCGCACCAGCAGCACGAGAATCAACACCACCAAAGCTCCAGCGAACTTGAGGTCAGACGGAATTACTAGCGTTGAAAGTTCTACGAACAGGCCAACTACCAATGCGCCAACTGCCGCACCGAAAGCTGTGCCGAGGCCACCGAGGGTAACCGCAGCGAACATGAGCAGCAGAATCGAGAAGCCCATGTCCCATGAAGCCTGCAAGAACAAGCCGAGCATTACGCCCGAGATGCCTGTCAGAGCGCCGGCTACGACCCAAACGATGCGAATGATTCGCTCGACGTCGATGCCTGTCGCAGCAGCCAATGAGGCGTTGTCGGCAACCGCGCGGGTGGCCTTGCCGATGCGAGTCTTGGTCAAGAAAGCCGCAACCAAGAGCAGAATCACAATGCCGATGCCAGCGCTAATTACGTTGACGGCTTGGGTTGGAACACCAGCGATGTTCCAGATTTCACCCTGGCTGAGCACCTTGGTGTCGCCGCCGTAAATGATCTGAAAAACATAACGAATGACAAGTGAAAGACCGATGCTCACGATCATCATCTGAGTTAGTCCGACGCGACGCTTTCTAAGTGGTCGCCAGATTGCTGCATCTTGCAACCAACCGAATGCGGCGACGAGCACCATGGTTAGCACGGCAGAAATCAAAAGGTCGATGCCCATCAACTTGTTCAGCGTGAATGCAAGAAGCGCACCCATGGTCACCATCTCGCCATGTGCGAAGTTGTTTAGCGCTGTTGTTCCATAAATCAAGCTCAAACCGATTGCTGCCATGGCAAGCAAGATTCCTAGGATCAGACCTGCAATCAAACGTCCCAAGAAAACGTTGGTGTCGGCTTGTGCTGGCTTGTCACCAGGGCCACCCGTTGTCGAAGTTGTGTCGTTTAGCGTGAACAAAACGTTCACGGTGTTAACCACGTCGATCTTTACAGTCTTGGTGATTTTGTTTGGGTCACGCAGGCTGGCACCCTCAGGCAAAGTTTCGATCAAAAGGGTTACTCGATATTCACCCTTGCTCGGAACAACTACCGACCAACGGCCGTCGGCACCTGTAGTTCCGGCTGCATCGAAGTTGTCACCGGTCACGGCGATCTGAACACCCTCGAGCAGAACGTCGCCATCCTTGATGATTCCACCGATAGATAGAGCGGCGTTGTCTGGGGCTGGTGTCTCACCTGCCGCGAGCGCTGGGGATGCCTGAAAGACCAGACCGAAGATTGCAAAGAGCAATCCGATTGAAACGGCAAACCGTTTGGTCACCTGAAGTTTTAGCTGGCTCAAACCAACCTCCGTAATGCTGAAAACGTTTGCACGTCGTTGTAGTCGTCTTTGAGATTACCGCAAACCGTCAGGGCAAAAATCTTCGTTTAACCGCCCAGTCGCTGACTTAGGGGTGATTGTTGCCGACTCGTTACCTGACCTGCTCAAAGGCTAGAATTGGGGCACCGCCAACTCGCTTGAGGACAAAATGACTGAAAACAACCCTTTCGGCTTTCTCGGACTAACTTATGACGATGTGCTGCTCTTGCCTGGCGAGTCAGACATCATGCCTTCGTCTGTAAACACCAAGACCCGTATCTCAAAGCGCATCGAAATCAACATTCCGCTGCTTTCGTCGGCGATGGACACCGTAACCGAGGCCCGCTTGGCAATCGCCATGGCTCGTCAGGGCGGAATCGGCATTTTGCACCGCAATCTTTCACTAGAAGAGCAGGCAAACCAGGTTGACCTGGTCAAGCGATCTGAGGCCGGCATGATCACGAACCCGGTGACAACCACTCCGCTAGCGACCATCCAAGAAGTTGACGACCTTTGCGGCCAGTTCAGAGTTTCTGGTCTGCCAGTTGTCGACGAGGATGACCGCCTAATCGGTATCGTCACCAACCGCGACATGCGTTTCGTGCTCGATGTTCAGCGCACAACCACTTTGGTTAAAGATGTAATGACACCGATGCCTCTTATTACGGCTCAGGTTGGCGTTCGTCCAGAAGAAGCGATTGCGATTTTTGCGCAGCACCGCATCGAGAAGCTTCCGATTATTGACGGCAACGGCAAGCTCAAGGGTTTGATCACCGTCAAAGACTTCGACAAAAGCGAGAAGTATCCGCTTGCATCAAAAGATGGTGCCGGTCGACTTCTAGTTGGTGCAGCAGTTGGCGTTGGCCAGGATGCTTGGGAGCGCTCGATGGCGCTAATCGATGCAGGCGTTGACGTTCTTATTGTTGACACCGCACACGGGCACAACCGTGCCGTTCTCGAAATGGTTGCAAAGCTAAAGGCTGAGCCGTTTGCCAAGAACGTTGACATCATCGGCGGAAACATCGCAACTCGCGAAGGTGCGGCAGCCCTAGTTGCGGCCGGTGCCGACGGCGTGAAGGTTGGCGTTGGTCCAGGTTCGATTTGCACCACTCGTGTGGTAGCCGGCGTTGGCGTGCCACAGATCACAGCCGTCTATGAGGCTTCGCTTGCAGCTAAACCAGCGGGCGTGCCGATCATCGCAGACGGTGGTTTGCAGTTCTCGGGCGACATCGCAAAGGCCCTAGTTGCCGGCGCTAACGCAGTAATGCTTGGCTCGTTGCTAGCCGGAACCGATGAGGCTCCTGGCGACGTGACCTTCGTTGGTGGCAAGCAATTCAAGACCTACCGCGGCATGGGCTCGCTTGGTGCAATGCAGTCTCGCGGCCAGGCCAAGAGCTACTCGAAAGACCGTTATTTTCAAGACGATGTTCTTCGCGAAGACAAGTTGGTGCCTGAGGGCATCGAAGGTCGCGTGCCTTACCGCGGTTCAATCGCTGCCGTGACTCATCAGCTAATCGGTGGCCTTCGCGCATCGATGGGTTATGTCGGAGCAGAGACGATTCCAGAATTGCAAGCTCGCGGAAAGTTCGTTCGCATCACCGCCGCCGGTTTGAAAGAGTCACACCCGCACGACATTCAGATGACCGTCGAAGCGCCTAACTACGGCACTCGCTAAAAACTTTTTGCAAAGGAAAACTAAATGACCGAAATCGAAATTGGCGCGGGCAAACGCGGCCGTCGCGCTTGGGCCTTTGACGACGTTGCGGTTGTGCCATCACGACGCACTCGCGACCCGCAAGATGTTTCAACCACTTGGAACATCGACGCATACAAGTTCGATCTTCCGGTTGTATCTGCACCGATGGACAGCGCCGTTTCACCCGCGACAGCAATCGCAATTGGCAAGCTCGGTGGTCTCGGTGTTCTAGATCTCGAAGGTCTCTGGACTCGCTACGAAGACCCATCGCAGCAGCTAAATGAAATCGCAAAGTTGCCAGCAGACCGTGCGACTGCGCGCATGCAAGAAATTTATGCAGAGCCAATCAAGGCAGAACTTATCCGTGATCGCATCGCAGAAGTTCGCGCAGCAGGCGTAACCGTAGCCGGTGCACTTTCGCCGCAGCGCACCGCAGAGTTTTATCAGACCGTGGTCAAGGCCGGCGTCGACATCTTCGTGATTCGCGGAACCAACGTTTCGGCAGAGCACGTTTCGAAGCAGGCAGAGCCGCTGAACCTGAAGCAGTTCATTTATGAACTAGATGTTCCGGTAATCGTTGGCGGAGCCTCGACCTACACTTCGGCCCTTCACCTAATGCGCACCGGTGCCGCCGGCGTGCTCGTTGGTTTTGGTGGCGGTCGCGCCTCGACAACCCGCAAGGTGGTCGGCATTCACGCCCCAATGGCTACCGCGGTTGCAGACGTTGCCGGTGCTCGTCGTGACTACATGGATGAGTCTGGCGGCCGCTATGTTCACGTGATCGCAGACGGCGGCCTCGGCACCTCTGGCGACATCGTCAAGGCAATTGCCTGCGGCGCAGACGCCGTAATGCTCGGCTCGATTTTGGCTCGCGCCGAAGAAGCGCCAGGCCAGGGCTGGCACTGGGGCCAAGAGGCTTTTCACGAAGAGCTGCCTCGTGGCGCAAAGGTTGAGGTTGGCACGGTCGGCTCGCTAGAGACGATCTTGCACGGCCCATCGAGTTCTGCAGACGGAACCACAAACGTGGTTGGCGCACTTCGCCGCGCGATGGCGACCACCGGCTATAGCGACCTCAAAGAGTTTCAGCGTGTTGAGGTTGTCGTCGCTCCATACGACGCTCAGTAATTTCGATGGCATCGCTTCAGAACAAAGCCACGCGGCTTAGTTTTTGGCGCGTTGCCGTTCGCCCAAAATACGTCGCAGGTCTCTTGCTCGCACTTCTTGCGGCATCGGCATTCGCCTGGCTCGGCCAGTGGCAGCTCGAACGCAGCTTCACCAAAGACCAAACCGTCGAAGAGATTCAGCAGACGGTCACCGTCGAAACAATGCTCGACCAGAAGAATATTTATATCGTCGAAGGTCGCGTTCAAGACCAAAAACAAGTCTTCTGGCTAATTGCAAATTCGAAAGACAAAAGCGGCAAGTCGCTAACGCTTGCACTCGGTCAAAGCGATTCGCTGTTGAAGGTCGAAGCAGTTCGATTCGAATTGCAAAACGCGGCGATCGCACAGGCGTTCATGCCGACCATCGGCAGTTGGTTGCCAACAGAAGCGCCAGAAAAAGTTGATGCCGACAAGCCATACCTGCTCAAGAGTGTTTCGATTGCGCAGTTGCTTAACCTCTATTCACCAGACAAGCCGCTTGCAAGTTATAACGACTTCTTAGTGGTCAAGGGTTTCGCCGCAAACTATTCGCTAAAGCTTGCAGACATCTCGGCCGTGCTGCACCCGGCACCGGCGATTAACTGGCTCAGTGCTTTCTATGCTGCCGAGTGGGTTTTGTTCGCGGGCTTCGCGGTGTTCTTGTGGGGCAGAACAGTCAAAGATGCCCTCGATGCCGAGAGGTTAAACTAGAGCAATGTCGACCACCCCAGAACTAGCCAAGTCGCTGCAAATTTATAAGGTCACCTCTTATGTGACCGGCCTTTTCTTGCTGCTGATTTCGGTGCTCTATGCCCTTCGCCTGACCATCAGCTCAGACCTGTGGATCGCCGGCCCAGAGGGGCTCGTGGCTCTAGCCCAGTTCTCGGTTGACCCAGGCACCGGCGAGCGAGTCGGGTTTCCGACTCAGGGCTTCAGCTTCACAACCATCTCGCTGATTGTTCACGGATGGCTTTATGTGGCATACCTTTATGCAGACTTTAGGCTCTGGACTCAGCTGCGCTGGGGCATCGGCAAGTTCTTGATTATTGCCGCCGGTGGAGTCGTGCCATTCCTTTCATTCTTTACAGAGCGTTACTTCGCCAAGGTTGCCGAAGGTTGGAATCAGAAGAGCGAGGCAAAGTAATGAATCGTCCGGTATTGGTTGTCGACTTTGGCGCGCAGTACGCGCAGCTAATTGCTCGTCGCGTTCGCGAGGCGAGCGTCTATAGCGAGATCGTTCACCACAACATCACCGCAGCAGAGGTTGCAGCCAAGAACCCGCTTGCAATCATTCTTTCTGGTGGCCCATCTTCGGTTTATGAAGAAGGTTCACCGCAGCTCGACAAGGGCATTCTCGAACTTGGAATTCCAGTTCTCGGAATTTGCTACGGCTTTCAAACTTTGGCAAACGCACTCGGCGGTCGCGTCGATGCAACTGGCAAAAAAGAATATGGTGCAACCCAACTTCGCGTAACCGCTGGTGGCGAAATTCTTGCGGGCCAGCCATCCGAGCAAATTTGCTGGATGTCACACGGCGACCAGGTCATGCAAGCGCCAGAAGGATTCGAAGTTCTCGCTTCGACAGACACGACTCCGGTTGCAGCTTTTGCAAACAGCGAAAAGAAAATCTATGGAGTGCAGTGGCACCCAGAGGTTAAGCACTCGCAGTTTGGTCAGAACGTTCTCGAAAACTTCTTGCATAACGCAGCCGGCATTGCGGCAACCTGGAACTCAGGCAACGTGATTGCAGAGCAGGTCGAAAAGATTCGCGCGCAAGTTGGCAGCGATCGCGTCATCTGTGGTTTGAGCGGCGGTGTCGACTCTGCGGTTGCAGCGGCACTCGTGCACAAGGCCGTCGGCGACCAGTTGATTTGCGTTTTCGTAAACCACGGATTGCTTCGCCAAGACGAGGCCGAGCAGGTTGAGCGCGACTATGTTGCAGCCACCGGAATTCGTCTGGTTGTCGTCGACGCAGAGCAGAAGTTCTTAGACGCGCTCGAGGGTGTTACAGACCCAGAGACCAAGCGCAAGATCATCGGTCGCGAGTTCATTCGCACCTTCGAAGAGGCTCAGGCCGCGCTGATTGCAGAGGCCAAGGCAGACAACCGCCCAATCAAGTTCTTGGTTCAGGGCACGCTCTACCCAGACGTAGTCGAGTCTGGCGGCGGCGTCACAGCTGGCATCAAGAGCCACCACAACGTTGGTGGCTTGCCTGACGACCTGCAGTTCGAGCTGGTCGAGCCGCTTCGCACGCTGTTCAAAGATGAGGTTCGCGCCATCGGTGCCGAACTCGGATTGCCACACGAGATCGTTCAGCGCCAGCCGTTTCCGGGGCCAGGCCTCGGCATTCGCATCGTCGGTGCCGTCAACAAAGAGCGTCTCGACCTGCTTCGCAAGGCCGACGCAATTGTTCGCGAAGAACTTTCGGCTGCTGGTCTCGACGGCGAAATTTGGCAGTGCCCGGTTGTTCTTCTCGCAGATGTTCGATCGGTAGGAGTTCAGGGCGACGGCCGTTCATATGGTCACCCAATTGTGCTTCGCCCGGTTTCGAGTGAAGACGCAATGACTGCTGACTGGACTCGCCTGCCTTACGACTTGCTCGCCAAGATTTCGAACCGCATCACAAATGAGGTTGCCGGAGTCAACCGCGTCGTGCTCGATGTGACATCAAAGCCGCCTGGCACCATCGAGTGGGAGTAACCGTGAAGCACGACTTTCTTTATTCGGTTGAGCGCGAAGTTGCAGTTTCAATCGACACACTTTGGCACGCATTCACCGACACCGATGCGCTTCAAGCTTGGTATCACCCGACCATGTTGAACGCCCTTGCCGGTGCGACTCTTTCTGAAGCTCACGTCGACGGCAAGTGGCAGTGCGCAATTGAGGTGCCGATGGATGGCAGTGTGCACTGCTTCTATGGTCGCTACACCGCCGTTGAGCCTAAGAAATATCTTGAGCACACCATGCACTACACCGTGAACTTGCATGAATTCGAAGAGCGCGATGAAAGCACACCGTTTCACATCGTGAAAATCGAATTCGAAGATCGTGGCGACAAGTCATTCGTGCGCTGGGCTCAATATGGCGAGATGCCTGAGGCTCAAATCGAGATGACTCGACAGGGCATGAGCAACTACCTCGATTCACTCGAGCAGTTTCTCGCCAACTAAGAATTGGCTCAAACACCCTCGGCGCAGACTGTCTGCACCTACTTCTAAGATTGCTTGGTTATGTCTGATCTCGAACTCTTCTCGGTGCCAAACGACAGCTCGAAGCTGGTCGAGGGGCTAAACCCGCAGCAGCGCGCCGCTGTAGAGCACCGAGGCCCGGCCCTGTTGATCGTGGCCGGCGCTGGTTCGGGCAAGACCAGGGTTTTGACCCACCGAATTGCCCACCTGCTTGCCAATAAAGAAGCCTGGCCAAGCCAGATTTTGGCAATCACCTTCACCAACAAGGCCGCCGCCGAAATGCGCGAGCGTGTGCGTCACCTGCTCGGTGAAGGCGCCGAAGGCATGTGGATCAAAACCTTTCACTCTGCCTGTGTTGCAATTCTTCGTCGCGAGAGCGAGCGCCTAGGGCATGACCAGAACTTCACTATCTATGACAGCGGTGACTCGCGAGCAATTCTCAAGCGTCTAATCAAAGACTCTGGCGCAGATGTTCACGGACTAACTCCTGCGGCCGTTGCCTCCGCAATCTCAAACGCCAAGAACGAGCTGAGCGACGCCGAAACTTTTGCGCGCAACATCGACACAAGCGACCCAAAGGCTCGCGCAATCGCAGAGTTGTTCTTGCAATACCAGGGTGAACTTCGTCGCAACAATGCGTTCGACTTTGACGACCTAATCGGCGAGACCGTTTATTTGTTCAGGGCGTTTCCTGATGTTGCCGCCGTCTATCAGAAGAAGTTTCGCCACATTCTTGTCGACGAATATCAAGACACCAACCACGCTCAGTACTCGCTCATTCGCGAATTGACCAAACCGCTGCCTGGCGAACACCAGGTAGTCGATCAGCGCACCGGCGCAATTCTCGAACCAGCTTCGCTAACCGTTGTTGGTGACAGCGACCAGTCGATCTATGCGTTCCGTGGTGCCGACATTCGCAACATCAGCGAATTCGAAAAAGACTTTGCGGGTGCAAAGACGATTTTGCTCGAGCAGAACTATCGCTCGACCCAGAACATCTTGAGTGCGGCTAACGCGGTCATCGGCAACAACTTCGATCGTCCAAACAAAAACCTCTGGACAGACAGCGGCGACGGCGACAAAATCGTTGGCTACACGGGCTACTCGGCCCATGACGAGGCCCAGTTCATTGCTGACGAAATCGGCGACCTGCACCGAGACGGTGGCATCAACTACCGCGACATTGCTGTGTTCTACCGCACCAACGCTCAGACCCGTGCCCTTGAAGAAATCTTCATTCGCGCCGGCCTGCCATACCGAGTGGTCGGTGGCACCAAGTTCTATGAGCGCCAAGAAATCAAGGATGCCTTCGGCTACCTGGTCTCAATCAGCAACCCGAAAGACGACCTTGCGGTACGCCGAATCTTGAACGTGCCAAAGCGCGGCATCGGCGATGCGAGTGAGACCGCAATTGCTGCATTCGCCGAGCGCAACAAGCTTTCGGTTCGCGAGTCACTCGCTTATTCAAGCGACCTTGGTTTCGGGCCAAAGATTGCCGGCGCAATTAGTTCGCTAAATGCTTTGATCGAAGAATTCGAAATCAAGATGGCAACCGACACGGTCGACTCGATCTTGCGCGGTGTTCTAGACAAGAGCGGTTTGCTCGAGTCGCTCAAGAATTCACGCGACCCGCAAGACGAAGCACGCGTTGAGAACCTCGAAGAATTAGTTTCTGTTGCAAAAGAATTTCAGCGCAACAACCCAGAGGGTCGCCTGCCAGACTTCTTGAACGAAGTTGCTCTCGTCGCTGCTGCAGACGACATCGATGACGAATCAGGAACCGTCTCGCTCATGACCCTGCACACCGCAAAGGGTCTCGAATATGACGCTGTGTTCCTGACCGGAATCGAAGAGTCACTGCTGCCGCACAAGATGTCGTTCTTGGTACCAGGCGGCATCGCAGAAGAACGCAGACTCTTCTATGTGGGAATCACTCGTGCAAAAAAGAAGCTGCACATCTCGCTTGCAATGCAGAGAACTACGTTTGGCGAGTCAGAGAGCTCAGTGCCAAGTCGTTTCTTGAGCGAGATTCCTGACGGCTTAATCGACTGGCGCGAGTCTGGCGCAAACCGCGGGCTCGGCTCGAGCGGTTACACCGGTTCGATTGCCCGCTCGGTTGGCTACGAATCAGGTGAGCGCAAAGAGAAGCCGCGCACCGAATGGAAGGGCGCTATCAGTTCGGTTCGCGACAACGGCGACCTGACCCTGGTGGTCGGCGACAAGATCGAGCACTCGGACTTCGGTCAGGGCCGCGTAATCGACGTCTCGGGTGAGCCGCCAAAGCAGACCGCCGAGGTTATATTTGTCGGGGGAGCCAAGAAGCGCTTGCTTGTGCGAGTCGCTCCAATAACCAAGCTTTAGGGGCGAAATGAGTGAAGACGGTTGGAAAGCCTTTCTCAAGGCAGAGGGCCTGAACGACTGGGCCGTGCTTCATGGTGGCCCGACCGCCGTCTATCGAGTCAAGTCGCTCTCAGATGCCGCAGGTCTCGCGCAAGCTTTTTCGCAGGTGGCTAACCTCGATGCGAAACTGACCCAGATCAGCATCACCAGCAATCTAGTGACCATTCGGCTCACCAGAGAAATCTGGAATATCGAACCTCAACACGTCGACCTTGCCCGAGCGGTTTCGAGCGCGGCGAAGACACATGGTGCGGTGGCTGAGCCAAACCGCATTCAAGAAGTTCAGATTGCGATTTCTGCCAAACCTGAAGCCATTGACTCGAAGTTTTGGCAGGCGGCTCTGGGCTATGACCGCATAATCGACGGGCATGCCCTTGATCTGTTAGGCACCGGTTCTAGCGTGTGGATGCAGCCGCTCGACGCGGCCAAGCCATTGGCTCATGCCATGCACGTCGACGTCTCAGTTTCTAAGACACAGGCCAAAGCTCGAGTCGAGGCGGCATTGGCTGCCGGTGGGCGCTTGGTCGATGATTCAAATGCGCCTGGTTACTGGATCTTGGCCGACCGGTCTGGCAACAAAGTTTGCATAGTTTCTTGGCCAGACGGGGCCACCGAAGCGAACCTTTGACCCTGCCGAAAGCAAGGCTCGGCTCGAGACCCGCTTGGGCCTAGGGGTGGGTTCGCTCGGCTAAACTTGGTCGAGTTGGCCGCAATTTGAACGGAAAATCAATTGGATTTATTTGAATATCAGGCGCGCGATATGTTCGAGCGTCACGGAGTTCCAGTGCTACAGGGACTCGTTGCAGACACCCCAGAAGAAGCAGAGGCAGCAGCCGCCAAGATCGGTGGAGTAGTTGTCGTCAAGGCTCAGGTTAAGACCGGTGGCCGAGGCAAAGCAGGCGGTGTGAAAGTTGCCAAGAGCCCAGAAGAGGCAAAAGAGGCAGCCGAGAAGATTTTGGGTCTCGACATCAAGGGCCACGTAGTCAAGCGCGTAATGATCGCGCAGGGTGCGAGCATCGACAAAGAGTTTTATTTCTCGGTGTTGCTAGACAGATCAAACCGCACCTTCTTGTCGCTTTGCAGCGTCGAGGGTGGAATGGAAATCGAGCAGCTCGCAGAAGAGCGCCCAGAGGCACTAGCCAAGATTGCTGTTGACGCCGTCAAGGGCATCGACAAGGCAAAGGCACTTGAGATTGCAAAGGCCGGTGGCTTCGGCGACGACCTAGCAGACAAGGTTGCAGACGTCTTCGTAACTCTTTACAAAGTTTTCGTTGAAGAAGACGCAACCCTCGTTGAGGTCAACCCTCTCGTGCTAACCACCGATGGTCAGATTCTTGCTCTCGATGGCAAGGTCTCGCTAGACGAGAACGCAGAGTTCAGGCACAACGACCGCGACGACCTTCAGCGCGACGACCTAGACCCACTAGAGGCAAAGGCTAAGGCCATGGACCTCAACTACGTGAAGCTAGACGGCCAGGTTGGAATCATTGGCAACGGTGCAGGTCTAGTTATGTCGACCCTTGACGTCGTTGCGTATGCAGGCGAGAAGCACGGCGGCGTTCGCCCAGCAAACTTCTTAGACATCGGTGGCGGTGCCTCAGCTGAGGTTATGGCCGCTGGTCTAGACGTTATTCTTGGCGACCCACAGGTGAAGAGCGTTTTCGTAAACGTCTTCGGTGGAATCACCGCCTGTGACGCAGTTGCAAACGGAATCGTTGGCGCGCTAAACACCCTGGGTGCAACCGCGACCAAGCCACTCGTTGTGCGCCTTGACGGCAACAACGTCAACGAGGGTCGCCGCATCCTTGCTGAATATGCCCACCCGCTAGTGACCGTTGTCGAGACCATGGATGAAGCTGCCGACAAGGCCGCTGAGTTGGCAAACAAGTAAGCGAGAGACGAAAACAAAATGGCTATTTTTCTAAACGAAAACTCTCGAATCATCGTTCAGGGCATGACCGGCAGTGAGGGCATGAAGCACACTGCCCGCATGCTCAAGGGTGGCTCAAACATTGTTGGTGGAGTAAACCCACGCAAGGCTGGCGAGACCGTTGAGATCGACGGAACCTCTTTGCCAGTGTTCGGAACCGTTGCCGAGGCAATGGCTGCAACCGGTGCAAACGTCAGCGTTATTTTTGTGCCACCTGCATTCGCAAAGGCAGCAATCGTTGAAGCAATCGACGCAGAGATTCCTCTAGCGGTTGCAATCACCGAGGGCATTCCGGTTCACGACTCAGCTTCGGCTTGGGCATACAACGTAGAGAAGGGTCTCAAGACTCGTCTGATCGGCCCAAACTGCCCAGGCATCATCAGCCCCGGAAAATCAAACGCGGGAATCACTCCAAGCGACATCACCGGCCCTGGCCCAATCGGTTTGGTTTCAAAGTCAGGAACCCTGACTTACCAAATGATGTTTGAGCTTCGCGACATCGGCATGTCAACTGCAATCGGTATTGGTGGAGACCCGGTTATCGGAACCACTCACATCGATGCACTCGCAGCTTTCGAAGCTGACCCAGAGACCAAGGCAATCGTTCTTATTGGTGAGATCGGTGGCGACTCTGAAGAGAAGGCTGCTGACTACATCAAGAAGCACGTAACCAAGCCAGTCGTTGCTTATGTTGCGGGCTTCACCGCTCCAGAGGGCAAGACTATGGGTCACGCAGGTGCAATCGTTTCTGGTTCAGCCGGAACCGCACAGGCAAAGAAAGAGGCATTCGAGGCTGCAGGCGTAAAGGTCGGCAAGACTCCTAGCGAGACCGCCGCGCTTATGCGTGAGGTTTACAAGAACCTCTAAGCCACAC